>DATJHY010000167.1:0-3185 GCA_035493635.1 Gemmatimonadaceae bacterium | reverse complement strand
CCGGCGACGTACGGCATCGTATAGTAGGGCAAGCCATCGACGTGGCCGGCGGCGAGCAAGGGTACGATGTGCGGATGCTGCAGCCGCGCCGCGAGCTTGATCTCGCGCTCGAACCGCTCGGCACTCAGCCCATGCGCCAGGTCCGGCGAGAGTACCTTGACGACGACGCGTCGTCCGAGTCGCGTGTCCTCGGCGAGGAAGACGCGCGACATGCCGCCGGCGCCGAGCTCGCGCTCGATGGTGTAGGCGGCGCCGAGCGCCGGCTGGAGCTGCGCGCGAAGATCAGTGGTCATCCCATGCGGCCCATCAATGCCGCGTCTCGGAGGCGCGCTCGAGCAGCGCCGGCAGATTCTCGATCACGAACATGCGCGTCGACGATCGCTGCGCCGTCCGCTGCAACATCAGGAATCGCTTGCCGTCATGGCTGATGTCCCAGCTGCCGAACCCCGACACGAGATACCGCGTGGCATCGAACAGGCCCTGGTGTCGTCCAATTCGCAGCGTCGTCCCGGCTGCGTCGATCGACGACGCGACGACCTGGCTGGCCCGGTCCACATAGTAGATCGTCCGGCCATCGGGTGCCCACAGCGGCGGCGACATGATGCCTTCGCTTGACACCGCCCATTTCCCGGCGTTCGCGTTCGGAAACGGGCGCACGTAGAGCTGCCAGCTGCCCGATTCATCCGAGACGTAGGCCAGCCAGCGGCCGTCAGGGGAGAGCCGAGGCATGGACTCGTTCGCGCCCGTCCCGAGGAGCGGCACGAAGGCGGAGTCGCCCTGCACGCGGCGCGCGACGATCTTGGTGCCGCCGGTCGACGACCCGGACCTGTCTCGTGATCGCGTCGCTACGAACCACTCGTGTGAAATCCACGCCGATCCAAAATCGTCTTGCGACGAGAGGCGCTCAGCGTTGCCGGCGCCGTCGGCAGGAACGCGCCACAGCTCGCCGACGCCGCCGGTGTTCCGTGGATCGGAGAGGTACGTGATCCAGGCGCCATCGGGCGTCCATTGCGGCATCCTGTTCCGCTCTCCGGGAGTCACGAGTGGTGTCAACGCGCCTCCGGGCAGTACCGAGAGGAAAAGTCGCTCCGTGCCGGCATTGCCACTGGGACTGCTGGTCTCGGTGCTCACCGCCAGCCGTCCGCCATCGGGCGACAGCGCGATGCCGGTGACGGAGTCGGGGAACAGCGGATTCACCGGCGTGGCGTGGCCCGACTGGTCGACCCACACGGGGAGCCCGAATTCGTCCTGGCCGCCGCCGTCCAGATACACCAGTGCGCCGCTCGCGGCAGCCGCGAGTTCGACGGCCTCGCGCGTCGACGGAGCGACCGATGCGAGCGTGATACCCGGACCGGTGATCTGCAGGCTCCGAGCGTCGAACGGCGCCGCGACAAGCGATTTGGCATCGGCGGTGTAGACGATGTATCCCGGCAGGACGTAGACTGCGTTCGCTCCGGAGAGCAGCACGCGGGTCCGACGGGTCGCGAGGTCGAGCACGGCGACCGCGGGCCCCATCCGGCGGCGGATGGTGAAGAGAACCGCCTTTCCGCCGGGGAGCGCGTTGGGCCAGACATGATCGCTCTCGCCGTGTGCTGTGTCGACGAGTGTGACGATTTCGCGGCCGCTGCCATCCGGTTGCATCCGCACCAACCCGGTGACGCCATTCGCGCCGGTAAGACCGTCGCAGTAGATGTAGCCGTCGTCGCCCCAGCTCAGCCCGTCCACGCCCAATCCGCTGTCGGCGACGACGACCGGCGGAGCTCCGTTCCAGGATGCCACCATGAGTTGCTCGCTGCGCGTGCCTGGACCGCGGAGAAAGGCGATATGCTCGCCATCGGGCGAGAACGCCGAACCGTCGACCCCATCGCTTCCGGGCAGTGGCTCCGCTTGCAGCTCGTCGCGGCGGCGGATCCAGAGCAGTGATCCGCCGACGCGGGTGCGGACGAACGCCAGCCGCTTGCCGTCGCGCGAAATCGCGATCCGGAAATTGGAGGCTGCGGTGCCAAGTTGTTCGTCGCCGGCGAGCGAGAGCTCGTACCGGAGGATCGGCGACTCGGCGCGGTGGGGCCTGAGCCAGCCCACAACGGCGAGCGCGCTTGCCGCGATCAATCCGGCGCCAAGCATCCATACTCGCCGCTCGACGGCGACGTCGCGCGCAGGCTTCGGTCTGCCCGCCAGCGCCGCCGTTGTTCGTCCCTGCAACATCGCGGCGAACACGGCGGCGCTCGACGGTCGATCGGCGGGAAGCTTGGAGAGCGCGGCGAGCACCGCGTCTTCGACATGCTGCGGCACTCGGTCGCGTTGCGCAACGATCGGCGCCGGCCTGTCGGTGAGCACCTTGGCGACGATCGCTTGCGCGGTCGAGCCCGTGAACGGCGGGTCGCCCGTGAGCATTTCGTAAAGGACGCAGCCCAGCGCGTACACGTCGGTGCGCGCGTCGAGTGTGCGCTCGCCCAGCGCCTGCTCGGGACTCATGTAGGTCGGCGTGCCGAGGCTCATCCCCGTTTCGGTCATCCGGGTGCCGCCGGTGGTGCTCGCCGCGAGCGCGATCCCGAAGTCGGCGACGAGCGCGTGACCACCGTGAAGCAGAATGTTCTCGGGCTTGATGTCGCGGTGGATCACGCCATGCTCGTGCGCGTACTCGAGCGCGTCGGCGACTTCGGTGGTGATTCGGATGGCATCATCGATCGGGAGCTGCTTCTCGCGGGCGAGCCGGTCGCGCAGCGATTCGCCCTCGACGAACGGCATGGCGTAAAAGACCGTGCCATCGACTTGCCCCGAGTCGAAGAGGCCGAGGATGTGCGGGTGTTGCAAGTTCGCGGTGGTCTTGATCTCGGCCAGGAATCGCTCGCCGCCCAGGACGGCGGCGAGCTCCGGTTTGAGAACCTTGAGCGCGACGTTGCGATCGTGTTTCAGATCGTGCGCGAGGTACACCGTCGCCATACCGCCCGCACCGAGCTCGCGCTCAATACGGTATCGGTCGGCGAGGGCTGTGCTCAGCGGATCGAACGCGCGCTGCTGTTGCGCGTGGAGATCGCCGGCCATCAGCGCACCGCTCCGATGCTGGCGCCAAACTCCGCCGGGTCCAGTCCATAGCCCTTGATCACGGCGGCGAAGCGCGCACTGTGACGGATGGGGTCGTACTCCGGCATGCCGAGCGGGGCCGAGAACGCGAACGGCTCGTG
>DATJHY010000166.1:0-48692 GCA_035493635.1 Gemmatimonadaceae bacterium | reverse complement strand
GACGGCGTGAGTCAATCAGAAGTCACATCCTCACTTGATTTTAGCGCATCCGGGTCCCTAACTTCACGAGCTTGTCCGGTCTGTAATTCCCTTCCATTTCCGCGCTTCGGAGTTCCATCTCGTGCTGCAGCAGATGCGGAGCCTGGCGAAGTACATCTGGGTGCTCGTCGCCCTGGTGTTCGTTGGGGGCTTCCTGCTTTACGAAACGTCGGGCCTGATGGGCCGCACGCCGGTGACGCCGACGACAGCGGTCGCCGTGGTCAACGGCCAGGAGATCCCGTATCGGGACTACCAGATCAGGGTCCAGAATCAAATCCAATCCGAGCAGCAGCGATCGGGCCGATCGCTGTCGCAGGACGACACGCGGCGCATCGAGAACGCCATCTTCGACCAGATGGTTGCCGAAGTGCTGCTCGCCGACCAGTACCGCCGCCGCGGCATCGTCGTCACCGACGATGAAGTCCGTGAGTTCGCGCGCTACGCCCCGCCGCCGTGGATCACGGCTGCACCCGAGCTGCAGACGGATGGCAGGTTCGATCCGGAAAAATACCAGCGCCTCCTTGCCAGCCCGCAGGCCCGCCAGGGCGGCCTGCTGCTGCAGCTCGAATCCTACTATCGGTCGGAGATCCCGCGCGAAAAACTGCTCGATCAGGTGTCGTCGGGGGTGTATGTCACCGACGCCGAGCTATGGCGTGCCTGGCGCGACCAGCACGATAGCGCGCAGGTGAGCTTCGTCACCTTCGCGCCGACGGTGGACGCCGCCGCGATCAAGGCCGTGAGCGACGCAGATGCGCGCGCCTATTTCGGCAGCCACAAGGATGAATTCCAGAGCGTCGGCAGGGCCGTCCTTTCCGTCGCGATCATCCCGCGGGTCGTCACAGCGGCCGATACTGCCGCGGCGCGCGCGCACACGCAGGCGCTGCGCGACTCGATTGTAAACGGCGCCGAAAAGTTCGATGACGCCGCGAAGCGCGAATCCTCCGACAGCGTCTCGGGCGCCAAAGGGGGAGACCTGGGCCCCGCTCCAAAGACCCGCTACGTGCCTGAGTTCTCCAAGGCGGCAGACGCGCTGAAACCGGGCGAGGTGTCTCAGCCGGTATTGTCACCGTTCGGATTCCACATCATCCGGCTCGACAGCCGCAAGGGCGACACGCTGTCCCTGCATCACATCCTGATCCCGATTCAGGCCAGCGACAGCGCGACGACGCGCGTCGACCAGCTGGCGGACACGCTGTCGCGCATTGCGGCGTCGAGTGAAGACGGCAGCAAACTCGATAGCGCGGCCAAGCGACTTGGCCTCAAGATCCGTCACGTTGAAGCGTTCGAGAACGCGCCAGCGACGTCCAATGGCCAGGTCGTTCCAAGTGTGAGCGCATGGGCGTTCGGCGGCGCGAGACCGGGCGAGACGAGCGAGATGTTCGATGACGAGAACGGTTACTACCTCGCCCGCCTCGACTCGCTCCACATCGGCGGCGACGCCACATTCGAGAACGTGCAAGATCAGGTTCGAGCGCGCGTGGCGCAGGCCAAAGCCGTCGACAAGGTGATGCCCGAGGCACAAAAGTTGGCGGCCGCGGCCGCGACGAGCACTCTGGAGGCTGCCGCACAGCAGGCGGGCAAGAAAGTCGAGCAGTCGCCGATGTTCGCGCGCGGCTCGGCGGTCCCTGCTCTGGGGCAATTCACGGAGGCCATTGGCGCCGCGTTCGCGCTTCCGGTCGGTGCCGTGAGCCAGCCCGTGCAGACCAGCAACTCGGCCGACGTCCTCCGGGTCGACAAGCGCATCGTGGCGGACAGCTCGGCGTGGGTAGCGCAGAAAGAAGCGCAGAAGACGGCGCGCTTGCAGCAGCTTCGCGAACAGCGGGTGCAGATGTTCTTGCAGGACCTCCGCAAGGCGGCCAAGGTCGTCGACCGGCGTAAGGAGATCAACGCCGCATTGCGGCGGCAGCAGGTCTAGCCCCCGCGCAACGCACGGTGGGCGCTGGTCGCGCTCCAGTCACAACGCACAAGGGCGGCCCGATTGGGCCGCCCTTTGCCGTTCGCACGCCGGTAATTCGCGCCAGCGCTTCGGTCGAGCGATCGAGCTACATCAGTCGCTTCGGCTCCGGGCGCACCGCCTCTTCTTCGGTGCGGCGAGCACTCGCCGCTTCCCCCGCGCCGAGCGGCTCGGCGGAACGCGCCTCGCGCAGCGACTCGCGAATCGGTTCGCGAATCTCGCGGTCGGCTTCGCTGATGTTCTTCTTGAACTCGCGGATGCCCTTGCCGATCGACGCGCCGATCTCCGGGACCCGTCTGGCGCCAAACAGCACCAGAACGATGACCAGGATCATCAGCAGTTCGGTGAAACCCAGATTGCCGAAATTCATACCTTCTCCTAGAAGAGCGATCGAGCGATGAGGTAGGCGACGAGCACGCCGACGAGGCTCAGTAGTGAAACATCGATCGCTACGGGCCCTAGCGCAAACCTCATTATAACCAGATCGATGGGCAATGGGCCAACCGAAGCTGTAACCCCGGCCGTTAAGAACTCTTTAGCGGCGCCAGCCGGGAATAAAATCCGCGCTGCCTGTTGCATGGCGCCGCCGGCGATGAACCCGAGCGCCAGCACTATCGCATGGAACCCCGGACGATGCTTGGATGATCCGCGTGGCGCCATTGATGATCCGCGTCGTGCCATGTCAGGACTGCCGATCCATGACGTAGGCGATGGCGTCCGTCAGGGCCGACCGGACAGGACTCGCCGGAAGGACGCGCAATGCCCGTTCGGCGTCATCGGCGAACTGTTCCCCGCGCTGACGAGCGTAGTCGATCCCGCCGCACTCGGTCACGATGCCGATCGCGTCAGCGATCAGCTCGTCAGAGGGCGCCTCGGTGGCGAACAGCTTGTCGATCCGGCCGCGAGCACCACCGGACATCCGCGGCAACGCGGCAATCAACGGCAGGGTCACCTTGTGTTCCCGCAGGTCGAGGCCGCCGGGCTTGCCCGTGACGGCTTGGTCACCGGCGTAATCCAGCATGTCATCGGCGATCTGGAAGGCCATTCCCAGCCGGTCGCCATATTCGGCCAGAGGCCGGCGGAACTCTGCCGCGCCGCACAGCGCACCAGACTCGCACGCGCCCGCGATGAGCGAGGCCGTCTTGGCGCGAATGAGGTGCAGGTACTCGTCCTCGGAAAAGGCGAGCGCGTCCACCGCGCCGAGCTGCCGCATCTCGCCGATCGTCAGCTCGTTCGCGACGTTCGTGACGATGCGCAGGATCTCGAGATCGCCGAGCCGTACAAGGGCGGTGAGCGCGCGTGAATACAGAAAATCGCCCATGATCACCGAAACCTGATGGCTGAACAGGGCGTTCACCGTCGGCAGCCCGCGACGGAGCACCGAGTGGTCGACCGAGTCATCGTGCACCAGCGTCGCGAGATGCATCAACTCCACGACCGCTCCGAGCACCACGGCTCTGGGCTCCGGCGTGTCGGACGCGGCGCTGGAGAGAAGCGCCAGCGTGGGCCGGAACATCTTGCCGCGCATCTGGAGCAGATGGGCGCTCACTTCCCGAATGATGGGAAGATTGTCGGTGACGATGTCGTGCATTTCCGCGACTACCGTGTCGAGGCGGTCGCGTACCGGAGCCTGGATTTCCCGCAGCGCCCGCGAGGCCGGAGTTCGAGCGCGGACGACCGCGCCTTTCATTGCCACGCCCGTTCCACTGCGCTCATTCGATCGGCGATGTCTCGGAATTGGATGTCGAGCACGAAGACCCGTTGGTAGTAGCCAAGCGCCTCGGCCGGGTTGTTCTGCAGCTCGGCGGCGCGCCCGAGCCAATATAAGATACCAACCAACTGGTCCTCGCTGGCGTTCTCGTGCAGCCCGCGGTTGAGGATCGATGCGGCGAGCTTGAACTGGTTCTTTTCGAGGAAGCACTGGCCGAGCGCCTCATACGTCGGCAGACGATTCGCCGGACTGCCGAGCGCCTTCTGGAACTCGGCGATTGCTTCGTCGACGAGTCCCATCTCCTTGAAGGCGATTGCCAGGTCGTAGTGGCTCTGGTAATCCTCGACGGCCACGTTCTCCGCGATCCCCTGCTTGAACTTGCGCAGCATGTCGGCGAAGTCGGCTTCTTCGTCCCCGCTGGGCTCGGCCTCGGGAACCACCATGCGAGTGTCGCGCGGCGCCTCCGTCTCGCGCAGCCATTCTCCCAGGTCGACGAATCCATTTGTCGGCGCGGACCCGCGACTCGTTCCCCGGGACGTCTGTGCCGCCGCCGGTTTCTCACGCGGCTCGTTGAGGATCGGGGGGTGGTCCACCGTCGGCGTGATACTCGGGAAGGCTTCCACCTCGCCGCTTCCGCGCGTGAGCGCATCCAGTCCAGCGCGCGCGCGGGGCTCGTCCGGCGCGAGGTCGAGCACTCGCTGATAAATCGTCCGCGCCTTGTCCGACTGGTCCGAGCGGAACAAGACGTCGGCCAGGGCGATGTACGCTTCGATGAGCCGCGCACGATCGTTCGTGCGGAACGCGTACTCGACGCGCTTTTGATGATGCTTGACGACGTCGGGCTCGAGGCGCGCAATCTCCTCGGCGATCGAAGCAGCCAGATCGAGGTCGCCCGATCGCTCGGCGCCCGACATCGCGGACTCGAGCTCCCGAATCCCCTCGCTCCGCTCGCCTGCTTCGAGCATCGCTTCGGCGAGGTCGCGATGGAGACGCCAATCGCTCGGCGACTCGTCTACGCGCGCGCGCAGCAGCTCCACCGAGTGTGCCGCCTCGACCGTCGCGCGACGCGCGACCGATGGCGTCGGTACGACGATCGGTTCGTCGTCGAGCAGGTCGTCCTCGAGGTCGGCGGCGAGGGCCGATTCGGATTCGACGGTGACGAGGGGCAGCCCGTCGAGCGGTACGTCGTCGTCGAACGATGGATGAGCGTCGCTTTGCTCCGGCGAGTCCGACACGTCGTAGGCATCGACCGACTCGATGTCGGATGTGCCGGCACCGTCCAAGGCGCCGAGCATCGTGGATTCGTCAACGAGACCCGTTGGCTCGAGGCCGAGCAAGGAATCGGACGAGATGATCTCGAGCGGTTCGGCGTCGTCGCCGATGCGCGTGATTCCTTCGAGCGCCTCCTGCAGCGCATCGTCGAGCGGCTCGAGCTCCGGCTCCGGTAGTGGCTCGGGCGCGGGCACGATTCGCGGTGGCGGCGCGAATTGCCGCGGCGGGGCCGCCGGTCGATGGCTGGTCGTCGCGCGTGGCGCTGGCGGCGCCGCCGATGGCGATCCATCGTCGTCGAGATCGAGGAAGACCAGACCCGAGTCCGTGTCCTGCTCCTCGTGCTTGACCTTGCGCGGCTCGACGCTCGAGTCGATGGCTCGCATGCGCTCGAGCACGTGCCGGGCATCGTCTCGCCGCCCCTGACGATCGCAGCGCTCGTACAAGACCTGGTATTGCTCGATCGCCTCGTCGCCGCGCCCAGCCTTGGTGAGCTGTTCGGCGAGCATGAGGCGGATCTCCTCCTGGTCCGGACAGAGATCGGCGAATTCTGTCAGCGCGCGAAACGCCTCGTCCACGTTGCCGGCCTTCTGCATGCGGTCGGCGTATTCGAGGAAATTCGTGCGCGCCTCATTCGTGAACCCCTTCTTCGCGCTGATCCGTCCAAGCTTGTAATAGACCGACGCCCGCCCCGGCGAATAGCGGAGAATCTTGTTGCAGAGCGCGATCGCGTTGTTGAAGAAGCCGGTGTCCGCGTACTGGTCGACGGCGCGCTCGTAGTAGTCGACGGCGTCGGCCACGTTCCCCTGGCGGAGCATCAAGTCGCCGACGCGGTTGAACAGCGCCACGTCGAGTTCGGCGGAATGCTGATCGAACGATTCGAGCAACTTGACGTAGACCGCGATCGCTTTGTCGAACTGTCTTTTGAGCTCGAAGTCAGCGGCCTGCTTCTTCAGCTTTGCGACCTGGGACATCAGCATCGGGTGGGTTCGAGCGGAGAGAAACGGTCACGCCCGACCGCGGGAACATGGAGGCTCAACATAGGCCTAAGTCACTCGAGTGACAAGGTTTGCCGCCAACGAACGTGGCCACGCAGCGGTTGTCGCCGTACCAGTATGGGACGTCTCGAAGGTCCCGAACGTCAAACAGTGCCAGATCGGCCGCGAAGCCCGGCGCGATCTGGCCAACGTGGTCGGCAATACCGAGCGCCGCTGCCCCGTTTACAGTGGCCGCGATCACTGCTTCCGAGGCGCTCATGTGGAGCTGGCTCACGCCGAGCGTCAGGATCAGCGGGAGATTGGGCGTGGGCGACGTACCCGGGTTGAAGTCGGTCGCCAGCGCGACGGGGACACCGCTTTCGATCAGCTGCCTGGCGGGCGCCCGCGTCGATTTCCCGAGGAAGAGCATGGTTCCCGGAAGCAACGTCGCCACGGTGGAGCTCTGCGCCAGCGCCTTGATCCCCGCCTCGGAAACCGCGCCGAGGTGGTCAGCGGACGTCGCCGCCAGCGACGCTGCCAGCTCCGCGCCGCCCGACGACGTGAGCTCGTCCGCGTGCAGCTTGAGGAGGAGACCGGCGCGACGGGCGGCCGAGAGAATCGTGCGGCTCTCCTCGACGGTGTATACCCCAGTATCGCAAAACACGTCGGCAAAGCGAGCCAGCCCGTTCTTCGCCACCATCGGGATCATGTCGTTCACGACGGTCTCGACGTACGCGCTCCGCGTGATTGCCGAGGTGCGATACTCCAGCGGGATCTCGTGCGCCCCGAGAAAGGTCGGCACGATGCGGGTCGGAAGTTCGCGCCGCAGACGGTCGATCACCCGCAGCATCTTGAGCTCGTCGTCGAGCGAAAGGCCATAGCCCGACTTGACCTCGATGGTGGTCGTGCCAAAGGCGGCGAGCCGCGCCAGCCGCTCGCGCGCGAGCGCGAACAGCGTCTCCTCGTCGGTGGCGCGCAGGTCGCGGACGGACGCGTGAATTCCGCCGCCGCGGCGCGCGATCTCCATGTAGTCCAGTCCCGCCGCGCGAAGCTCCTGCTCGTCGGACCGCGTGCGCCCGAAGACGCCATGCGTGTGCGAGTCGACGAGTCCGGGCATCAGCACACCGCCGCCACAGTCGATCTCGCGCGCGCCACCGTACGTCCGACGAAGGTCGGCGAGCGGCGCCACCGCGGCGACGAGGCCGCCCAGCACGGCGACGGCGACGCCGTGTTCCGCCGCGGCATCAGCCATCTCGGCGCCGCGGCGGGCACGCGGCGGGCCGGCGCAGGTCACGATCTGCGTGGCGTTCGCGAAGATGAGGGTTTCATCGCCGCCCGCGGCAAGGACTTCGTCGTCCGCCGATGTCATGCCATCACGTCTCGAATGCGGGACAGACGCAGCGGCGCCTGGGCTTCGCCGCGACACGCGTAGTAGCACGCATTGCAGTCGATCGGTCGATACTGCTCGAAGTCGCGCCAGTGGAAATCCGTCGGGAAGTCCGGACAGCGCTTCACGTATCCGCTCGGGTCGATGTGAATCGTGCGAATGCCAGACCTGCAGGGCTCGCGCATCTCGCCGCGCAGGTAACGCGGGATCTGCTCGAGATAGTAATCAGAATTGGTGATCACGCCACGATGCCGACGCTTGAACTCCAGCAGGCGACGCACGACGTCGTCCACCGCATCGTCCTGACCGCGTCCGATCAGGAAGTCGCGATTGCCGTTCTTGGCGTCGGTGTAGACGCTGAAGTTCACCCCGGCGCCGATCGCCCTCGCCGTTTCGGCGACCGCCACGACCTGATCCAGATTGTCGTTCTTGATCACCGTGTTGAAGCGCACGTTGTCGATGCCGCTCGCGCGCATCGCCGGTACGGTGGCCAGAATCTTCGCCGTGAGTCCCGGAATGCCGCGAGCGCGGTCGTGCCGCTCGTCGAGGTAGTCGAGCGAGATGTTGAACTGGTTGACGCCGGCATCCCACAGCGACCGCGCGCGATCGACCGTGAGCATCGCGCCATGCGTGATCAGCGTGACGTACTTGAGCGAGATCGCGCGGTCGACCTGGGCGACGAGATCCTCGAGATCGCGCCGCATCGTCGGCTCGCCGCCGGTGAACGTGACGAGCATCGGGTTGAAGTACCGCGCCGCGTCGGCGTAGCTCGCGAGCTCGGCGTCGCGCGCCGCCGGGTCGGTTTTCCAGTAATCGCAAAAGCCGCAATGCGCGTTGCAGCGCAACGTAACCTCGAAGTGCACGAGCACCGGGCGGCGCCGCGCCGTGAGCCACGCGTACTTGCCGAGGAATAGCGCAACGTGCCACGGCTTGAATCGGGACGATAACACTGGCGCGGACGGCTCGTCGGCAGCGGTGCGTGCGCCGGGTCAGCGACGCGAGTCGTGCACGTTCATTCCTCGCCGGCGGTCGGGCCGCCGAGCATCGGCAGCTTGATTCCGTGCTCGCGCGCCGTGCGCAGTGCAGTCTCGTAGCCCGCGTCCGCATGGCGGGCGACGCCGATACCGGGATCGTTCGTCAGGACGCGCTCGAGACGCGCGCGCATCTCCGGTGTGCCGTCGGCGACGATGACCTGCCCCGCGTGGAGCGAGTTGCCGATGCCCACGCCCCCCCCGTGGTGGAACGAGACCCAGGAGGCGCCGCTCGCCGTGTTCAGCAGCGCGTTCAGGATTGGCCAGTCGGCGATCGCATCGCTGCCGTCGCGCATCGCTTCCGTCTCGCGGAAAGGCGACGCGACGCTTCCCGTGTCGAGATGGTCACGCCCGATCACGATCGGCGCCGAGATTTCCCCGGTCGCCACGAGATCATTGAGCGCCACGCCGAATGCGGCCCGCTCCCCTTGCCCCAGCCAGCAGATGCGCGCCGGCAGTCCCTGAAAATGGACGCGCTCCCGCGCCATCGTGATCCACCGCCGCAAATGCTCGTCGTGGGGGAAGAGATCGAGCACCAGTGCGTCGGTTCGCGCGAGGTCGCGGGGGTCGCCGGAGAGCGCTACCCAGCGGAATGGCCCCTTACCCTCGCAGAACAGCGGACGGACATACTCGGGCACGAACCCGGGAATGTCGAAGGCATTCCGGACGCCGTTGTCGAGGGCCACCGTTCGGATGTTGTTGCCATAGTCGAACGAGATGGCACCGCGCTTCTGCATCGCGAGCATCGCGCCCACGTGCTCGACGATCGAGGCGTTCGCGCGGCGCACGTACTCGCGCGAATCGGCGGCGCGCAGCGCCACCGCTTCGGCGAGGGACATGCCGCGCGGCACGTAGCCGTTCAACGTGTCGTGGGCGCTTGTCTGGTCGGTGAGCACGTCCGGCGTGACGCCGCGCCGTACCAGCTCCGGGAGCACATCGGCGGCGTTTCCGACGAGGGCCACCGATAGCGCGCGTTTGGCCGACGTCGCCTCGGCGATCCAGCGCAACGCCTCGTCGAGATCGTGTGTCTTGCGATCGCAATAGCCCGTCTCGAGCCGCTTGTCGACGCGCGCTTCGTCCACCTCGACGGCGAGAATGGCGCCGTCGTTCATCGTCGCGGCGAGCGGCTGCGCGCCGCCCATCCCACCGAGGCCGGCGGTGAGCACGAAGCGGCCGCCGAGCGTACCATTGAAATGTGTGCGCGCCACCGCGCCGAAGGTCTCGAACGTCCCCTGCAGAATGCCTTGCGATCCGATGTAGATCCACGAGCCGGCGGTCATTTGGCCGTACATGATGAGACCAGCCCGCTCGAGCTCGCGGAAGTACTCCCAGTTCGCCCAGCGGCCCACGAGGTTGCTGTTGGCGATCAGCACGCGCGGCGCGGACGCGTGCGTGCGAAACACCCCGACCGGCTTGCCGCTCTGAATGAGCAGTGTCTCGTCGTTCTCGAGGCGGCGCAGCGTATCGACGATCGCGTCGAACGCCTCCCAGCTTCGCGCCGCGCGGCCGGTGCCGCCGTACACGACCAGATCATCGGGGCGTTCGGCGACCTCGGGATCGAGATTGTTCATCAGCATGCGGAGCGCCGCCTCCTGCTGCCAGCCCTTGCAGGAGATCGTCGCGCCGCGAGGCGCTCGCACCGTGCGCGGACCGTGCGTCGTGCGCGTCGATTCGGTCATTGTCGAAGCCATATCAGCTCACCATCGCCGGAGACGAGATCTCGTCGCTCGCGATCGCGCGCGCCAGCCGTTCGATGTCGCTCGACAACGGACGGTCGCGCTCGAGCGGTGGCACCACGGCGCGAATCGCGGCGTGCGCGCGCGCGACGCCGCGGCCCGGCTTGAGCGGCGCGCGGTAGTCGATTCCCTGTGCCGCGCACATCAGCTCGATCGCGATGACGTACCGCACGTTCTGCACGACGCGCCGCAGCTTCCAGGCCGCCGCCATCGCCATCGGAACCACGTCCTCCTTGCCTCCGCCAGTGGGAATCGTGTCCACGCTGGCCGGGTGCGACAGCACCTTGCACTCGCTGGCGAGCGAAGCCGCGGTCACCTGGGCCATCATGAACCCCGAGCTCACGCCGGCGTCGCGCGTCAAAAACGCCGGCAATCCCTGGTTGAGATCCGGGTTCAACAACCGGTCGATGCGTCGCTCCGAGATCGTGGCGAGGTTGGTGAGCGCGATGGCGAGGAAGTCGAGCGCCATCGCGACAGACTGGCCGTGGAAGTTTCCGCCGCTCAGCAACTCGCCATTCTCGAACACGAGCGGATTGTCCGTTCCGGCGTTGAGCTCACGCCCGATCACGCCCGCCGCGAAGTCCATGGCATCAAGCACCGGCCCGTGCACCTGCGGCATGCAGCGCAGCGCGTATGCATCCTGCACGCGAGGATCGCCGTGCCGGTGCGACTCGCGGATCTCGCTGCCCGAGAGCAGATCGCGCAGTACCGCCGCCGACGCCGCCTGCCCGAGCTGTCCGCGCGCCGTCTGGATTCGCTCGTCAAAGGCCACCGGTGTGCCGAGCAGCGCCTCGAGCGACATGGCACCCGCGACGTGCGCTGCTCGCCACAGCGTGTGAGCGTCCACGAGCCCCAGCGCGCCGATTGCCGTGTGCGCCTGGGTGCCGTTGATGAGCGTCAGCCCTTCCTTGGTGCCCAGCGTCATCGGCTCGAGTCCGGCGCCGCGAAGCATCTCGCGCGCCGGCCCTTCCGCCGCGCCGCAGCGCAGCGTGCCTTCGCCGATGAGCGACATTGCCAGGTGCGCGAGGGGCGCGAGGTCGCCGCTCGCGCCGACGCTCCCCTGCTCCGGGATCGGCGGGCACAATCCCGCATTGAGCATGTCGACCAACAGCGCCGCGAGCTCGATGCGCGCGCCCGAGTAGCCTTTGCTGATGACGTTGGCGCGGAGAAGCATCATCGCGCGCACCTCGCGTTCCGGCAGCAGCTCCCCCACGCCCGCCGAGTGGCTGCGCACGAGATTCACCTGCAATTCGGCCAGGCGATCGGGCGGGATCGCAACCTCGGACAGCTTCCCGAACCCGGTCGTGACCCCGTAGACGACGGCGCCGGAAGCGACGAGGCGGTCGACCACGCCTCGCGCCAGGCGAGCCCGCTCGCGCGCCGACGGCGCGATGGAAACGCCAACCCGGTCGCGGGCCACCGCGGCGACCTGCTCGAGCGTCAATGAATTTCCGTCGATCACGACCTCTTCGATCATGATCGGGAATGTCGGCCGGCCCCACCGACAATTCAAGTGATCACATCGCTCAATCCGCGCGAGGTTGCTCGAGCGGCGTACGCGACAGCTCCGGATTGCCGATCGCGCTCTGATACGCCCAGTCGAACACGATGTAGTCGCTCGTCATGAACGCGACGCGAATCGCGGCGAAGTGGACGCCATCGGCTTTCTGCAGCTTGAACACGTAGCCGAAGCCCGGCCGAGCCGCGAGCGCGACCGAACCAAACCCCGTGGACGGCGCGCGATCGATCGACGTCAGCTCGATGACGGGCTGCGTCGAGTACAGCGCCGCCGTCGAGCCGCTCCGGGCGGGTGCGATCCACAGCGATCCGTCGCCGTGGCGCTCGACGATCAAGTCGAGATCAGTACGCGACGCGGCCCCTACGACACCCAGCGCGTGCGATGTCTCGTCGAGGAACAGGAAACCCGCGCTGTCGCTCCGCGCCGTACTCGAATAGACGAGCACGTTCCGCGCATCGAAGCGCGGCGTATCGAGGCGCGCATCGCTCCACGGGCTCTCGTGACCGTCGCGAGTCACCGTGCTCACCGCGAAGCACCGCGACGTGCCGTTCACGAGGTTGCCGGTGAGGAAACCGTCCGAGGCGGTGGTGCCTTCCAGTACCCAATTGGCGGTGCACAATCCGCGCGCACCATCGTACGTCGTCGAGTACACGCGATAGTGATCGAACGCGCCGTGCAACGCGTCGACTGCGTTGCTGCTCCAGACGAGCTGGATCGCGGTGTTGAGCGAAATCGTTCGCAGCCCCAGCGGCGCGGGGACCGTCGTGTGCAGGTCGATCGACACGACGTTCGACTGGCCAAGCTCGCCCCCATTATCGTCGCGCGACGCCACGTAATAGTCGAGATCGGGCACGCCCGCATCGTGGAACGTCGGCGACGTGGTCGTCGCGCGAAGCTGCCACGCGCCTCCAGGCCCCGTCCGACCGTAGACATTGAACGCTGTCGCCCGGCCGCTTCGCGGAATGTCCCAGCTGAGCAGCACCGCAAGGGGCGCCGCGGGATCGCCGCTGGGAATGAGCTGATAGGTGAGATTCGCCGGTGCGTCAGGGTCGGTGGGCGGGCCGACGATGTCTTCGCAGGCCGCGGCGAGCGGCAGCAACGTCGCGAGGACCAATCGGGCGAAACGCATACGTGCTCCGGGTGGGGTTGCGCCGAGCGACAAGGCACACGCCGCGCCGCGCCGGGCGAATCGCGTAAGCGATTGAAGGACCGAACGTTGTCACCGGGGACTTGACGAACGCCGTCCAAAGCGGTGGACAACAGCCTGACCAATTCTGAGAACGGTGCCGTCGGCTTCAGGATCGAGTCGGCTCGACGCGCCGGATCAGGACCTGGCGAGAGCGTGTCGGTGCGGGAGGGCCCGGTGCGGCTGATGGAGTCGGAACGATTGGAACGCGGATCTGAGGGATGGAACGGATCGAAACCGGTGCGGCCATGCTGGCGTGTCGCGACGAACCGACCAGCGACTTTGATTGGTACTGCCGCTCACGATGCCGTCGCGCGACTGTGACCACAACAGCGATCAGAACGAGCCCTGCCGCACCGTCGTCCGGTTGTAGTCGAACTTGAGGTCCGGCTCGGCTTTGAGCGCGATCGTGAAGTTGAACGCAAAGTTTCCGTTCGGCGATTGCGTAAAGCCGAAGATCGCGCGCCAGTCGTGCAGGTCGCGCTGAAGCTGCACGATGTGGCTCGCGAACTCGTGGCGCTCCAGGTCATACGTCGTCGTCCAGTGGGCAGCCCACTTGGGCGTGAGGCTGAAGCTCACGTCGGAGTTGATCGACGTCGTCGCCGGGATGCGGTACGCCGGGCCGCCCGCGGTCGCCGAGCCCACGGGTGTGTCGATCGTCGGCTGCGCGCGCTGCGCGGCGAGGCAGGCGTCCAAAAGCAGCGGGTTGTTCCCGGCGATCTCGGCGCATCGCGTGCGCGGATCGAAGTCGATGACGTTGCTGCCCGGCTTCGGTGGGCGCGGGCTCGAACGCGTGAAGCTGAACGACGCCGCCCAGCCCTGCGTGGGCGGAACGATGAAGCGATCGCCGCCGCGTGCGCTGCCCGCAACCGGCTGCGCCGCGATCGCCTGCTGCTGGGCCAAATCGGGCGGGCGACGCACCTGGTCGGCGCCGGGAGTCTGCTCGGGCACGGCCTTCCCGAACAGCTTCGCGAACACGACGAGTGGATTCTGGTCGCGGCTGAAGCGAAGCGATGCCGACACGTTCGTGAGATACGGCTTGAACTCTGCCGTATCGCTCAGCGTGCTGCCGAGGAAGAGCGAGTACTGGCTCGAGAAATCGAAGCCGGGAAGTAAATCCGATCGCAGCGAGTAGCCCCACGTGTCCGTCGTCAGTCCGGCCGTCGGCTTATGGCCCTTGGCGCGCTCGAAGTCGTAGCTGATCGGCGTGAAGTTGATGGCCAGCAGGTCGATCTTCTGGGTGTTGTCGGGATTCGTGTCGTTCTTCGAGCGGACCTTTGCCTGGAAGAGCTGATTGAGACCGAAGCTGACGTTGTTCTGCGCCAGGTTGGTGAACGAACCGGCCCGCGTGCGTCCGAGGGCCGACAGGTACTCGTCGCTCACGTTGCTCTTCGGCGCCCAGGAGTACGTCAGCGAAGGCGTGATGGAGTGCCGGATGCGCGAGAACGGCCCGAATCCCGGGAACAAGCCGAACAGCGTGGGCGACGCCGAGAGGCCGAGCGCGATGCGCTTGCCCTGGTGGACGTAGCGGCCATTGGTCCGCTCCGAGGCTACCCAGAACGGACCGGGGTCGACGTTCTGCAGGCTGAAACTCGGGGACAGGTTGAACTTGTTCCGCGCGATCGGCGGCAGCGTGAAATCCGGATTCCAGTCGATCGCCGTCTGGTACGTGGCGGCGTAGATCCGCGTTCCGATGGGGAGGCCGGTGTGCAGGTCGTTGATCGGAAACTGCTGCGGGAAATCCTGACGTTGCTGCACCACGCGGACCGTGTTGCGGAAGTCCCAGCCGAAGATCTGCAGCGGCATCCCGAGATCGATCGATGTATTCGACGAACCGCGGTTCTTGGCGAGCGAGCTGTCGCGCCGTCCGGTCGCCGGGTTGGTGCTGTACACGTACGCGCCGAGCCCGGGTTGGTCCATGTGCAGCACGTCGCGGCGCGAGTAGCTGAAACTCGGCGTCCAGCTGAACGCCGTGCCGATCTTGATCGGCGTCGACGTGAGGCTGATCGTCGGGAGGGCCTGGTCAACCTGCTGCCGACCGGGGTATTGCGTCCGCGTGGCGCCCAGGGTGAGCGACGATGGCCCGAGCTTGGTCTGATACGAGATCTGTGAAGCGATGGTCGCGAGCGCGGTGTACGGGTTGAAGGTGTTCTGCCGCTGCAGCGTGGTGCTCGTGACGTAGTTGACGTTCGTGTTCAGCCGGCTGTTGCGCGAGAATTCCTGCGTGTGGTTCCAGCTGAACGCCGTGTTGGTGTGGCCGTCCCGCTGCGAGGTGTGCGACAACCCGACGCGCCCGCCCATGAATCGGTTGAGCCACTTGTAGTTGAAATCCGAGTTGAGGCGGAGCCAGCCGGGATCGCCCTCGGTGGCGCCCGCCGAGCTGCGCCAGTCGAGCCACGTCGCGACGTCGAAGTAGTCGCTCAGCGCCCAGTAGTAGCCCACGTGCTCGACGTTACGTCGATACGTCGGACTGTTGCGCACCACGTCGCCCAATCCGAACTGCGGCGGCAGAATTCCGCTGTGGCGCCCGCTCCGCGTGTCGCTGAAGATGAAGGGGAACCACATCACCGGAATGTCCCTGATGTACAGCAGGACATCGCGCGCCACGATCGTGTTGCCCGACGTTCGTTTTGCCTCGGTGAACACGAACCGGTAGTCGGGCACGCTATCGTTGCAGCTCGTCAGCGACCCCGGGCGCGGCACGTACACCGTGGGTGATGCCTTGCCATTCGCGCTGTCCTGCACGACCTCCGCGAGCGCGACGTCCATGTACCACATCTCGCCGTTGTTCACCGGCAGCCGCGCATTCGATACCCGAACCGATTTCCCCGCGAGGTTGTAGTCCACGCGACCGACACCAATGATGTCGGCCTGTCCGCTGCTCGGCGGCGGCGTGAGCACGTAGTGGCCGCCGGTGATCGCTTTGCGAGTGGTTTCGGTGTAGTAGATGCCGCTGTCGCTGACGACGACCTGGGAGTCGCGGTCGACCACGGCGAGTCGCTGCTTTCCCGCGGCGAGCAGGTCGAGCGCGTGGGTCAGTGCGTTGAAGTACGCCGTGTCGCCCTGGTAGCGGGTGATCGTGTACCCGGGCTTGGTCAACAGCCGCTGCGCGATCGAGTCCGGCGTCGGCCACTTCACGATCTTGGTCGAATCGCGAATGGTGTCTCGCTGGACAGGCTGGCGACTGACGCCGCGCGCGCCCGGAAGGCGCGGGATGATCTGTGCGAAACCAGACGGCGCAACGAGGAGCACCAGCAACAACGCGAGCCACGGACGTCTCACGCCGTCACTCCGGACTCGTGGGCCGGCTCGAGCGCCTTACTTTTTTTTTCTCTGCGGCGGTAGATCAGACGGGCCGCGAAGACGCTCAGCTCGTAGAGCATATACAGTGGAACCGACAGCGCGACCGTCGTCCAGACCAGATCGCCGGGCGTGAGGAACGCGCCAATGATGATGATCAGTACCACAGCGTGGCGGCGATACTTCGACAGAAACGCCGGCGTTACGATGCCGAGCGCTGCGAGGGCGAGAATCACGATCGGCAGCTCGAAGCTGACGCCGAACGTGAGCACCATCGCGAAGATGAAGCTGAAGTAGTCTTCCGCCGTGATCAGCGGGACGAGCGACGGGCCGGCGAACCCGAACAACCAGGGCAACGCCAGCGGCACGACCACGAAGTACGCCAGCGCCGCGCCCGAGATGAACAGGAAGACTCCGCTGAACAACACGCCCAGCCCGATCCGCCGTTCGTGCTTGTGCAGCGCGGGCGCGAGGAAGGCCCAGATCTGGTAGATGATGACGGGCGACGCGAGCACGAGCCCGAACGACATCGCCGCGTTCAGGATGACCGTGAAGCCCGCGCTGGGATGCAGAAAGACGAGCTTGTGCTCCGGAATCAGCGGGAGGATCGGCTTGGCGAGCAGCCCCACCACGTCGTAGCGAACCGACAGGAAGAAACCGACTCCGACGCAGACGAAGACGGCCGCCAACGAATAGATGATTCGCCAGCGCAGTTCCTCGAGATGATCGAGGAACGGCATCTCTCCCGTCGGTGACCTCGGAATCGGCATTCCTGCGGAGACCTCACTCCCGTGGATTCAACTTGCTCTTGGCAAGTTCGGCCTCGTCCGACTTTGGGAATTCGCGGATGAGGCGGTTGAAGACGATCCGCGCCTCGTCGCGCTTGTTGGCGTCCCAGAGTATGAGCCCGTGCTTGTACAGCGCCGTCGCCGCGTCCGCGCTCTTTGGATACTTCGTCGAAACGAGCTGGTATACCGAGTCGGCGGCAGGGGTGTTCCCTTCGTTCTTGTAGCTGTCTCCAATGTACACCTGCGCGCGCGGAGTCTGTTCATAATCCGGGTAGGTACGGACGAGCTCCTCAAACCCCGTTCGGGCCGTTCGATAGCTGCCATTTCGAAACGCTTCGATGGCCGTCGTGAACAGCGTCCCCGGGCCAGGTCCGGCAGCCGCCCCGCGCTGCGTCGTGTCCGTCCCGCCGGCGCCGGGCGCCGGGTTGGGCACCGATACCGGAGCACTTCCCTGCTCGCGCAAGGCCTCGAGCTGGGCGCGCGCCTCCTGCATGTTGCGCGTGGTTTGACCGAGCAGCGCCTGGAGCTGTACGATCTGCTTGCCCATCGCGTCGAACTCACCAATCGAGTTCGCCTGAAACATCGCGAATCGCGCCGTAAGCACGCGCAAAGAATCGTTCACGCTGTTGAGCGTACCGGCAAGCGCGGCTAGCTGCGCCTGTCGAGCGGCGTCCGCGCGCAGGATCGCCGAATCTCCCGTGGCTACCTGCGTGCGAGTGACGCGCAGCTCGTCCTGGAGCAGCCGGATGTCGCCCTTGGACGCGAGGCAGCCGGTCGTGCTCATGAGCACGACCGCCGCGATGAAGGCGACGCTCCGCCAGGACGTCATGGTGCGCGGAGCGTCTGCGGACCCGCCGTGATCTCGAACTCGGCGCGGCGATTCTGCGCGTACGCACCTTCGTCCGAGCCCTGCGCGATGGGACGCTCCTCTCCGTAGCTCACGGTCTCGATTCGCGAATCAGCGATGCCATGCTGCACCAGATACTGCTTCACCGCCGCGGCGCGCCGCTGGCCGAGCGCGAGGTTGTATTCGTCCGAGCCCCGCTCGTCGGCGTGGCCCGAGATTCGGATCGTGACGTTCGAATTGGCCTGCATGATCGGCACTTTCGCGTCGAGAATGGCTCGGTCTTCGGCACGGAGATCCGACTGATCGAACTCGAAGTGCACCATCTGCGTCAACGTCGTGCGAAGTCCGGCCGCCTTGGCTGCGGCGTCGCGGGCCGCGGCTTCGGCGGCGGCGGCGCTGTCGGCCGCACGGCGGCGTGCCGCCTCTTCCGCCGCGCGGCGCGCGGCCTCTTCCTGCGCACGCCGAATGCTGTCCGCGTTCGGCGGTTGTGTGGCGGGCACCGGTGCCGGCGCGGGCTTCTTGTGACAGGCATCGACCATCAGTACGGACAGCATCGCCGTCGTCAGCCCTGCGATCCGTCGAACGTGGTTCATGTCGGGTCTCTCGGAGTATATGGGTGGATGCTTTCATTAAGGAACGGACATTACAGGTTCTTGTTTACTGCCCTCCTTCCGTCAGTCGTCCCGACCAGGCGGCGAGCCGCGCGCCCGGCGACTTCGTGAGCTGCCGGACCCGCGAGGATTCCGTGTCCATGATCCAGAGCTGCCGCACGCCCGTGCGAGTCGAAGTGAAGACGAGATGGCGTGCGTCGGGGGCCCATGACGGCTGCTCGTTGTCTCCCTCGCTGGTCAGCTGCTTTGGCGTGCCGCCCGACGCGCGAATCGTGCGGATCTGGAATCGGCCGCCGAGCCGCTCCTGGTAGGCAATCAAACGACCATCAGGCGACCAGTCGGGGTCGGATCGGTAGTTGTTCTCGCTGAAGTCGTAGTTGGTCAGAACATCCGCGTTGGTTCCATCGGAGTCCATAATATATAGCTCAGGTCGACCTAACACGTTGCTCACATAGACGATGCGCCGGCCATTTGGGCTCGGCGTCGGATTCGTGTTGATCGCGCCGCGCCCTACCGTCAGCCGCCGCGGCGCCTCGTTCCCCGCAAGCCCGATGGAATAGATGTCGGAGCCTTCCTCGCCAGACCGTGCGAACAGCAGCGAGCTCCCATCGGGCGTGAACTCCGGTGTGATGTATTGCGAGTTTCGCGGCGCCGCCGCGAGCGTTCGCGACCGACCGTTCGCGAGGTCGATCAGGACGAGCCGCGAACCGACGGAGCCATACGTCGAGTAGACGAGCATCGTGCCGCTCGGATTCCAGGCCGGCGACACCGGATTGGAGTCCGTTGGCACGGTGATCTCGTCGGCGCCGTCGCTGTCGATGATCCGCATCGAGGCGCGCCCGCGAAGATACGCGATGCGCGTGGCCGCGATGCCGCGCTGACCCGTCATCCATCGCGTGATTTCGTCCGACGCGCGGTGAACGGCCATGCGCCAATCGCGATTGAGACCCGCTGCCGGCAGAGGAAAGTCGGCGATGTTCACCACCTGCGAGCGTGCCACGTCGTGGAGCGCGACGTGCAATCCGGCTCCCGCCGGCGTGATCTGCACGATGCCAGCCGCCCCGAGCCGTGCGAACAGCTGGTAGTTGAGCCGTGCGGCCGTTCCCGTGCCGCGCAGCGCGGAAGGGTCCGCGCTGTCGATCGCGATCACGTTGAAGCGATCGCTGTAGTCGAGATCGCGCTGCACAATCGCGCGGACGGAATCGCCGTACGCGCCCGACACCGGCAGAACGACGACGGAGATTTTGTCGCGCGTCGGATCGTATGCGCCGACGAGCGTGATCCCCTTGAACGTCGTGTCCTGGGCGGTGGCGAGCCGCGGAGCGACCGCGGTGACCGCCGTCACGGCAATCAGCATTGTGCGAGTGAAACGCGTCATCGGAAGAGCATTGGGGTGAATCGGAACGTCACAGGAAGGATGTCTTCGCGAAAGCCCGCCGGAAGTGCTCCGAATACCTTCGCGTCCGCGGCGGCTTCCACCGCGCCCAGCGCCTTCTGGCTGAACGAGTAGTTCGAGCCGGCAATGAGACGAATGCTCTCCGGATCGACGCTGCCGTCGCGGCGAATGACGAATCGGACCACGGCCGTGTCCCGCGACGCGGTGCGGCCGAGATAGATGATCAGCTGCCGGACGATGTTGTTCGTATAGCCCGGGTATGGAAACTCGATGCCCGGTGTGTCGACGTTCGCAACGTCGGCGCCTTTTCCGCCGGTCGGACCGCCGCCTGCCACCGGCTGCGGGGCGTCGGGCTTCGCCGTCGCCTTCACCGGCGTCGGAGTCTGCGTCGCCGCTTTCACCTGCGGCGCCGGCTTCACCTTGGCTTTCGGCGGCGCGGGAGTGGGTCGCGTGGGAGTGGCTTTCGTCGGAGTTGGCGGAACCGGCTTCTCCGGCGCAGGCTGCGGCTGTTCCTGCACGACGCCCACGGCCGGAGCGCCGGGCGGCGCCGCCAGCAAATGCACCTGGTAGAGCGGCGGTGACGGCGGCGGCGGCGGTGGGCGCAAGAAGAAGAACGCCGCAACCAGGCCGCCGTGCAGCAGCACGGAAGCGAAGATGCCGCCGGTGAGACGCGGTTCCACCGCCACCGCGCTCACGGCTATCTGATCTCCTCCGGCTCAGTGACGAGCCCGACGTTCGTGACGCCCTGTGCGCTCATGATGGCCAGGAGTTGCGCGACGATTCCATACCCGACGTTGCGGTCTGCCCGGAGATACACACCGGCTCGCGTTCGGTTCTTCATGCTCGGAAAGACGACCTTGAACTCCTTGAGATTGTAGCGGGTGTCTTCGACGTAAATCTCCCCGCGACTGTTCACCGTGATGCCAAGCCCGTCCTTGGACTCGAGCGGCCGCGACTCGGCCGAAGGCAGGGTGATGTCGACGCCGCCCTGCATCATGGGCGCCGTGATCATGAAGATGACGAGCAGCAACAGCATCACGTCGATCAGGCTCACGACGTTCACGTCAGCGTTGAGCTCGTACCGATGACGCCGGCGGTGACGCCGCATCTCAGATCTTTCCCTCGCGCACGAGGAGCGCGATCACCGCGGTGCTGAAGCGCTCCAGCCGACCGTCGAATCGATTGAGCCGGCTCGCGAAGATGTTGTAGCCGAACGTAGCCGGAATCGCGACGGCGAGCGCCGCGGCGGTCGCCGTGAGCGCCTCACCGACACCGGGTGCGACCGCGGACAGGTTGCCTGAACCCTTCGACGCGATGCCGAGAAAGGCCTCGATGACGCCGAGCACCGTGCCGAGCAGTCCGATGAGCGGACTCACGGAGCCGATGGTCGCCAGCCAGGGGAGAAACCGCCCAAGACGATCCCGCTCGTCGGACGCCTGCGTATCGAGCAGCAGGTTCAGCGTTTCGATCTGCGAGCCGCTCAGCGTCGCGTCGGGCGGCGTGTCGCCAGCGGCCGGCGTCGATCGCTCACGCACTTGTTGATTGGCAACCCGCGCGTCGGACACGAAGTGCATCGCGCGCATGAAGAGGCGCGGCAGCGCGCTCGGCTTGGCGCGCTTGGCGAGCGCGCCAGCATCGTCGAGCCGGGGCGTCTGCTCGAACTCCTGCCAGAATCGCTCGGCGGCTTTGCTCGCGCGCGCCAGCGATCGCCACACGCCGAACATGATCGACCAGCTCAGGAGCGACAGAAACGCGAGCACGATCAACACGAACTGCGTCACGGGCGTTGCGCTGAGCACCAGGTCGACCGGTGTCGCGGGGACAGCGCCGCGCGACGCCTGGAGAAGATGCGGAACGATTGTCACGGTGGCGGATCAGGAGCGGGAGGTGAGTGTGACGTCGGCGCGGCTGGAGAACCAGGTGAACGTGTTGGCGAGCCCGTCGCGCAACGTGACGCGTGGCGACCACGCGAGCGCCGCGCGCGCTTTCGTGATCGTCAGAAATGAATGTTGTTGTTCGCCGGCGCGCTTGGGCGCGAACTCGACCGGCACATCGATGCCGGTGACGGCCTTGAGTGTGTTCGCGAGCACGACGACCGACGTCGGGATGCCCGTCCCGATGTTGAAGGCGCGCGCGTCGATGCCGCCGGCGGCGGGCAGCGGCGCGGTAGCGGCCCGAAAGGCCGCATTGGCGGCGTCGCTGACGTGGACGTAGTCGCGCGTCTGCATACCGTCGCCGAACACGGTGAGCGGCCGGCCCTCGAGGAGTCGCTGGCAGAAGATCGCGACGACCCCGGCTTCCCCTGTGGGGTCCTGTCGGGGCCCGTACACGTTCGCGAACCGAACGGTCGCCGTGTCCAGGCCGTGGACGCGCGCGTAGTATGCGAGAAAATGTTCCGCGGCCAGCTTGTCGATTCCGTACGGCGAGTCCGGCTCCTTGGGCGTGGACTCGGCGTTCGGCGGCGTCGCGAGATCGCCGTACAACGCGCCGCCCGTCGACGTGAACACGAAGCGTGTCCGAGTCGCGTGGCTGGTGCGTCGCAGCGCCTCCACGAGATTGAGCGTGCCGAGGACGTTGATGCTCGCGTCGAGTTTGGGATCGGCAACGCTGCGGCGCACGTCCATTTGCGCCGCCAGGTGGACGACGGCGTCGAAGCCGCCTTGCTCGACGATGAGCGCGGCGTCCGGCGACCGGACGTCCACCACGTGGAGGAGCGCCGGCGAGGACACGTTGTCGCGTTTCCCGCTCGACAGATCGTCGATGATCTCGACGGTCCATCCCTCGTCGAGAAATCGATCGGCGACGTGCGATCCGATGAAACCGGCGCCGCCGGAGATCAGTACGCGCCGCGTCATTCGCGCGATCCACTCGAGCGACGCGTCGTCGGCTTGGCGGCGGCGTGCTCGGCAGACGACGGCCGCTCGAGTCCGAACAGGTAGCGGACGGCATCGACGACGCCGAGGCCTCGGCCATTCGCGGCGGCGGCGCGCAGTCGCACCGTGGGCTCGTGCAGGAATTTGTTCATGAGTGCTCTTGAAAGTTCCTCGACGACGGCCCGCTCGGCCTCCGGCAGCGCCGGCAGCCGCCGCAGTGCTTCGGCGACCTCGCGTGCACGCACGGCTTCCATCTGCGCCCGCATCTCGGTCAACACCGGCACGGCCGCGAGACCGGCGAGCCAATCCCAGTACCGAGCTGTCTCACTGGCGATCAGGTCCTCGGCTGTCGGCACGTCGGCACGCCGGCGTTCGATGTTCGACGACACGACAGCGTGAAGGTCATCAAGATTGTACAGGAAGACGTTGTCGAGCTCGCCAACCGCGTTGTCCACGTCGCGTGGCAGTGCGATGTCGAGAATGCACAGCGGACGATCACCGCGGGCGGCGAGCGCCGGACGCACATGCTCCGTGAACACGATCGCGCGCGGCGCGGCCGTCGAGCAGAGGAGCACGTCGACGTCGCCCAGCGCGTTCCAGCACTCATCGTAGTGCATCGCGACCGCGTCATAGCGAGCGGCAAGTTCGGTCGCGCGCTCGAAGGTGCGATTCGCGACGATCGCCGCTCGAACGCCCTGGTCGGCGAGGCACTCCAGCGCCAGTTCGGCCATCTCGCCGGCGCCGAGCACCATCGCTCGCTTTCCCGCGAGCGATCCGAAGATCTGCTTGGCCAGCTGCACGGCGGCCGAGCTGACCGACGCCGCCCCACGCGCGATCGACGTCTCGTTCCGCACCCGGCCGGCCACGGACAGCGACGTCTGGAAGAGACGATTGAGCACCGGACCGGACTGCGCGCGACACATCTCCCAGGCGTCGCGCACCTGGCCGTGGATCTGCGCCTCGCCCAGGATCATCGAGTCCAACCCGCTGGCGACGCGGAAAAGATGCGTGACGACGTCGCGGTCGTGCCTGACGTAGCCGTAGCCGGATGCGTCGCCGCCGACCCGATGCGACCAGGCCTCCCAGACCACGGGGACAGGATCCGCGTCGTCGGCCGAGACGTACAGCTCCGTGCGATTGCACGTCGACAGAAGCACCGCTTCACGAACTCCGTCGACAGCTCTCAGCTCGTCGAGCGTCACGGGCACTTCGGTCGACCGATAGGCGAGCCGCTCGCGAAACTCCAGCGGCGCGCCGCGGTAGCTGACGCCGACGAGGGTCAGCGCCATTCGGCGATCCTCTCGGCGAGTCGTCCCGACTCGATCTGCTCGCAGAAATCAGGTGCCACGAGGGAGCTCGCCGCCTCGTGCCATCGGTCCCGGCGGCCTTCGTCGAGGAGCGTGCGACGCAGTGCCGCGAGCTCGCGAACCGCTTCCGCGTAGCGCGCGCCGAACAGGCGCGCGATGGAGTCGCGGATGCGAACGGCGGCCCCGGGCACGCCGCCGGCGCTCACCGCGACGACGAGATCCCCCGCGCGATGCACGGCCGGCGTGATGCAGTTCCCCAGCTCGGGAGCGTCGACGACATTCACGAGACGCCCTAGCGCCCGCGCGTCGGCGGCGATTCGCGCATTGAGCGATGCATCATCCGTGGCCGCGACGACCAGCAGCGCGTCGCCGACGTGGTCAGCCGTGTACGCCGCCTTTGTGATGCGAAGCGCCGTGCCGCTCGACACGAGCTCCTCGAGCGCGGGATCGACGCGTGGTGACACCACATGGACGTCCGCCCCGGCCTCGACGAGCGAGGCGGCCTTGCGCGATGCCACGCGACCGCCGCCAACCACGAGCGCCGAGATAGCCGAGCCGTCGAGCACCAGCGGATACGCGCTCATCTGACCAGCGTCACAGGAACTGCCCCGTACCGGGGCCGGCTACGCGAAAGGCGACGTAGAGCACCAGCACGGCGACGAATGCCGCGCTCGAGTACTTTGCCGCGCGCTGCGCCTGCCACCCCCTCGCCATCCGTCCGATCGCGATCCACGTGACAGCCAGCCACGCCCCGCCGCCCCAAACGAGTTGCGGCAGATTGAGCTCGTGGTAGGCCACCGAATAGGTGCCCGCCAGGACGACGCCGAGCGTCAGACCGAGCCAGCCGGCGATCGCGGCGAGGTGATTGACCCGGTCGAGCGTCGCCAGCGGAGGGAAAAAGCGGAACAGTGCGCCGAAGCGCCGTGACTTGAGCTCACGCCGCTGGACGAGATACATCGTGCCCGCGGCGGCCGCGGTCGCGAATGCGGCGATGCCGACGAAGCTCAGGGTAATGTGCGCGAAGAGCCATGCGCCGCGAACGCCTTCCGCCGCCATGCCGGGCGTCATGCCGATCACGTTGGCGCAGATGGTCGGGATCGCGGCCAGGGGCGCGGCGACGAGTGTAAGGCTCACGTCGCGGGCGAGCAGCTCGACCACGAGCAGTGTGAACGCCAGGACGGCGCCTGCAAAGGACAGCGAGGGCCCCAGCCCGGTGAGCGGGACGGCGCTCGACTGAATGGCAAAGACCAGGAGACCAGTGGCGTGCGCGGCGACGCCGAGGCTCAGCGCGACGATCACCCCTCGCACCGGTGCCTTGACCGGACGCGCGAACGGCACCGCGGCCAGAGCCGCGGCGCCGAGGTAGCACGAGATGGCGAGAAACTGGGCGATCGCGATCATTGCGGTCGCCCAAATTTACTGCCACGCAGGAGCTTACGGCATCTTGGCGGCTACGCGAACCGCTGTGCCTTCCTGAATCTTGGGCTGTTCCTGCGCCGTGACGATTGCCGTCGCGCCGTACGAAGTCACGCGGAGCACCTGGGCACGTCCGATGTAGATCTCGGGAAGCGTGATGTCACGCGTCTCGTTCGGCCCTTGGCGAGGCTGGTACAGCTCGATCTGATCGCCGGTCGTCACGTCGCGCCCGGACAGATCGAGTGCCACGTAGCTCTGCAAACTCGGCAGCACGGGCTCGTTGAGGATCCAGCGCACGTGACCCCTCGTGCCGTTCGTGACTGGGTTCGGCCGGCCCGTGGCGAGCGCCGCGCTGCTGTCGAGCGGAATCATGCGCTGACCCTGCAGCACTTCGCCGAACATCTTCACGACGCGGCCCACTGCCGCTTCGCCGGGTTGCGCCGGACGAGCGACTTCGATGATACCGGTCGGGACGACCATCTGGCCGAACTCTTCGATGAAGGGTCCAAGGCGGTAGGTCAGGTACAACGCGCGGCCACCTGCCGCCTGGTCACCGCTCGGCGCCGCGACGAACACACGGTCGTGGAGCTTCATGCGCGAACGATCGGCCGAAGCGATACCCGGAATCTCCGCGCTCTCGACGATGTAGCCGGAGCCTTTCGGCCCGCCCAGTTGATCGACCCAGGGCGCGGCGATGTATTCGTTCGTGCGCACGGCGGTGAGGCGCGCCTGCGCCAGCTCCTTGCGAGCCGTGTCGACCGGCGCCGGCGTCACGACAGGCGTCGCGATCTTGGGCGTGGTGTCGACTGGCGGTGTGACGGCGATCACCTTCTCTTTCGCGCCAGGAAGCTTCAGGACTTCGCCTGGGTAGATCCAGTGCGGATCCTCGATGACATCCGTGTTCAGGCGGTAGATCTCGGGCCACAGGAACGGGTCGCCGAGGTAGCTATGGGCGATATCCCACAGCGTGTCCCCGCGCTTGACGGTGTGCGTCTTGGGCGCGACGGCCGGCTGCTGTTCCTGAGCGATCAGGCGGTCCGGAAGGGCCGCGCCGAGGGCGATCGACAACACACCGACGGCGCGCAGGATCGCTCCGGGTGACCGAAAACGGGCGGGCCGCACGAGCATGGCATCAACTCCAGGCGAGTTTCGTGAGAACGAGCATCACTCGGGTGGCGGTGTGCGCCACCTCTGGCCGTTGACGATCCGGCGGCCTGGATGGAAACGGTCTGGACAGTTCAAAAAATTGACGCGGACCCAACGTGTGACGCACGTCGGGTCCGCGCAGTGCGCGAGGCAGCGTTAGAAGGGCAAATCGTCGTCTTCGTCCGCCAGGGCGTTTGGAAAATCCTCGAAATCCTCGCCGCCCGCCGCGGCCTTTGCCTTGGGTGCTGTCGCCGCGGAACGCCGCGACTCACCGCCTTCGAAATCGCCCGATGCGCCCTTGCCGCCGCCGAGCATGATCAATTCGCGAACGTTGATCTCGGTGCTGTAGCGCGTCTGTCCGTCCTTGTCCTGCCACTGCCGGTACTCGATCCGCCCCTCGACGTAGAGCTTGTCGCCCTTTTTGACGTACCGCTCGACGATGTCGGCGAGCTGCGACGTCTTGGTGTTCCACACCACGCACCGATGCCACTCGGTCTTTTCCTGTTTCGATCCGGACGCGTCGTTCCACGACCGACTAGTGGCGAGTGAAAACGTGGCGACCCGATTGCCGCCGGTGGTCGAGCGAACCTCGGGGTCATTGCCGAGGTTACCGATCAACAGGACTTTGTTCAGGCTACGGCTCACAGATTCCTCCTGGCGAGAGTGTACATGACCTCGCCGCTCACGGTATGATCCAGTCCTTGTTGATGCGCAAGCAAATTCCCGCACATCAACGTGTTGTGTTGCAAAGCTCACCTTCCGTCTTATTCGGCCCGTCCAACGTGCGCCGCAGCACGATCGCGTCTTCTACCGGACGCCGATAGTAGCCTCGCCGCCGACCCACCTCCTCGAACTTGCTCGACTGGTAGAGCTGTCGAGCGCGTGCATTCGACTCGCGCACCTCCAGGTACACCGCCGTCACGCCGCGCGAGGCGGCTTCCGTCAACGCCGCGTCGAGCAGCGCGCGTCCAATACCTAGCCCCCATGCCGGCCGGCAAACGGCGAGATTCGCGATCTCGCCCTCGTCGGCGACGAACCAGGCCACAACATAACCGAGCAGCTCGGCTTCGTCACGGCGGGCGCATGAGAAGTACACGGCCGGGTGCCCCAGTGCTTCGCGAAACGACTGCGCAGACCACGGATCGCTGAACACCGCACGCTCGATCTCGACAACGGCGGGCACGTCGACGAGTCGCGCGGGTTGCACGACGACCTCCTTCATCTGGCCGGAAGCGGCTTGCCATGCGCGGATTCCCAGCGAACCTGCGCTTCGGCGAGACGGCCGTACGATGGCTCCCACGACGCGACGTCGACTGGACCGCCGTGGCGTTCGATCCAGCGGATGAGATGAACGACCGCCCTCGCGGCGGGCCGCGCGCGAATCGCGCCATCGAGATGGAGCGGCGTCACGACGCGGGCTTCGCTCTCGGCGGCCAGGCGATCGAGATCGGCTGCCTGAATGAGCCGCGCGGGTTCGATCTCAGTCACGTCGCCACGAGCGTCGACGTCGTACAGTCCGACGTACAGTTCCCCGCGGAGCGCGTCGAGGACTGAGACGTAACGTCCTGGAACGAGCGCCGCTCCGCCCGCGAGGAGCGCGAGCGACGGCACCGCGAACAGCGGCGTGCCCAATCCGAACGCGAGCCCTTTCGCGATGCTGCCTGCGATTCGCAGGCTCGTGAAGCTTCCCGGACCCGCGCCGCACACCACGCGCTCGATTTCCCGCGCGGCGATGCCCGCCTGCGCGAGCACATCGCCGACCAGCGGCATGAGCGTCTCGCGGTCGGCCCGCTTCATCGCCGTGTGCCCTTCGGCGACCACCCGCTCGCCGTCGAGCAGCGCCGCGTCACCGTCGTATGTCGACGCGTCGATCGCGAGCGTGATCATACGTGCCCGCCCGCGTAGAGAAGCCGGCGGCCCGGCTCATTGGGCAGGTGCTGGAGACTGATCGGCACATGGACTCGCGGCAGCCGATCACCGGCGCGTTCCGGCCACTCGATCAGCACGAGCGCGTCCTCGGCCATCATCTCGTCCCAGCCGAGATTCGTCAGCTCGCGTGGGTCGTTCACGCGATACAGGTCCACGTGGTAGACCGTCGATCGCTCGCCGGCGTATTGATGGACGAGCGCGAAGGTGGGGCTGGTGACTTCCTCGCTGACGCCGTAGCCGCGGCAGATGGCTTTGACGAGTGTCGTCTTCCCCGCCCCGAGCTCGCCCGAGATCGTCACGACGAGGGGCGGCGTGACGGCGCGTCCGAGCGCCTCGCCCCACGCGACGAGCTCGGCCTCCGTGCAGGCGAGCCGGCCGTGCGCCGCCAGCGGCGGAATGATGGGCGCGTGCGACATGCTACCGCGCGCGCGCCGCGCCCGCGGGAATTCGCTTGGAGCTTTCGGTATCGCGCCGCGCGCGAACCTCGAAGAGCTGATCGCGCAACTGCGCCGCGAGCTCGAAGTCCATGGCGGCCGCCGCATCGCGCATCTGCTGCTCGAGCATCTTCTCGAGCGACTCCATCTCCATGACCGCGTAGCCGCGAGCCGGCTCGGCGACCCGCTTGTCCTCACGCTCCGTGCGCGCATCGGCGACGCGCGTGATGAAGCGGACCTGATCGACGCTCTTGCTCACCGTCGTCGGCGTAACGCCGTGCTCCGCGTTGTACGCTACCTGAAGCTCGCGGCGTCGGTTCGTTTCCTCGATGCAGCGAGCCATGGAGCCGGTGATGCGATCGGCGTAGAAGATGGCGCGGCCGTGCACGTTGCGCGCGGCTCGGCCCACGGTCTGGATGAGCGAACGGTCGCTGCGCAGAAAGCCTTCCTGGTCCGCGTCGAGGATGGCGACCAGCGACACTTCGGGGAGATCGAGGCCTTCACGGAGCAGGTTGATGCCGACGAGCACGTCGAAGTCGCCGAGTCGCAGGCCGCGCACGATCTCCATGCGTTCGATCGCGTCGATGTCGGAGTGCATGTACCGGACACGAACGCCGACCTGCTGCAGGTAGTCGGTCAGATCCTCCGCCATGCGCTTGGTCAGCGTCGTGACGAGCACGCGCTCGCCGCGGCGTTCGCGCAGGCGAATCTCGTTGAGCAGATCGTCCACCTGGCCCCGCACCGACCGCACGTCGATCTCGGGGTCGACGAGGCCCGTGGGCCGAATGATCTGCTCCACGACGATGCCCTCGGACAGCCGTAGCTCGAGCTCGGCGGGCGTGGCCGAAACGAAGATGGCGCGCGGTGTGAGGGCGAGAAACTCGTCGAACATCAGCGGCCGGTTGTCGAGCGCGCTCGGCAGACGGAATCCGTACTCGACGAGCGTGAGCTTGCGCGCGCGATCGCCGTTGAACATGCCGCCGATCTGCGGCAGCGTGACGTGCGACTCGTCAACGACGACGAGAAAGTCCTCTGGGAAGTAGTCGAACAGGCAGGCCGGTCGCTCGCCGGCCTCGCGGCCCGCGAGATGGCGGGAGTAGTTCTCGATGCCGGCGCAGGTCCCGATCTCGAGCATCATCTCGACGTCGAAATTGGTGCGCGATTCGAGCCGCTGCGCCTCGAGCAGCTTGCCGGCCGCGCGCAGTTCGGCAAGACGGTCGGCCAGCTCGGCGCGGATCAGCTTGACCGCGCGCTCGAGGGTTGGCCGCTGGGTGACGAAGTGCTTCGCGGGATAGATCGCCGCGCGTTCGAGGACGGCGATCGTCTCGCCCGTGAGCACGTCGATCTTGGAGATCCGCTCGATCTCGTTCCCCCACATCTCCACGCGAACGCCCTGCTCCTCGTACGCGGGGAAGATCTCGACCGTGTCGCCGCGTACCCGGAAGGTGCCTCGATCGAACGCGACGTCGTTCCGATTGTACTGGATCTTCACCAGCGCACGCAGGATGTCATCGCGCTCGACCGTCTGGCCGCGCGTGAGCGTGACCATCTGCTCGCGATACGACACCGGGTCGCCCAGGCCGTAGATCGCCGACACTGTGGCAACGATCACGACGTCCTCGCGTTCCATCAGGCTCGACGTCGCACGCAGGCGCAGCCGATCAATGTCCTCGTTGATCGACGCGTCCTTCTCGATGTACGTGTCGGTCGTCGGGACGTACGCCTCCGGCTGGTAGTAGTCGTAGTACGAGATGAAGTACTCGACCGCGTTGTGCGGGAAGAAGCTCTTGAGCTCCCCGTAGAGCTGTGCGGCGAGCGTTTTGTTGTGCGAGAGGACAAGCGTCGGGCGGCGGTGGGCCTTGATGACGTTGGCGACGGTCATCGTCTTGCCCGATCCGGTGACGCCCAGCAGCGTCTGAAACCGGTCGCCACGCTCCAGCCCCGCCGTGAGCTCGGCGATGGCCTTTGGCTGGTCACCCGCGGGCTGGAATGGCGCCTGGAGATCGAAATCGGCACGCGACATCAGCGCAATATAACACCTGTCTCGGGATTTGTTCGGGTCTCTCGCGGTATGCCTCGGCTGCCCGAATGACCACGACCGCCGTCCTTTCCCGAATCGATCGCACGCCGCCCCAACGCCTGCGTTGAGGGGCGGCGGCCCCGGCTACTCCGTCGTCAGCCGCTCCCGCCGCGCGACGTCGGTGATGCCTTTCACGCGCCGCGAGGCGCGGATGATCTTCTCGAGGTGGGCGAGGTTCTCGACCTCGACGAGGATCGAGCCGATCGTGCGCCCGTCGGTGCTGCGCAGATCCATGCTCTTGATGTCGGTGCCCGTCGAGCTGACCGCGGCAGCGACGTCGGCGTAGAGCCCGCGCCGGTCATTACCCTCCAGCGCGAGCCGCACGACGAACCGCTCGCCCTGCGCTTCCTGCCAGTCGATCTCGAGCCGCCGCTCCGGTTCGTGCGCCAGGAGCAGCAAGTTCGGGCAGTCGCCGCGATGGATGCTGACGCCCCGGCCGCGCGTCACGTAGCCGACGACCGGATCGCCGGGGACGGGCTGGCAGCACTGCGCATAGCGCACCATGAGGCCGTCGACACCCTGGATGCGAACGCCTTTCGTGCCGCGCACGCGATCGACGAACCGCTCGAAGACGTTCGGCTTCGGCGCCTCTGTTTCCGATGAGTCAGGAAACAGGTGCTTGAGCGCGAGCGTCACGTTGACGTCGCCCTGTCCGATCGAGGCGAGCAGGTGCGTCGCGTCGGTGAGGCTGAGCGCGCGCGCCGCGCGATCCATCTGATCGTCGTCGATCTTGCCGAGGCGGCGGCGCTTGGTCTCGCGCTCGAGCATTTCCTGGCCGAGCTTTTCGGCCGACGACTGCGCTTCGCGCTTGAGGACCTGGCGGATCTTGTGACGCGCGCGGCCCGTGCGAACGTGCGCGAGCCAGTCGCGCGTCGGCCTAGCGGTATTGGAGGTGATGATCTCGACCGTCTCCGAGTTGCGCAGTGCCCGTGACAGGGGTGCGATTCGGCCATTCACGCGCGCGCCGGCGCAATGGAGGCCGATTTCGGTGTGCACGGCGAAGGCGAAATCGATCGGCGTCGCGCCCTTGGGCAACTGGATGACGTCACCCGTGGGCGTGAAGACGAAGATCTCGTCCTGGTACAAGTCGAGCTTGAGGAACTCCAGGAACTCGTCGGGCGTCTTGGCGTCCATCTGCAGCTCGAGCACCTGGCGGAACCACGACAGATGGCGATCGAGCTCGTCGCTCTTGGCGTCCTCCTTGTAGCGCCAGTGCGCCGCGATGCCGTAGTCGGCCGTGCGGTGCATGTCGCGGGTGCGGATCTGTACCTCGTACAGCTGGCGCCCAGGGCCGAACACCGTGGTGTGCAGCGACTGATATCCGTTCGACTTGGGCTGCGCGATGTAATCCTTGATGCGTTCCTGTACCGGCGTCCAGCCGTCGTGGATGACGCCGAGGGCGTGATAGCAGTCGGGCACCGTGTTGACGAGCACGCGAATCGCCAGCAGGTCGTAGATCTCCTCGTACGGCTTTTCGCGCTGCTTCATCTTTTTGTAGATCGACCACAAATGCTTTGGCCGGCCGGTGACTTCCACCTCCTTGATCCCGGCCTCCGCCAGCCGCGCGATGAGCGGATCGCCCATCTGACGGATGAGCGCCTCGCGCTCGCCGCGTTTCTGCGCGACTTTCTTGGCGAGCGCTTTGTACTCCTCTGTTTCGAGATGTTTGAACGCCAGGTCCTCGAGCTCCCAGCGGAGCTTCGCCATACCGAAGCGATGCGCGAGCGGCGCGTACAGGTCGCGCGTTTCCTGGGCAATGCGCCGGCGCTTGTCGGCGGGGAGCCAGTCGAGCGTGCGCATGTTGTGCAGCCGGTCGGCGAGCTTGACGATGATGACTCGCGCGTCCTTGGCGATCGACAGCAGCAGCTTGCGGTAGCTCTCGACCTGACGCTCCTGCGTCGATCCGCCGGTCGGCAGCTTGGCGATCTTCGTCAGCCCGTCGACGATCGCCGCGATCTCCTTGCCGAACTCGGCTTCGACGTCGGCGAGCGTGAGCCGCGTATCCTCGATGACGTCGTGGAGCAGACCGCTGGCGACGGTGATCGAGTCGAGTTGGAGGTCGGCGAGGATCTTGGCGACTTCGACCGAGTGGGTGATGTAGGGATCACCCGAGTTGCGGAGTTGGCCGCGATGCGCCTGCTCGCTGAACCGATAGGCACGCACGAGCAAGTCGCGATCGAGCTTCTCGTGCAACGGATGCTCGTTCTCGCGCCATCCTGGCATCAGCTCGTGTACGAGCGAAGGGCTCGCCGCCGTCACAACAGTCCCGCCTCCGCGAAGCTCGTGTAGCGTCCTCGACCGATGATCACGTGGTCGTGCACTGGGATATCGAGTAGACGCCCTGCCGCCACCAATTGTTCCGTCACCGTCCGGTCGTCGGGCGACGGTGCCGGATCGCCGCTCGGATGATTGTGGACGAGGATCACCGCCGCCGCACGCTCGGCGATGGCCTCGCGAAACACCTCACGAGGGTGCACGAGCGAGGTGTTCAACAACCCACGCGTCACGGTGATGTCCCGCTCCAGCCGGTGCTGCGCGTCGAGCACCGCGACGTGAAACTCTTCCACCGGCAGGTCCTCCATGCGAGGCGCGAAATACTCCACGACGTCGCGCGGCGAGCGAACCGGTGTGCCGTCCTGCCGAGCTTCTACCGCGAGCCGGCGCCCCAACTCGAGGGACGCATGGATCACGACCGCACGAGCCGTTCCGACCCCGGGAACGGCGGTCAGCGCGGCCACGGGCTGCCGAGCAATGCGACGCAATGCCCCGCCCGCTTCGGCAAGGACTGCCTGCCCGATCTGAACCGCCGTTTGACCACCGCGGCCCGACCCGATCACGATGGCGAGCAATTCAGCACTGCTGAGCGCCGACGCGCCGAGGTCGATGAGGCGTTCCCGCGGCCGTTCCGACCGGGGCAGCTCTCGAATACTTAACGCTTTTACGGACTCGATGCCAGACACGAGGGGCCCCGACGGAGAGAGGAGTCCGTAACTCTGCGCGAACGGCGGGAGAGAGCGGCACCAAAAGGCCGCAGGGAACAGCACGGCTTTGGCCCGCGGCTAACGGCGATCAGCTTGGCTCACGGATGACGGCTGGCGGCTCGAGCGGACGGCTGCCGGCCGCCGGTCCGAGCTGACGGCTGACCGTCTGGCGATCGGCGGTCGGCTTTGCCGCCTGCTATCAGCTTGGCGAGCTGTCAGCCGAGCCGTCGGCCGTCAGCCGTCGGCCGTCAGCTGCAGCCGTCAGCTGCCAGCCGAGCCGTCAGCGATCAGCCGCCAGCTCGAGCCGTCGGCTATCAGCCGTGCGCCAAGCCGAGCGCCGTTAGCCGCAAGCCGAGCCAATCAACGGTCTAGACCTTCGCCCCATGGCACTTCTTGAACTTCTTCCCCGACCCGCACGGGCACGGATCGTTGCGACCCACCGCGGACCAATCGACTCCCGGTGGCGGGTTCCCGTTGCCGAGCGAGCGCGTTCGACCGGCTCCCACGATGACCGGGTCCTTGCGCGCCCCGACCGGTTTTGACGCCGGGATCGGCGCGGGCCCGATGTCCACCGCGCCGTCGGCGCCGTTTCCTGACGTCTCGGCCGGCTCCTCCGCCGGTATGTCCTCGAGGATCCCGAGGGCGTTGTAGCGCCTGGTCGCGCGCTGCGGCTCCGGCGGCGGAGGCGGCGCGGGCGGCTCGATGATGAGCTGGACCTTGAGGAACCGGTCGCTGAACGTGTTGTAGATGTCGTTCATCAGGTCCACGAACATCGTGTACGCTTCCTGCTTGTACTCGATGAGCGGGTCCCGCTGTCCCCAGCCGCGGTACGTGATCGTGTTGCGAAGCTGGTCCAGATCGTAGAGGTGATCCTTCCACTTCTCGTCGAGGACCTGCAGCATCACCAGCGAGAGCAGGCGGTCGCCGTACGGCTGACCGACTTCGTCGCGCACGGCGTCGAGGCTCTCGAGCTTTGCCCAGAACGCCTTCTTCGCCACCGCGACCGCGGCATCCTTCGCCGCCGTCTCGTCGGTCGTTCGATGATCAGGATTCTCGAATTCCGGGACCTGAATCAGATAATGCATCATCAGGTCCTTCGACAGCAACTCGAAGTCCCACTGCGACGGCTCGTCGAACTCGGCGAGGGTCGTCTCGACGCGGAAGGTGATCGCCTTCTCGATCATCTTGAGCGCTTCGCCCTTGAGCTCCTCTCCGCCCTCCAGCGCGAAGCTGCGGAGCGAGTAGATGACCTCGCGCTGCTGGTTCATCACGTCGTCGTAGTCCAGCAGCCGTTTGCGGGCCTGGAAGTTCTGGAGCTCGACGCGCTTCTGCGCGCCCTCGATGGAGCGCGTGATGAGCGAGTGCGTCAGCACCTCGCCTTCCTGCGCGCCCATTCGGTCCATGAGGCTCGCAATGCGCTCCGAGCCGAACAGGCGCATCAGGTCATCCTCGAGCGAGAGGAAGAATTGCGACGCGCCCGGATCGCCCTGGCGCCCCGAGCGTCCGCGCAGCTGCCGGTCGATGCGGCGTGACTCGTGGCGCTCGGAGCCGACGATGTGCAGGCCGCCGATCTCCATGATGTTGATCTCCTTGCCATCGGGGTCCTTCACCTTCGACGGCTTGGGATCGGTGACGCCCTGCCCGAGTTTGATGTCGGTACCGCGGCCGGCCATGTTCGTCGCGATCGTGACCGCGCCGGGCTGGCCGGCGAACGCCACGATTTCCGCTTCGCGCTGGTGGTATTTGGCGTTGAGCACGTTGTGCTGCAGGCCGCCGCGATTGAACAGCTTCGACAGCGTTTCCGATGCTTCGACGCTCGTCGTGCCGATCAGCACCGGGAATCCGAGGTCGTGGAGCCGGCGCGTTTCCTCGACGATGGCGTTGTACTTCTCGCGCCGAGTCTTGTAGACGAGATCCTGGCGGTCTTCGCGAATCATCGGCTTGTTGGTCGGGATGACCGCGACCTCGAGCTTGTAGATCTGGAAGAACTCCGTCTCTTCCGTTTCGGCCGTGCCGGTCATGCCGGCCAGCTTGTCGTACATGCGGAAGTAGTTCTGGATCGTGATTGTGGCGAGCGTCTGTGTCTCGCCCTTCACACGAACGCCTTCCTTGGCCTCGACCGCCTGGTGCAGGCCTTCCGACCACCGGCGGCCGATCATCGTGCGGCCGGTGAACTCATCGACGATCAGCACTTCGCCATCCTGCACGACGTAGTTCACGTCGCGCTCGTACAGCGCGTGCGCGCGCAGCAGCTGGTGGACGATGTTGAGGCGCTCGGCCGTCGCCGCGTAATCGATCTCGATCTGCCGCCGCAGCTCGATCTTCTGCTCGGGCGTCAGCTCCGGATCGTGGTCGATGCGATGCACTTCCTGCGACAGATCCGGCAGCACGTACGTGTCGTGCTGGCTCGGCGACATGAAGTCGATGCCCTGGTCCGTGAGATGGACCGAGTGCCCCTTTTCGTCGAGGACGAAGAGGAGATCCTCTTCGATGTCGCGGAACTGCTGCTTGCTCGCCGGCAGGCGGCGATCGGCGATGTGCTCCAACTCCTGCTTCTGCGCCAGCTGCTTGTTGCCCGGCTCCTGCATGAGCTTCATGAGCCGACGATTCTTCGGGCTGCCAAGCTGCGCCTTGTAGAGCTTGAGCGCGGCATTGGCCGTGTCACCTCGTGAGAGGTCGCGCTCCGCTTCGCCTACCAGCGCGTTCACCAGCTCCGTCTGCCGCCGAACGAGCCGCGCCACCGAGGCGTTGTGCTCGAAGTACATCGCGTCGTTCTCGTTGCCCACGGGCCCCGAGATGATGAGCGGCGTTCGCGCTTCGTCGATGAGCACCGAGTCCACTTCGTCGACGATCGCGTAGACGTGGCTCCGCTGGACGCGCTGGTCGAGCGACACGACCATGTTGTCGCGCAGGTAGTCGAAGCCGAACTCGTTGTTGGTGCCGTAGGTGATGTCCGCCATGTAGGCGGCGCGGCGCTCGGGAGTACCCGGCTCCGTATCGTCGATGCACCCGACCGTGAGGCCGAGATAGGTGTACAGGTGCCCCATCCACTGCGAGTCGCGGCGGGCGAGGTACGAGTTGACCGTGACCAGGTGCGCGCCCTTGCCGGGCAGCGCATTGAGGTACAAGGGCAGCGTGGCGACGAGCGTCTTGCCCTCGCCGGTCGCCATTTCGGCGATCTTGCCGAGGTGCAGTTGAATGCCGCCCATGAGCTGCACGTCGAAGTGCACCATGTCCCAGGTGAGCTCGCGGCCCGTGACCATCACCGAGGTACCGAGGACACGCCGTGCGCCTTCGCGCACCGTGGCGAAGGCCTCCGGGAGGATCTCGTCGAGGACCTCGGCCATCGCCTCGCGCAACTCGCCTTCGACGCCGCCCTTGCCGTCGGAGCCGCTCAGCTCCGCGTCGATGCGCTCACGCTCGGCTGCGTCGGCCGCGCTGCGCTTGCGCTCACGAAGCTCGGCCGCCTGTCGCTCGAGCTCACCGGTTCGCTCGGCGATGATCGCGCGAAACTTCTCGGTCTGCGCGCGGAGCTCAGCCTCCGAAATGTCGTGGAGGCGAGCAAAGTGCTCGTTGATCTCGTCGACGATCGGCTGGATCTTCTTTCGTTCGCGCTCGTGCCGAGTCCCGATCACGGCGCTGATGACTCGCTTGAACATGCAATCCTCTATCGGTACAGCCGTTCCGCTTCGATGTACGCGGCGACGGCATCCGGCACGAACCCACGAATCGACTTTCCCTGACGCACGCGGTCACGAATTTCCGTCGAGGAGATGTCGATCCGGCGGGTGGCGAGACAGCGCGGCCGGCCGGGCATCGATGCCAGGTCCGGCGCCTCCCCAGCCCGCTGGAGCACGACCACGGTAGCCAGCTCGACGATGCGTTCAGGCTGCCGCCACTTTGCGAACGACCGCGGCACGTCGGCTCCGACGAGCCAGTACAGCTCGGCGGACGGCCATCGGGCGGTCAGCGTCGTCAAAGTATCAACCGTGTAAGATAAACCGCCTCGCTCGATTTCGACCGCGTCCACCTGGAACCGGGCGTCGTCGCCGACCAGAAGCTTTGCCATCGCCAGACGATGTTCCGCGCTCGCGGTCTCACAATTCGCCTTGAGTGGTTGGACCGAGGCTGGCACGAAGAGCAACCTGTCGAGTGCGAGCGCCTCATAGGCATCGCTCGCCGCGATGAGATGTCCCGTGTGCGGGGGATCGAAGCTCCCCCCGAGGAGCCCGATCCGCACGGATCAACGCTCCGGCGGCTTGCGCGGCTTGCCAGCCGTGGAGTCAGGCTTGGCAGTCGAGTCGGGCTTGGCCGTCGAGTCAGCCCTGGTGGTCGAATCGGACTTGGCGGCCACGAGATCGGGGACGCCGCCGCACGTATCCCTCACGCGCCGTTCCCCCGGGTAGCGCTGCCGGAGCTGAGTGCACAACTCGCTCGCGTCCTCACGATACTTGATCTGCTTGTACGCCTGGACCAGCCGGAGCGCCGCGTCGTACGACTTGGGAGCGTTCGCGTACTTGGTTAACACATCCTTGAAGTACAGGATCGCCGAATCGTAGGCTTTTCGGCGGAAATAGTAGTCGCCAGTCACATAGTCCTTGATCGCGAACCAGTTCTCGAGCTCGGAAATCTCCTTCTGAGCGGTTGGCACCAGTGGCGAGCTCGGATACAGCCCGATCAAGGTGTTGTACGTCGCAAGGGCAGACTCTCCGTACGTCGGGTCGAGCTCGGGTTTGCGCCAGAGCCGGCGGTACGACCGCGCAGCCTCGAGCTCGGCATCGTCGGCCAGGGAGTCGTCCGGAAAGGTCTCCACGATCCGGTTGAAGCTCTGGGCGGCGAGCAGATGCTCGTCCATGCGCTCGTGGGCCGACGCCAGGTACCAGTACGAGCGTGGCAGGAGCGAATCGCGCGCGGGCAGGTCGGTCGTGAGCTTCTCGAATCCGCTGACCGCGTTGTCCCAGTGCTTCCGCTGAAATTCGCGAAGCGAGGCGGTGTAAAGCGCCTCGTTGCTGGTGAACTTCTTCAATTGGAATTCCGGCCGGCACGCCGCGGCGGCGCACAACGAAAGGACCGCGACGAGTCTCCAGGAAGGACAGTGCATATCGGGGTTTTACCCGGAACAATGGCTGCGGTTCGAACTCGAATCGGGAAAGATAACCGGTCACCGCGATGGGGCGGCTCCTCCCGGCCCCGACCGAGGGATGTCGGATTCACGCGGTTTTCTGCGTATGTCGGTGTGGGCAACCAGTCCTCGAACGCCCCTGAACGCGGTGCGTCGGGGCCCAACCGCATGGAGGAGGAGCCATGGAGCCGTCAAAGGCACACGACGTCGTGCGAATCGACCTCACAACGACGCAGGCGCAGGACATCAAAGCTGCCACCGGGCTCGACGCCCATGCGATCCAGCTGACCGTGCAGGAACTCGAGCAGCGGATCGCGCCGACCGTCGCGGTGTCGCAGACAGGACTGGCGCCAAGCAGCATGATTGCAGCCAACAGCAACGAGACGATGTTGATTCTCTGACTCGGAGCCGCCTGAGACCGGGTCGTGACCACCCAAATGCTTCATACGACAACGAGGATGATCCCGTGGGCAGATCGAATCCGAAGGACGTGGTGCGAATCACCCTCACCCCCGCGCAGGCGCAGGACGTCAAGCAGGCGACCGGCCGCGAAGCCGAAGCGATCGAGTTGACGGTTGAGGAGCTCGAACAACGGATTGCACCGTACCGCCTCGCCGGCAACGCCAACGAAACCTTGCTTTCGGAATGAGTTTGGAAATGTTGTCGGAGTGCGTTGCGTCGACTTGAATGCGGAGGCTTGTCATGGAGGCATCCAGAGCAAATGAAGTCGTGCGGATCGACCTCAGTCCGACCCAGGTGCAAGTCGTCAAGGCCGCCACCGGTCGCGAGGCCGAAGCGCTCGAGCTCACGGTCCAGGAGCTCGAGCAACGGATCGCGCCGAAGCTGGCGTCGAACAGCAACGAGACGCTGTTGACCGATTGAGCGAGTTCGACACGACGTCCGGTGGCCGGCTGGCTTGGTTGCTCTCTGAGGGTAGCCGGCTGCGGCGGGACGGCAATCCGACGGCCGCCGAGCCACTGCTTCGCGAGGCTGTGACGCTCGCCGAGCAGGATTCGCACGACCAGCCGGCGCGCATTGCCGGCTCTCTCAACGCGCTCGGCTTGCTCTGCAAGGACCTGGCGCGATACGACGAGGCGAGCGCGCTATACGAACGCGCCCTCGACTTGCTTCAGAGCGTCGCCTCCGGGCACGCGCCCGACATCGCCACGCTGTATCACAACCTGGCCGGGATCGAGCACGCACGCCGGAACTACGCCGCCGGCGAACCGCTCGCGCGAAAAGGCCTCGAGATGCGCCGGTGGATCGGGCGCGACGACGACGCGGCGCTCGCGGCCGATCTAGTCGCGCTGGCCGCGATTCTCGACGGCCAGCGAAAATTCGACGAGGCGGAGTCGCTCTACCTCGACGCCCTGCGAATCCTCGAGGCGTCGCCTAACGCGAATGCCGCCGAAATCGGCGTGGCGCTGAACGATCTCGGCGCGCAGTACGTGGAGCGGGGTCGATTCGATCGTGCGGAAGAATTGCTCGTGCGCGCGTCGGACCTGAAGGCCCGAAGGCTCGGCGCGCGGCACCCGGACGTGGCAGTTTCGCTCAACAACCTGGCGACTCTGCACGAGCGAAGAGGTGACACCGACCGGGCGTCCGCGCTATTCGGTGAGGCACTGCAGATCGTGGAGAGCGCGCTCGGGCCAAACCACCCGAAGACGGTCGACTGCCGGCGCAACTACGAGCGCTGTCTCGCCGTGAACTCGCGGATGTAGTCCATCACGTCGAGCGTCGGCTTCCAGCCAAGCTCGTCGCGGGCGCGCGTCGGATCGTCGGCAACGTCCTGACGCCCGGGATAGCCTTGGACCATCTCGATCTCGCCGCCGAACGCGCGCGCAATGTCCATCACGCTGTACGTCGCGTCGGCGCGCAGTGCGTAGCCGTCGCCCTGCCCTTTCTCGCCGACCAGGATGATGCCGCGTGCGAGGTCCTTCACATAGGTGAACGACCGCCGCTGCGTGCCTGGCGACACCACCTCGAGCGGCCGGCCCGCGCGCCGGAGCGATTCAAATTTTGCGATGAGCGTCGCATACCTGCCGTCGCCACGCTCGCGCGGACCGAAGGCGTTGTAGAAGTAGCAGATCGCGTACGGCAGGCCGAACCACCGGCCGTAATCGTTGATCAGATCGACGTTCGTGGCCTTGGTGAAGGAATACGGATTCTGGTGCCGCCCGTCTCCTTCGATCGCGAACTTCGTGCTCGATGCCGCGTACACCAGCTTGGGCACACGCCGCGCCCGGCAGAATTCCACGACGCCGAAGGTGCCGACGATATTGAAGTCGTACACCGTCGCCGCGTCCTCGAAGCTGGTCGCGATGCGGGCATACTCGCCGAGATGAAAGATGATGTCGGGCGTCTCCGGCACGAGCCGGGCGATGTCCTTGGTATGGCCGTCCCGATACTCGGCTCCCGTGATGTGGTTCGCTCGGCTGCCATTCGAGTAATTGTCGAGCGAGATCACGCGGTTGCGATCGTCGGCGACGAGCAATTCGATGACGTGCGAGCCGACGTGGCCGGCGCCGCCCGTCACGAGGATCGTTCGCTGAGGCATTGGCCCGGTGCGAACGGTCAGCCGACCGCGGGTCGGCCGATCGAGTGGTACGTGAACCCCAACTCGGCCATGCGGTGCAGCGCGTACAGATTCCGGCCGTCGACGATGATGGGCCGCTTCAGCGTCTTCTTGATGCGCACGAAGTCCGGATGGCGGTACTCGTTCCAGTCCGTCACGATGGCGAGGGCGTCGGCGCCGGCGAGCGCGTCGTAGCTCGAGGCCGCGAACGTCACCTTCCCTCCGGCTCCGCGGATCCGCGCCTTGGCGGCGGGCATCGCGATCGGATCGTGCAGCGCGAGGGCCGCACCGGCGGCGAGCAGCTCGTCGATGAGGGTCAGCGCCGGTGCTTCCCGCAAATCGTCGGTATTCGGCTTGAACGCGAGTCCCCAGACGGCGATACGCGCGCCCGACAGATCGTCGCCGAGCGCCAATTTGAGTTTTTGAAAGAGCCGGTGCTTCTGATCCTCGTTCACCGCCTCGACCGATTCGAGGATGCGGAGGCAGGTCGCCTTGTCGCGCGCGGTCTTGACGAGCGCCTTGACGTCCTTGGGGAAGCACGAACCGCCGTAGCCCGGACCGGGGAACAGGAACGCGGGACCGATCCTCGCGTCGCTGCCGATGCCCTTGCGGACCAGATCGACGTTGGCGCCCACCTGCTCGCAGAGATTCGCGATGTCGTTCATGAACGAAATGCGTGTGGCGAGCATCGCGTTCGCGGCGTACTTGGTCATCTCGGCCGACGGGATGTCCATGAACACGATCGGCTTGCCGGTCCGCACGAACGGCGCGTAGAGCTCGGCCATCACGCTGCGCGCGTGGTCGGTCTCGGCGCCGAGCACGACGCGGTCGGGCTTCATGAAATCGTCGACGGCCGCCCCCTCTTTCAGAAATTCGGGATTGCTGACGACATGGAACGGATAGTTGGCGTGCGCGCTGACCGCCTCGGCGACCTTGCTCGCCGTGCCGACGGGAACCGTCGACTTGGTGACGATCACCATCTCGCGCGTCATGTGGCGGCCGATCGTGTCGGCCACGGCGAGGACATGCCGCAGATCCGCCGAGCCATCTTCGTCGGGCGGCGTTCCCACGGCGATGAACACGACGTCGCTTGCGGCGACCGCCTCGGGCACGTTGGTCGTGAAGCGCAGTCGTCCGGCCGCCTGATTGCGCTCGACCAGCCGGTCGAGTTCCGGCTCGTAGATCGGAAGAACGTTGCGCGTCAGCCCCTCGATCTTTCCCGCGTCGACGTCGGCGCCGACGACGGAGTTCCCCGTTTCGGCAAGGCATGCACCGACGACGAGCCCGACGTATCCGGTTCCGACGACGCTGATGTTCATTCGATCCTAGGCTTCGACGGTGTCCGAAACCTGGCGGACCGTGGCGAGCGACACGACGCGGGCCTTGGTCCTGGTCGTCTTGGCCGTGGCATTGCGCGTGTCGACGATCAGCGAGGCGTTGTTCATCACCTTTTGATAGTCGATCGCCCGATGGTCGGTCACGATCACCACCGCGTCGGCATCGGCGAGCCGCTCGGGGGTGAGCTCGACGCCGCGGCGCACGTGCCCATCTTCACGAATGACGGGCACGTGCGGATCGTGGTACGAAACGGACGCACCCTGTTCTTCGAGCAGGCGGATGACGTCGAGCGCCGGGCTTTCCCGCATGTCGTCGATGTCCCGCTTGTAGGCGACGCCAAGGACGAGGATGTTGCTCCCGTTCACAGCCTTTCGATCGTCGTTCAACGCGTGCGCCACTTTCTCGACGACGTAGGCGGGCATTTGGCTGTTGATCTCGCTCGCGAGGTCGATGAACCGCGTCTTGTAGTTCAGCGTTCGCATCTTCCAGGCGAGATAGTGCGGATCGAGCGGGATGCAGTGGCCGCCGATGCCGGGGCCCGGCGTGAATTTCATGAACCCAAACGGCTTGGTCCCCGCCGCGTCGATCACCTCCCACACGTCCACCCCGAGCTTGTCGCAGACGATCGCCATCTCGTTCACGAGCCCGATGTTCACTGAGCGAAATGTGTTTTCGAGCAGCTTGGTGAGCTCCGCTGCCTCGGGCGACGACACCGAAACAATGTGGTCGATGCAGCTGCCGTACAATGCGGTCGCCAGCTCGGTGCATGCCGGCGTGATGCCGCCGACGACCTTGGGCGTGTTCTTGGTGACGTACACCGGATTGCCGGGATCGACGCGCTCGGGGCTGAACGCAATGAACACGTCTTCGCCAACGGTGAAGCCGCGCCGCTCGAGCTGCGGGACGAGAATCTCGCGGGTCGTGCCGGGATACGTCGTGCTCTCGAGCACGATGACCATGCCGCGATGCGCTTGCCGCGTCGCGGTCTCGGTCGCGGCGATGACGTAGCTCATGTCGGGATCGCGCGTCTTGCCCAGCGGCGTAGGCACGGCGATCGAAATGCCGTCCGCCTCGCTCAAGCGGTTCTCGTCCGTGGTGGCTTCGAACGCCCCGCTGCGCACGAGCGCGGCTACCTCCGACGACGGCACGTCCTGAATGTGCGACTCGCCCGACATGAGCAGTTTGACGACGCGTTCGCTCACGTCGAATCCGATCACGTGGAACCCCGCCTTCGCGAACTCCACCGCGAGCGGCAGCCCTACGTATCCGAGACCGACCACGCCCACGACCGCCGAGCGATCGTGAATGCGATCGAGCAGGTGTTGTTTCGCCGAGCTGTCAGCGGCCATAGAATCCCCGGATAGCGTCCACGATCTCGTTCTTCTGCGCGTCGGTCAACTCGGGATAGATCGGGATCGACAGCACCTCGCGCGCGGCGCTCTCGGCCTCGGGGCAGCTGCCTTCCTTGTAGCCGAGATACTCGAAGCACGGCTGGAGGTGCAGCGGCAGCGGATAGTAGATCGCGTTGCCGATACCGCGGCTCTTGAGGTGATTGCGGAGGTCGTCGCGGCGGTCGACGCGGATCGTGTACTGATTGAAGATCGACTCGTTGGCGGGGTCGACGTACGGCGTCGTGACGCCTGGTACGCCGGCGAGTGCGGCGTCGTAGAACTTCGCGTTTTTGCGACGCGCGTCGCTCCACCGCGCGAGGTGCGGCAGCTTGGCGCTGAGCACCGCGGCCTGCAGGGCGTCCAACCGGCTGTTGTACCCGACTTCGTCGTGGAAGTATTCCTTGGCGCCGCCGTGCATACGCAGCCGCTTGAGCCGTGTGGCGAGGCCCTCATCCTGCGTCACCATCATGCCGCCGTCGCCGTAGCCGCCGAGATTCTTGGACGGGAAGAAGCTGAACGTCCCGATCGTGGCGACCTCGCCTGCCATGCGCCACACGCCGTCGATCGATCGGCGAGCGCCGATCGTTTGCGCCGCGTCCTCGATCACGGGCAGGCCGGGGAGCGCGGTCATCACCTGCTCGATCGGCGCCATCTGGCCGAACAGATCGACCGGCACGACGGCCTTCGTCCTCGAGGTGCGCGCCGCGGCCGCGGCTTCGGGCACAATGTTGAACGTCTTGGGATCGATGTCCACGTACACCGGCTTGGCGCCGACGTTGTGAATCGTCCCGCCGGTGGCAAAGAACGTGAACGGGCTCGTGATCACTTCGCTGCCCGGGCCGGCGTCGATCGCTCGCAACGCGAGCAGCAGCGCGTCGGTGCCGCTCGCGCAGCCGATCGCGTACTTGGTGTGCGAGAGCTCGGCGACCTGACGCTCCAGTCGTTCGACCGGCGCGCCGAGGATGAACAATTGGGAGTCGACGACCTCCATCATCGCCGAAACGACTTCATCATGGATCGTGGCATGCTGCGCCCGCAGATCCAGCATCGGAACAGGCATCTTCAGATTCGTAGTGAGTGAGCGCGCCCCGGAGCCTGCCGCCGCGAACGGCGAGTCGCGGCCCGCACGCTGTCAGCCAACATCGAGACGCATGATGTGCGCAATTCGTATCACCTCTGACTCGGCATCGGGATGGCTACTTCGCAGCCGGTCTTCGTCGACTCGTATATGCCCAAAATCAACTCGAGCGACTTGCGACCGGCACGCCCATCGGTCTCCGGCTTTGCCTCGCCACGGAGTACCGCCAGCACGTTGCGATAGTAGCCTTCGTGCCCGAATCCATACACGTTCGGCGGATTGGTGTTCGCTGCCTCCACGAGCTTATCGTCGTCGTCGTACTCGGCGAAGGTCCAATGCTCGACACGATTCACCGCGGTGCCGCCGATCTTCACCGTCCCGCGCTCGCCGATGATCGTGATCGAGCCCTCGAAGTTCCGCGGGTACGTCAGCACGTTCACCTCGATCACGCCCAGCGCGCCCGACCGGAACTTCAGGATACCAATCCCCGAATCCTCGGCTTCGATGCGCCGGGCCTGGGTCGCGGTCTTCCCCATCACACTTTCGACCGGACCGACGAGCCACTGCATCAGATCCACATAGTGCGACGCCTGATTCATGATCGCGCCGCCGTCGAACTCCCACGTGCCGCGCCAGGGCTCGGCGTCGTAGTAGTCCTGGGGGCGCTGCCATCGCACGGTCACGTTCGCCATGAAGATCCGGCCGAACCGGCCCTTGTCGACGGCGCGCTTCAAGAGCTGGATCGGTGGATTCAACCGGTTCTGCTTGACGACGAACAGCTGCACGCCAGCGTCGTCGCAGGCTCGAACGAGATCGTCGGCCTGGCGAAGCGACAACGACATCGGCTTTTCGGTGACGACGTGCTTGCCCGCTTGCGCCGCGGTGATGCCGTGCGCCGAGTGGAGTCCCGAGGGCGTGCAGATCGTGACGATGTCGATGTCAGCCGCGCGCAGCATCTCGTCGAGCGAGCGATACGACGGAACGCCCTGCTCGTCGCCGGCCCGCGCCGCGCGTTCCGCGTCGATGTCACACACAGCCGCCAATGCGAGCCCGTCGACTTTGCGCAGCGCATCGAAGTGATTCTTGCTGATCCGCCCGCATCCGATGAGGCCAATGCGAAACGTGCGCGCGTCGGCGCTCATGCCGGCTCCTTGATCGGTCCGCTGGTCATTCGAATTCCCTGGCCTTCACGCGCGTATTTCGAGCCGCACACCGCGCACGTTCCCTCGCCGGCATCGGGGAGCCGTTCACCGCACTGGCACATCCAGCCGATGCGCTTCGCCGGCACACCGGCCATCAGCGCGAAGGGCGGTACGTCCCTGGTCACCACCGCGCCGGCTCCGATGAACGCGTATTCACCGAGCGTCACGCCGCAGACGATCGTGGCGTTCGCGCCGATCGACGCGCCGCGCCGAACCAGCGTGCGCCGGTACTCGTGCTTGCGCGAGACGTGGCTCCGCGGGTTCATCACATTGGTGAACACCATGGAGGGGCCGCAAAAGACGTCGTCCTCGAGCTCCACACCCTCGTAGATCGAGACGTTGTTCTGGATCTTGCAGTTCCGGCCCATGCGCGTGCGCGGCATCATGACCACGTTCTGCCCGAGGTTGCAGCGCTCGCCGATGACCGCGCCGGACATGACGTGACAGAAATGCCAGATCCTGGTCCCCGCTCCGACCTCGGCGCCGTCGTCGACGTAGGAGGATTCGTGCACGAACACGTCGGTTCCGACGGTCACGCGGGCACCTCGCTCGATGCGGCGCGCGTCTCAGCCAGCTCCGCCTGCCATTCCTGCAACGAACGCACGCGCGGACGGCGCGAGCGAAGCGAGAGGATTGCGTCGCACGCTGCGTTCGCCGCCGACATCGTCGTCGTGTACGACACGCGATTCACGATCGCCGCCTGACGCAGCAGGTAGTCGTCCAACTGGGCGTGCTTGCCCATGGGCGTGTTGATGAGGAGTTGCGTCTCGCGGTTGACGATCATGTCGAGACAGTTCGGCCGGCCTTCGTGCACCTTGAAGACGCGGTGAGCCGGAATGCCGCGCGCGCGAAGATAAGCCGCCGTACCGGCCGTAGCGGAAATCTCGAATCCCATTTCGTGAAAGCGGCGAGCGATCGGCGTCACGGTGGGCTTGTCGGCGTCGATCACCGTGATCAGCACCGATCCACCGAGCGGCAGCCCGTTGGACGCGGCAAGCTGCGACTTGGCAAACGCGGACCCGAACGAGTCGGAGATCCCCATGACTTCGCCCGTCGAGCGCATCTCCGGCCCCAGCACCGGGTCCGTGCCCGCGAACTTGTTGAACGGAAACACCGCCTCCTTCACGGACACGTACGGCGGCACGATCTCTTCGACGAGGCCGATGTCGTCGAGCGTTTCGCCGAGCATCACCCTCGCCGCCACCGACGCGAGCGGCACGCCGATCGCTTTCGAGACGAACGGAATCGTCCGGCTGGCGCGCGGATTCACCTCGAGCACGTACACGACGCCATTCTTGATCGCGTATTGCACGTTGATCAATCCGACGACGCCAAGTGCCGCGGCCAAGGCCATGGTTTGTTCGCGCATCGTCTGCATGTCGCGCTCGCCGATCAGATACGGCGGGAGGACGCACGCCGAATCGCCCGAGTGGATGCCGGCGTCCTCGATGTGCTGCATGATGCCGCCGATCACGACGCGCGTGCCGTCGGCGATCGCGTCGACGTCACACTCGAACGCGTCCTCGAGGAAGCGGTCGATGAGCACCGGCCGATCCTCGGACACGCGAGCGGCCGTCGCGAAGTACTGCTGGAGCGACGGCGCGTCGTAGACGATCTGCATGGCGCGGCCGCCGAGCACGTACGAGGGTCGCACGAGCACGGGATATCCGATTCGCTCGGCCGCTTCGAGCGCCTCCTCGACGCTCGTCGCCGTGCCATTGGCTGGCTGCTCGAGGCCCAGCTCGCGCGCGATCTTCTCGAACCGGCGCCGATCTTCCGCGATGTCGATCGCGTTTGGCGACGTGCCGAGAATGTGCACGCCCGCCGCCTCGAGATCGCGCGTCAGCTTGAGCGGCGTCTGTCCGCCCAACTGCACGATCACGCCCTCCGGCTCCTCCCGCTGGACGATCTCGAGCACGTCCTCCATCGTGAGCGGCTCGAAATAGAGCTTGTCCGACGTGTCGAAGTCGGTGGACACCGTTTCCGGATTCGAGTTGATCATGATCGTCTCGAATCCGCGCTGTCGCAGCGCCATCACGGCGCGCACGCAGCAGTAGTCGAACTCCACG
>DATJHY010000165.1:0-3620 GCA_035493635.1 Gemmatimonadaceae bacterium | reverse complement strand
GATCGTCCCCGTGATCAGGGATGCCGATCAAAAGCGAATGAGCGAGATCTCCGCCGAGGCGCGCGAGCTCGCCAAGCGTGCCCGCGAGCGCAAGCTCACGCCCGAGGAATACACGGGCTCCACATTCTCGATCTCGAATCTGGGCATGTTCGGCATCGACGAATTCACGGCGATCATCAATCCGCCCGAAGTGGCGATCCTCGCCATCGGCACCGCGCAGGACGTCGCCGTGCCGCACGACGGCGGCTACGTGACCCGCAAGCGCCTTCGCGTGACGATGAGCTGCGACCATCGAGCAGTCGACGGCGCCGTCGGCGCCACGTTCCTGCAAACACTCCGGCGGCTCATCGAGAATCCGCTCATGTTGGTTTTCTAGTTCCTCGCGCCACGAGCCCAGATCAACTGCAACTACTCAACGCAGAGACGCAGAGGCGCGGAGACGCAGAGGGCTCGGGGAGCATCCAGGCGGTCGGTCGCATGGAGGGTTCGGGTGCTCGGAAACACTGATCGACGCGGAGGAAGCGAATCTGACGGATCGCTGCTCGTGGCGCGACAACTCCTCTCGGCACGAGCCCGGACGAAATTTTCTTTGGGACTGCCGCTCGGAAGGCTTCAAGTGGCGTTCCGAGCGGCCGTTCTCAAGAAAATCCCGGCGCGTCGCGCGCGGGACTCGCTCGCCGGTGAGAGTTCATCCGCGCGCCTCCGTCAGCTTCCGCGTCGGTCAGCGTTTCCAACCACCCCAACCTTCATAGTCGCGCGGATTCCTGAATGCGCATGGAGCCCTCTGCGACTCTGCGTCTCCGCGCCTCTGCGTTGAGTAGTTCGATCCGGGCTCGTTGCGCGACGAACCTGACCTACCCCGGCGGCCGTTTGTTCGGATCGCGCGTCCAGACGACGATCGCGCCGCACACGCCGCGGCCGATCTTGTCCAGCTCCGGCGGGATCTCGGACACGCCCACGTACACCTCGAGCGCTTCGATGTCCTCGGCGGCGAAGTCGTCGAGCGTGCCGCTGTAGGGCATGCCGTGGACGAACATCGACGGCAGGCACTGGCGCGCACCCGATCCGCGGGTCATCACCACCTGGTAGCCGATGCCGCGGCGCATCGGGACGAGCCGCACTCCTGGTACCGTGCGCACGATGTCCGTTCCCGAGCGGGCGCCGGCACGTACGATCTCCTGCCGCGTGATGAACGTTCCGCGGTTGCTGGAGCGCCGCCGATCGAATTGATCGAGCCAATGCGTCTGCGTCGCCGTGTCCGCCACCGAAACGGTGGGTAGCGGCTGCGCGCTCGCCGTGAGTGTCAGGGTCGCGCGGTGCGTGCGTCCCGGCTTGAGGACCGCGGTGAAGCTCGCCGACTCGTAGCCGATGCGCCGGACGTTGAACACGTCCGTTCCCGATGGCAGGCCCGCGATGCGGAAGGCGCCGCTGTCGCCGGTGATCACGCGGAACTTGTCGGATTTGACCAGCGTGATCTCCGCACCCGAGAGTCCGGCGCCCGCTGAGTCGATGACATGGCCGATCAGCACCGCGGGCAACGAATCGCGGCGCGCCGTGTCGGCGGGAGACTGCTGCGCGCTCACGGCGCGAACAGCAGCACAGACGGCGACGAGGTGCCACCAGTGGACGGCTCTCGAGATCGCCATGGCTTTCTTCACCTTACCGAGCGGTAATGGATCGAGCAAGACTCAGACGCGTCGGCTCGGTGCGCGGTAGCGCCTGACTTCAAGACCCCGGTATCTTTTGGCGGCGTCACTCAACCGGCGCCTCGACTCGGGTATCCTTTCGAATCTTATACATCCGACAGTATGGCTTCGTTCGACGTGATCTTTCTCGGCGGGGGACCCGCCGGCTACGTAGGCGCCATCCGGTGCGCACAACTCGGCCTCTCCACCGCGGTCGTCGAGCGTGAGGGCCTTGGCGGCACCTGCGTCATATGGGGCTGCATTCCTGCCAAGGCACTGCTCGAGGCCGCGTCCATCGCCAACCGGGCACGCCACGCATCCGATTTCGGCGTCAACGTGGGCGAGATCAAGACCGACTATGGCGTCGCCATGAAGCGCTCACGCGCCGTGAGCAATCAGAACTCCAAAGGCGTCGAGTTCCTCTTCAAGAAGAACAAGATCACCTGGATCAAGGGAACCGGAACGCTCACCGGCAAAAACACCGTGAGTGTCAAGACGGCCGACGGCAAGGAAGAAAAGCACGACGCAAAAAAAGCCGTCGTGGTCGCCACGGGTTCCCGGGTACGAGGCCTCCCGCAGGTCGGGCTCGAGCTCAACAAGACCACCATCATCTCGTCCGACGAAGCCTTGATCCTGGAGAAGGCGCCCAAGTCCATGATCATCGTCGGCGCCGGCGCCGTGGGATGCGAGTTCGCCGACGTGTTCAACGCCTTCGGCTCGCAGGTCACTCTCATCGACGTCATGCCCGCCATCCTGCCGCTCGAGGACGCCGACTCATCGAAAGAGGTCGAGCGCGCGTTCAGGAAGCGCGGGATTACCGTACTCACCGGCGCCAAGATCTCGAACGTCAAGGCCGCCAAGAACTCGGTGTCGATGACGGTCGAAGCTGGCGGTGAAAAGAACGACCTTACCGCTGACGTCGTTCTGGTTGCCGCGGGCCGCGCTCCCAACGTCGAGCAGATCGGTCTCAAGGAGGCCGGCGTCCAGCTCACCGACCGCGGCTTCGTCAAGATCAACGAGCGGATGGAGACCACCGCCAAGGGCATTTACGCCATCGGCGACGTCGCTGGACCGCCGATGCTCGCCCACAAGGGTGAGCACGAGGGCATCGTGCTGGCCGAGCTCCTGGCGGGCAAGTCGACCCACGGCATGGACTACGCGAACATCCCCAACGCGACGTACTGCCATCCTGAAGTCGCGTCGATCGGGCTTACCGAGCAGCAGTGCAAGGACAAGAAACTCGATTACAAAGTTGGGAAGTTTCCATTCTTGGCCAACGGACGTGCTCGCACGTCGGGTGAGACCGAGGGATTCGTCAAGATCATCCGCGACGCGAAGTACGGCGAGATACTCGGCGCGCACATCGTCGGCGCGCACGCCACCGAGCTGATTCACGAGCTCGTGGTCGCCCGGACAAACGAGTACACGGTTGAAGAAGTCGTTCTGGCGATCCACGCCCACCCGACGCTCTCGGAAGCGATCGCCGAAGCCGCCCTCGACTCCGTCGGCAAGATGATTCACGCCTAGCGCCATGCCCGGGGGGGAGCTGTGGGTCGAGCGGAAGGGCCTCGTGCGCTACGGCGAGGCGCTCGCGTACCAGCGCGACGTGGCGCGCGCGCGAATCGCCGGCTCGATCCCCGAGGACGTGCTCCTGCTCCTCGAGCACCCGCCGGTGGTCACGTTTGGACGCTCATCCAAGGAGCAGCATCTGCTCGCATCGCCCGCGACGCTCATCGAGCAGGGCGTGGAGCTGTTCGAGGTCGAACGGGGCGGCGATGTCACCTTCCACGGTCCCGGGCAGCTCGTCGGCTATCCGATCATCGACCTCAAGCGGCACCGGCGCGACCTGCACTGGTATTTGCGCCGTGTCGAGGAAGCGCTGATACACGCCCTCGAGGAATTCGGGATCGTCGCCGAGCGGAATCCTGGCTTTAC
>DATJHY010000164.1:0-5302 GCA_035493635.1 Gemmatimonadaceae bacterium | reverse complement strand
CGGCTCCTACATGTGGGGCTCCGCCGAGAGTACGCGAGCCGAGTGGGGCGCGGGCACCGGCGTGCTCGGCGCGGTCGCCACGGTGATCGCGATCATCGCCTGGTTCGCGATCGTGTTCGGCGGACGCTTTCCCGACGGCCTGTGGAATCTGACCGCCTTTTATCTGCGCTGGCGCGTTCGCGCGATTGCCTATCTGACGCTGCTGCGCGACGAGTACCCGCCATTCGGCGATGCGACGTATCCCGCGGCGCTCGTCCTCACGCCGCCCGCCGTGCCGCGCAACCGCGTCACGGTAGCGTTCCGCCTGATTCTGGCCATCCCGCAATTCATCGCCGTCGGATTCCTCGGACTCGCGTGGTGCATCACCACGTTCATCGCCTGGTTCGCGATTGTCTTCACGGGCGACTATCCGCGCAGCCTCTACGACTTCGGTGTCGGCGTCCTGCGCTGGAGCACGCGCGTCGAGGCGTACGTGCTGCTGCTCCGCGACGAATATCCGCCGTTCTCGCTGCACTGAGGCTTCGGCTCGGCTCGCCGAGGGAAGCCCCGACACCCGCTCTCCCTTAGAGCCGACAGACTTTCGCTCGCGACCGGCGCAGTTTGGCTCGTACGGCGAACGCCCGCGCGGCTGCCAGCCAAGCGCGCTGAACGGAGAGCCGCTCATGAACTCAGTTGCTGCACTTGGCGCCGTGGGCACGGCGACCGCCGTGTTCCATGCCCGGGGACTCGAGAAGGTCTACCAGATGGGCGAGGTCCGCGTCCACGCGTTGCAGGGCGTCGACCTCGACCTCTTCGAGCGGGAGTTTGTCGTCATCCTCGGACCCTCCGGCAGCGGCAAGTCGACTCTACTCAACATCCTGGGCGGACTCGACGCGCCGACGGCGGGCGAGGTGCACTTTCGCGACCACGACCTCGTCGCGGCCGACGACCGCGCGCTCACCCGTTATCGTCGCGAGCACGTCGGCTTCGTGTTCCAATTCTATAATCTCATCCCCAGCCTCACCGCTCGGGAGAACGTCGCCCTCGTCACCGAAATCGCCGCGGATCCGATGGAACCGGCGGACGCCCTCCAGCTCGTCGGCCTTGGCGACCGGCTCGACCATTTTCCGGCGCAGCTGTCCGGCGGCGAGCAGCAGCGTGTCGCCATCGCCCGCGCCGTCGCCAAACGGCCGGACGTGCTCCTGTGTGACGAGCCGACTGGTGCACTCGACGTCGAGACCGGCCGCATGGTACTGCGCACGCTGATCGACGTGAATCACGAGCTTGGCACCACGACCGCGGTGATCACGCACAACTCGGTGATCGCGAGAATTGCCGATCGCGTGCTGCACATGACCAGCGGCCGCATCAGCCAGGTCGAGCAGAACGCGGCCCGCGCGGCCGTCGAGGACCTGAACTGGTAGCCGCGATGCGCACCCTCGATCTCAAGCTGCTGCGCGAGCTCCGGCGCCATTGGGTCCAGGTGACCTCGATCGCCCTCGTGATGGGTTGCGGCACCATGACGATCATGGGCCTGCGCAGTACGCTCACGTCGATTCGCGCGGCGCGCGATTCGTACTTCGACCAGTATCGCTTCGCCGACGTGTTCGTGCGCCTGCAGCGTACGCCGGCGGCGGTGGCCGCACGAATCGCGGAAATCGATGGTGTCGCGTCGGTCGAGTCCCGGATCGTCGAAGACGTCAAGCTCGACGTGCCGCGGTTACCGGAGCCCGCGATCGGACACGTCGTATCCGTCCCCGACGTTCCTCGGCCGATGCTGAACGATCTGGAGATCCGACGGGGCAGGTGGCTCACCCCAGGTCGCGATGACGAAGTGCTCGTCAGTGAGCGATTCGCCGAGTTGAACCATCTCGCTCCCGGCGACAGTGTGGCGGCCGTGATCAACGGTCGCTGGCAGCGCCTGCGCATCGTGGGCATCGCGATCTCGCCTGAGTTCGTCGTGGAGTTCGCCGGCGGCGGCTTCTTTGTCGACAACCGTCGATACGGCGTGCTGTGGGCGAGTGCCCGAACGCTCGAGAACGCGTTCGACATGGAGGGTGCGTTCAATGATGTGGCCGTGCGCCTCGCGCCCGGCGCGAACGAGCTGGCGGTGATCGCCGATCTTGACCGACTGCTCCAGCCGTGGGGCAGCGCGGGGGCGCATGGCCGCCGCGATCAACCCGCGGCCCGCGCGCTCGACGACGAATTCACACAGCTTCGCACGAACGCCACGGTGTTCCCGCTGTTCTTCTTGATCGTCGCCGCCTATTTGCTGAACGTCGTGCTCTCCCGCCTGGTCGCCTCGCAGCGGGACGAGATCGCGGCGCTCAAGGCGTTCGGCTATACCGATTGGGAGATCGGTTTGCACTACCTTGGATTCGGCGTCGCAGCGGTCGCCCTCGGCGCCGCGGTCGGCATACCGCTCGGCATCTGGATGGGCGCGAGTTTCACCGCGTTGTATCAAGACTATTTCCGGTTCCCGTCGTTACCCACCGTCACCGATTGGACAGCGGCGCTCATCGCCGTCGGCGTGAGCGGAGGCTTTGCTCTGCTCGGCGCGCTGAGCGGCGTGCGGCGGGTCATGAAGCTCGCGCCGGCGGAGGCGCTGCGGCCCGATTCACCGGCGAAGTTCCGGCCGCTGCTCATCGAGTACCTCGGACTGGGCCGGTTCGTTGGTTCGGCGCTGCGCATGGTTCTTCGCAACCTCGAGCGCCGGCCGATCCGCACCACCGCGACCGTTATCGGCGTCGCGCTTGCTGTCGCGCTGCTCGCGTCCGGCCGATTTCCATACGACGCCTTCGACAGGCTGCTCGAAGTCGAATTCCACCTCGCCCAGCGGTATGATGCGGTCGCGACGTTCACCGACGCGCGACCCGTCAGCGCAGCGCGCGAACTTCGGCACGTCGACGGTGTGCTGTCGGCGATCCCGTTTCGCACCGCCGCGGTGCGCATCACGCGCGGCGCCGTGTCTCGCACAACCTCGATCACGGGCCTCGAGCCCGACGATGATCTGTACCACCTGGTCGACTATGAGGGTCACGAGTACCACGCGCCGGAACGCGGATGCGTCATGGCGCTCGGGCTCGCCCGCACGCTCGGCGTGACGGTCGGCGATACGATTCGCGCCGAGCTCATCGAGCACGGCGTCACGCGCCGAGTGGTCGTAACCGGGTTGTTCGATCCGATGCTCGGCGAAGGGATCTACCTCTCGCGAAGAGGCATGAACGCATTGCTCCGCGAGCAGGATGCCGCCAACGGCGCCCATCTCGCCATCGCACCAGGCCGTGAAGCCGACGTGTTCGCCGCGTTGAAGGACTTTCCCGGCGTGGCAGGCGCGGTGTCTCGCGCCGCGACCATCGCCAACATCGACGAGCAGATGCGTCAGAGCATGACGTTCGTGCTCACGCTCATCATCACGTCGGGCTCGGTGATCGCGATGGGCGTCGTGTACAACAGTGCCCGCATCGCCCTTTCGGAGCGCGGACGCGAGTTGGCGAGCCTTCGCGTGCTCGGCTTCACCTCCAACGAAGTTGCCGGGATGCTGCTCGGCGAGCAGGCGGCGATCATGCTGCTCGCGTTGCCCGCCGGAGTCGGGATCGGCGCGTTGTTCAGCTTCGTGTTGGCGCGCGGGTTCAAGACGGAGCGATTCCACTTTCCATATGTGCTGGCGTTCGATAGCCAGCTGCTCGCGATCGGGGTCGTCCTGGTCGCGGCGGCCGTGGCGAGCCTCGTCGTTCGTCGCCGGATCGGGCGGCTCGACATGGTCGCCGCGTTGAGATCGCGGGAGTGAACGTGAAGATCGCACGAGGACACATCGTCATCGCCGCCGTCGTCGTTCTGGGCACCGCCGCCGTCGTGTTCGCGCGGCGGCCCAAGCCCCTCATCGTCGACACGAGCGTCGTCACACGGACGCGCCTCGAGACGACGGTCGATGCCGACGGAAAGACGCGCGTTCGCGAGCGGTACGTCGTCGTCGCGCCGGTCGCCGGTCGCGTCGAGCGCATCGCGCTTCTCGAGGGCGCGCCAGTGCGGGCCGGCCAGATCGTGGCGCGCCTGACGCCGCTTCCGCTCGACTCGCAAGCCTTGGCGCAGGCGCAAGCACGCGTCGACGCTACGGCCGCGCTCGCACTCGAGGCGGCTGGCCAGGTACGCGTCGCCGAGGCCGAACTCGATCAGGAGCGACGCGCACTCTCGCGCGCCCACCGACTCGCGGAAGCCGGCGGTGTCGCGCCGCGCGTCGTCGAGGAAGCCGAGCTCTCCGCGCTCCAGGCGGAGCAGGCGGTGCGCGCGGCGCGACGACGCGCCGAGGCCGCCGACGCGGACGTGCGGCAGGCACGCGCCGTATTCATTGGCCAGAAAGGCCACAGCCCAGCGAGCATTCTCGTTCGGGCGCCCGCCACCGGCCGGGTGCTGCACGTGCCCGAACGGAGTGAGCGCATCGTCGTCGCTGGCGCGATCCTGGTCGAGGTCGGCGATCCTGCTTCGCTCGAGCTCGTGATCGACGTGCTCTCGAGTGACGGCGCCACGGTCCACGCGGGTGACCGCGTGCGGCTCGGCGAGTGGGGCACGCAAGCGATCACCGAGCGTGATGCCGCATCGTGGGGCACCGTTCGCGAGGTCGAGCCCTCGGCCTTCACCAAGATGTCCGCGCTCGGCGTCGAGGAGCAGCGGGTGAACGTCATCGTCGATCCCGATGCCGTGCCGCCGGATGTCGGCGACGGATTCCGGGTCGAGGCGAGCATCATCGTCTGGTCGTCGTCTGACGCGCCCGTCGTGCCGCGTAGCGCACTGCTGCAGGTCAACAACGGCCAGGCCGACGGCTGGGTGGCGTTCGTCGTACGCTCGGGACGAGCGGAACGACGTGCCGTCCGGATCGGCCACCTCGGTGGAACGGGAGCCGAAGTGCTTGGCGGGATAGCTCCTGGCGACGTAGTCGTGATATTTCCGTCTGACCAGATTGTCCACGGAGCGCGCGTCCAACCGCGCAGGAGCTGAGTCATTGGTAACGCTTCCGCATCCAGAGCAGCATCGCACCCAGCGCATCGGCTGGCTCCGCGCCGCCGTGCTCGGCGCCAACGACGGCATCGTATCGACGGCGAGCCTCATCGTTGGCGTCGCCGCGGCCGAGACGAACCGTGGCAACATTCTTCTCGCCGGCGTCGCCGGACTCGTCGCCGGCGCCATGTCGATGGCCGCCGGCGAGTACATCTCGGTCAGCTCGCAGTCCGATACGGAGAAGGCAGACCTTGGCCGCGAGACGCGCGAGCTCGCCGAGATGCCCGAGCGTGAGCTCGAGGAGTTACGCGGAATCTGGGTCAAGCGC
>DATJHY010000163.1:0-6855 GCA_035493635.1 Gemmatimonadaceae bacterium | reverse complement strand
TGCAGCGCGGGTATCGCGCGCGACGGCGTCGTGTGGAAGCTCAGCGAGCAGGCGTGGGACGAGGTGATCGCGGTCAATCTCAAGGGAACGTTTGCCTACTGTCGGGCGGTCGCGCCTGTATTTCGCGCGCAGCACAGCGGCCGTGTCGTCACGATCGCCTCGATCAATGGGTTGCGTGGAAAGGTGGGGCAAGCGAACTACGCCGCCTCCAAGGCGGGCGTCGTCGCGCTGACCAAGTCATTCGCCCGAGAGATGGGAGCGGCGGGCGTGACGGTGAATTGTGTTGCGCCCGGCATGGTGCGCACGCCGATGACGGCAACGTTGCCGGCGGACGTAATGCAGCGCGCCGAGCACGAGGCGGCACTCGGCAGAATCGGCGAGCCCGAGGACGTGGCCGAAGTCGTCGCGTTCCTTTGTTCGGCGCGCGCGCGACACGTGACGGGAACGGTCATCAAGGTTGACGGAGGACAGTACATCTAGCCGGAGGGTCGGATGTCCAGCGGCACGGCGGTACGAAGCACGGTACACTGCGTCACGCAGGACGACGTTGCGTTCGTCACGCTCTGCGCGCCGCCACTCAACATCCTGACTGCGGAGATGATGCTGGAGCTGGCCGCGTCGGTCGAGACCGCCCAACACGAGCCCTCGATCAAGGCGATCGTGCTCCAGGCGGAAGGGCGCGCGTTCTCGGCGGGCGCAGACGTCGGCGAGCATCGGCCTGACAAAGCGCCCGAGATGATCGCCGCCTTCAGCCATCTCTTTTCCGTGCTGGGTGCGAGCGAGCTGCCAATCGTCGCCGCCGTCGATGGCGCCGCGCTCGGCGCGGGCTTCGAGTTGGCGATGATGGCGGACATCCTGCTCGCCAGCACCAATGCCACGTTCGGGCAACCGGAAATCCGCATTGGCTTCTTCGCGCCGGTCGCCGTCGCCTGGCTGGCCCGGCGGGTTGGCGTAGGCCGCGCGGTCGAGATCACGGCGCGCGGGCGCGTGTACACGGCCGACGAGATGAGCGGATTCGGCTTGGTCTCGCGCGTCGTCACGCGCGAGGCACTTCCAAGCGTACTCGGGGAAGCGCTGAGCGATTTGCGCCGCGCGAGCGGCGCCGTAATGCGAATGAACGTCCGGCTCACCCGGGCGCTGCTGGATTACCCGTTCGACGAGGCACGACGCGCAGCCGAGCGAGTGTTCTTGAATGACCTGATGCAAACCGAGGACGTGCACGAGGGCATCGCTTCGTTCTTCGAGAAGCGCTCGCCCGCGTGGAGTAATCGCTGAGCCGCGGCGCAGCCGCGGGGAGCGTCATACGCGTACACTCATTCTTGGTGCCGGTGCCCTGGGCGGACTCGTGGGAGCGCAACTCACGCGATCCGGTGAGGACGTTGTCCTGCTCGAGGCGAATACCGCGCGAGCAAGGCTGCTGCGCGAGAACGGTCTGCTCATCTCGCGAGTCGGCGAGGAGGAGACGTGCGTTCCATTGAACGTCGTCTCGACGATCGCGCAGCTCTCGGCGATCGACCTCGTCTTCGTCGCGGTCAAGTCTTACGAGACCGAGAACGCGGTCCGGGCGCTGCTGCCGGCGTGCTCCGCCGAAACGCTGTTCCTGTCACTCCAGAACGGCGTCGGCAACGCGGAGAAGCTGGCGTCACTGGTCGACCCGTCGCACGTACTGTGCGGCATCACCTATCACAGCATCCAGCACGCCGGTCCGCGGCGATTGCACTACCGAACCGGCATCAAGCCAATTCAGATCGCGCCATTCGTCGGCGAGCGGACACCGGCCATCGAGGCCGTCGCCGAGATCTTTCGGAGTGCCGGACTAGCAACGGAGCTCGTCGACAACGTCGAGTACGCGATCTGGCAAAAGCTCCTGCACAACGCGATCGTCAATCCCACCTCCGCGCTCACCGGGCTCACGTGCCGCGAGATGCTCGCCGACGACGATCTCATGGCCTTCATGCGAGCGCTCTGCGACGAGATCGTCGCCGTAATGCGTGCCAAAGGGATTCCGATCGTCGACGAGGAGGATCCGTTCTGGCCGGTCGTCGGATCGCTCCGTGCGTTGGGCAAGAATCGCCCGTCGATGTGGCAGGACCTGTCACGCGGCAAGCGCACCGAGGTCGACGCACTGAACGGCGCGGTGGCCGCCGAAGCCATCCGACTGGGGCTCCGCGCGCCACACAACGAGGCGATTACGCGTTTCATCCACTCGCGTGAACGTCAGACCTTCCTCCACACGGAACAGGTAGTTCGTGAGCTCGGCATCGTCGAGCATCGCGCGACGCCGACTGCCCCGGTCGCGGTCGCCACGGCCTCGCACGGCCATCCGCATGCGCGCGCGCGACGCCAGGAGCCGCACGCGGCGCCGCCCCTCGAGAGCACGCGAAAGCTCAAGGAGCTCGTGCACGAGTACTACGTCGATCTGGCGGCCGCGGCGGCAGACGCGCGGCGCAAGGTGGCGGTTTGCTCGGCGCTCGCGCCCGTGGAGATCCTTCGCGCCCTCGACGTTGCGCCCTACCTGCCCGAGCACCATGCGGCGCTGATCAGCATGACTGGTCAGTCGCAGGCCGCGCTCGCCCGCGCGGCCGCCGAGGGTTACTCGCCATTCGCGAGCTCGGCGATGCGAGCCGACATCGGCTCGCTGCTCGCGGGCACGAGTCCACTCGTCACGACGCACGGCATTGTCGGTCCGCCGCGACCAGACTTCGTGGTGTACAGCACGAACGCCGGGCATGAGTTGATGCCCTGGTTCGAGTTCTACGGATCGTACTACGACGTGCCGGCTCTTGGCCTGCACTTCCCGCCCGGACTCAGCACGCTCGAGCGCGCCGACGTCGATGCCGCGACCAGTCAGCTGACGGGCCTGATCGACCGCGTCGAGACAATGACGGGGCGATCGCTCGACATGGGCCATCTCGCCGAGGTCGTGGAGTCGAGCGCGCAGACGTCCCTGCTCTGGGAGCACATCCTGGGCATGGCCCGCGCCAATCCCGCTCCGCTCACCTTCTTCGACACACTGCTCCACCTGGCGCCGCTGGTCCTTCTTCGCGGCACGGATGCGGCGGTCGAGTATTACCGTTTGCTCGCGTCCGAGCTCGAGGATCGCATTGCGCGTGGCGTCGCCGCGACTCCTGAACCGGCGTATCGCTTCTACTGGGAAGGTCCGCCCGTTTGGTCGGCGCGCCACACCCTGGCCGACGTCTTCGACGCGCGCCGCGTGGCGATCGTGGGATCGACGTATGCGAGCAGCTTCGCACTCACCGACCTCGATGCTCGCGCGCCGCTGCCAAGCATGGCCGGCGCCTACATCGGCGTCCACGGAAATCGTTCGGAGACGTTCAGGACCGCCTCGCTTGCCTCGAGGCTGGAAGAGTACGGTGTCGACGCCGTCGTCGTTCACCAATGCCGGACCTCGCACGAGGCGAGTCACCTGCGCTACGGGCTGGGCACGCGGGTGCAACGACTCACGTGCATCCCGGCGCTCGTGCTCGAAGCCGATGCGCACGACGCGCGGCTCTTTTCCGTCGAGCGCCTCGAGCGCCAGCTGGCGGAATTCATCGAGGAGCACCATGAGCGCTTCGCCGACCGCCTCGTGGCCTACTGACGTGACAGGAGGACTGCGCAGATGCTGGACACTGGACTGAAGATCGCGGCGGGCATCGACGTGGGCACGGAGTGTGTCAAGGCTGTCGTGGCGAGCGAAGACGGACGGGTGCTCGGCCGGGCGGTGACGCCGGCGCGCGGCTACTTCCAGGCGTGCGCGTTCGAGGCACTCACGGCGGCGCGCGAGGATGCACAGATCGCGGCCGAGGACATCGACGCCGTCGGCGCGACCGGATTCGGAATGGACTGCGTTGCCGACGCGTCGGTCCGCGCGAGCAACGGCGCCTGTCATGCATTCGGGGCGTTTCAGCGGATCTCGCACTCGATGACCCTCGTGGACATCGGCGGTCGCGATCCGCATGTGATTCGCGTCGATGATCTCGGTCGACGCACCGACGCCCGTGGCGTGCGGCGCTGCGCGCTCGGCATCGGCAGCTTTCTGATGTTTACGGCGCGACACCTCGACGTACCGCCCACGCGCCTGCAGGAGCTCGCCGCCGCCGCCGAACGCTCGGTCACGGTGAGCAGCTACTGCTCGGTCTTTTCGGCGACCGAAGTGCTGGAACGATTGCGCGACGGCGCGACGCGAGAAGAGGTCGCCGCCGGATGCATGCGCTCGGTGGCCGAGCGTATCGTCGAAATCGGCGGATTCACGGAGCCGTTGTACGTGTGCGGCGGTGTCGTCGAGTATTTCCCCGGCGTGCTGCAGGCGCTCGAATCGCTATCGGGGATAGCGGTGCAGGTCGTACCGGAGCCGATGTACACCGCGGCCGTCGGCGCCGCGATGATGACGCTGCGCGAAGGAGTCCTGTCATGACGACGCTCGAATCGACCGCCGCCCTCAAGGCGACGATGGACGCGTACTATCGCGATCTCGGGAGCGCCGCCGACCGGCGCGCCGCTCCGGTCGCGTGGTGCAGCAGCGTGGGTCCCGTCGAGTTGCTGCGCGCGCTCGGATTCCGCGTGTTCTTCCCCGAGAATCACGCCGCGATGCTCGGCGCCGCGCGCACTGCCAATCGCTACATGCCTCTCGCCCACGCCCACGGCTACTCGCAGGAGATCTGCTCCTACCTCACGAGCGACGTCGGCGCCTATCTGGCCGGTGAATCGCCGCTCACGTCGTACGGACTTGCCGGCACGCCGCGGGCCGACGTGTTGGTGTTCAACACCAACCAGTGTCGCGACGTGCGTGACTGGTTCGAGTGGTACGGACGCGAATGGAACGTGCCCGTCGTCGGTATTCGCTCGCCTCGCTCGCTCGAGACAGTAACCGAGGGCGACGTGGACGCCATCACGAGGCAGATCGAGCGGCTCATCCCCCCGCTGGAAGCCGTGGCCGGCACGCGGCTCGATGCTGCCCGGCTCGAGGAGACGGTGCGCGTGTCGCGCGAGTGCTCGGACCTCTGGGAGCGCTGCCTCCTCAGCGCGGCGAACGAACCCGCTCCACTCACGTTCTTCGACGGTACGATTCACATGGGGCCGGCGGTGGTGCTGCGAGGCGCCGAAGCCGCGTGCGCCTACTACCGAGTGCTGCTCGAGGAGCTGGAGACGCATGCGCGCGAGCGGATCGCCGCCGTCGGCGATGAAGCGTTCCGCTTGTATTGGGACGGCATGCCCATCTGGGGCCGCTTGCGCGCGCTGTCCAAGCTATTCGCGGAGTTCCGCAGCGCCGTCGTCGCATCGACGTACTGCAACAGCTGGATCTTCTCGGCGCTCGATGCCGCCGATCCGCTCCCGTCGATGGCTCGCGCCTCGCTCGAGCTGTTCATCGTCCGCTCGGAGCAGGCGAAAGAGGACTACATCGCGCGCATGGCGGAGCTCTATCACGTCGACGGCATCATCTTCCACGACTGTCGCACCTGCCCGAACAACACGAACAGCCGCTATGGGATGCCTCGTCGCCTCACGGAGCGCATCGGCATCCCTTCGCTGATTCTGGACGGCGACGTGAACGACTTGCGCTGCGTGTCGGACGAGCAGGCGCGCACCAACGTGGAAGGCTTCGTCGAACAGTTGGCCGACTCCAAACACGCTAACCGGCACGCGCTCGCATGAGGTACGCCGGAATCGACAGCGGCTCGTGGAACACGAAGGCGGTGATCGTGGACGGCGACGCGCGCGTGCTCGGTACGTCGGTCGTGCGGTCGGGGGCCGATCTCGCCGGAGCCGCCGAGCGCGCGTACGAGGAAGCCTTGACGCGCGCCGGGCACACTCGCGCGGATATAGAGGCCGTTTGGGCGACCGGGTTCGGCAGGCAGAGCGTCGCGTTTGCGCATGGCTCCCGCACCGAGCTCGATTGCCATGGCCGCGGCGCCGCTCACTACGTGCCGGGACCGCTGACCGTGGTCGACATCGGCGGGCAGGACGCCAAAGTCATTCGCATCGATGCCACGGGCCAGCGGCTCTCGCATCGGATGAATCGCAAGTGCGCGGCCGGCACGGGGAGTTTTCTCGACGAGATCGCGCTCCGGCTCGGCGTCCCGATCGAACACATGGACGCACTTGCCGCGGAATCACGAGAGGAGTTGGAGCTCTCGAGCTTCTGCACCGTGTTCGCCGGCACCGAGCTGCTGACGCTCATTCGCGGCGGCAACCAGCCGGCCGATCTCGCCATGGCCGCGTATCGATCGCTGGTCAAACGCATCGTCGCGATGGACGTCCTGCAAGGTCGCGTCGTCGCGACCGGCGGCGTGATCGCGCATCACCCGACGATGGTACGACTCCTCTCACGCGAGCTGCGCGTGGAGATCATGGTGCCGCCACATCCACAGGAGATGGGCGCCTTTGGCGCGGCGCTCGCCGCCCGCGACGGCGCCGCGTCCGTCGGGCCGGCCGCGCTCGACGCCAGTCCATTTCTGTCCGCCGCGGGAGATGCCGCTCGTGCACGCTGAGCAACGACGCCCCAGGCGGCTGCCGTTGAATCACGCGCGAACCGCCGTGCGCGATGACGATGCGTTGTCGTGCTCGCTGACCGCCTGCGGCGACCGGGAATCCGTGGGCGCGCTTCTCACGCGGAACGCTGCGCATTTCGCATCGCGTCCCGTCTGTTGCGAGCGGCGCAACGGCGCGTACCACACGACGTCGTGGGCCGAATTGCTGGACGACGCGGCCGCATTTGCGTCCTTCCTCGGCGAGCAGCACATCGAGCCCGGTGACCGCGTCGCGGTCGTATCGCGGAACCGCGCGGCGATGCTGGCGACCGAGTTCGCCACGATGGGGCGAGGCGCGATCTACGTACCGCTGTTCGCCGGCTAC
>DATJHY010000162.1:0-2164 GCA_035493635.1 Gemmatimonadaceae bacterium | reverse complement strand
TGTTCTATCCGGCCGATCTGCAGTTCAAGCCCGAGGACATTCCGCGACTCGTCGCGCCGATTCTCGCCGGCGAATCCGACATGGTGACGGGCTTCAAGGAAGGGAAGTACGAGAAGCGATTCGTCTCCGGGATCTACAACTCGCTCAGCCGCGCGCTCTTTCACGTGCCCGTGAAGGACCTCAACTCGGTCAAGGCGTATCGCCGCGAGGTGATGGAAGCGCTGCCGACGCGACCCGACTGGCACCGCTACATGGTGGTGATGGCGGCCGCACAGGGCTTCCACGTGACCGAGATCCCGGTGCCGCTGTATCCGCGCAACGCCGGCAAGTCGAAGTTCGCCACGTGGCATCGTATCCCGATCGGCGTGCTCGACATGCTCGCCGTGTGGTTCGAGCTCCGCTTCGGCCAGAAGCCGCTCCTGCTCTTCGGCATGCTTGGCGTCGGCATCGTCGCGGTCAGCGTCGTCGCAAGCGTGGTCCTTTTGCTCACGAGTGCCGGTGTTCGGGCCGTGTGGCAGCTGATCGAGACGTGCTTGATCCTCGGCAGCATTCTCTTCGCGACCGGGTTGCTCGGCGAGCAGATCGCCGGCCAGCGAGCGCAGCTCCGCGAGCTGCGCCGGCAGCTCGACGAGCTCGCCGCTGAGCGTATCAAGAATCGCGAATGAAAGTTCTCTTTCTGACGCACTCGTTCCCTCGCGAGGAGGGCGACGCGCCCGGCTCGTTCATCCTCAAGCTCGCGACGGCGCTCCGCGCCGAAGGGATCGAGACGAGCGTCGTCGCGCCTGCCGCACCGGGGCTGTCCAACCACGACCATCTCGACGGGATTCCGATCGAGCGTTTCCGCTACGCGCCGAGGCGCTTCGAGACGCTCGCGTATGCGGGGAACATGGCGAGCCAGGTCCAGGCATCCTGGGGCGCGAAGTTCACCCTGCTCGGATTCCTCGGGGCGGAGTTTCGCTCGGCCGTGAAGGCGCGGCGCGCGTGGCAGCCCGACGTCGTGCATGCACACTGGTGGTTCCCGAATGGCTTGGTCGGGACGTGGCTCAGTCGCCTCGCCAATAAGCCGCTCGTAACCACGCTCCACGGGACCGACGTTCGTCTCGCACGGTCTGTCGCATTTTCACGCCCCGCGTTCCGGCACGTGATGCATCACTCGGCGGCGGTGACCGCGGTGTCCCGATGGTTGGCCGAGGAGGCCCGCGAAGTCGTGTCGACGCCGATGCCAATGGTCGCGCCGATGCCTGTCGCCGCCGAGTTGTTCTCACCCGGCGGCTCGCGCAGCGACAACCGGCTGCTGTTCGTGGGACGGCTCAACAAGCAGAAGGGCATCGAGCTTCTGCTTCATACCATGGCGCGGCTCCCGGACGATCGTATCAAGCTCGACGTCGTCGGCGACGGCGAGGATCGCGACGCGTTGCAGGAGATCGCGCGCGCGTTGGGGATTGCCGATCGCATCGTCTGGCACGGCGCCGTCCCGCAGCCGCGCCTCGCCGAGTTTTACCGGGGCGCCGCGGCGCTCGTCGTTCCCTCCGTTGGCGAGGGACTTGGTCTGGTTGCCGTCGAGGCGCAGCTCTGCGAAACGCCCGTCGTCGCGTTCGACTCCGGTGGTCTGCCCGACATCGTGCAGCACGATCGCACCGGCGTGCTCGTGAAGACCGTCGACGCGGCCGCTCTCGCCGCCGCCCTGGTCTCGTTGCTCGAGCGTGACGATCGCGGTGCCTCACTCGGCGCCGCCGGCCGTCTCCACGCGCTCGCCACCTTTGCCCCCGAGTCGGTTGCCCGACGCTACGCCGACGTCTACCGCGCCGCCATCGCCAGCTCGCCGAAATAACGCGTGGTTTGCCGCGCAGATCGCCGTGACGGCGATCATTCTCTGGTTCGTCGGTGGGCGCCTCGTCGACCAGTGGAAGCAGTTTCGCGGAACGCCGATCGAGGTGCATCCACGGTGGTCGCTTATCGCGCTGTCCTGCGTCGTGGTCCTCGCGGCATACGCGGTCCTCATCGAGACCTGGCGAAGAATTCTTCGCGCCTGGGGTGACCATCTCGGCTTCGTCGAAGCCGCGCGGATCTATTTCGTCTCGAACCTCGGCCGCTATATCCCCGGGAAGATTTGGTCGATCGGCGTCATGGCCGAGATGTCGCGACGCCGCCAGGTCTCGGTCGC
>DATJHY010000161.1:0-10086 GCA_035493635.1 Gemmatimonadaceae bacterium | reverse complement strand
CGGTTGTAGTAGCCGAACGACAGGCTGTACGTCCCGTCCGGGTTCTTGTACCACCCTTCAAAGGCGGGCGTGGCCGTCTGTCCTGACGGCGAGAGAGGCGCAAGCGGCGTTTGTGCGCGCACTCCTGAGGTCACCGGGACCAACGCCGCCAGCGTCAGTGCAGCGAGCGTCGCGAACCGCACAACGAGCATCCAGGCTCCGCGCGTAAGGGATAGAGATTCCGGGGCGCGTCAACATTCGCGGTGACGCGCGAGTCGTGCAAGGGCCTCAGCGACTCGGCGGCTGGGCGGCTGGGCGGCTCGGCGTCCATTCCGGTTCGATGGACGCGACGCCATCATTCGTCGTCCTCAACCCGCTACCACGTGCTACACCATTCCCATTCGCGGCTGTTTCCGTTCGCCCTGGCCATCGCCCTCGCGTTCGTGGGGTCTCCAGCGACCGCGCAAAACGCGACCAAGCCGTTCACGACGGCTCGCGGAGAGTGGCCGAGCTACACGGGAGACGCGCGCGGATCGCGCTATTCACCGCTCGACCAGATCTCAGCCGCGAACTTCAGCACGCTCGAAGTCGCGTGGCGCTTCAAGACGGACTCACTCGGACCGCGTCCCGAGTTCAAGCTCGAGAGCACACCGTTGATGATCGGCGGGACGCTCTACACGACAGGCGGCACAGGCCGCGCCGTCGTCGCGCTCGATGCGGTCACCGGCGCGCTCAAGTGGACCCATAAGGAAGACGAAGGGCCGCGCGGCACCGCCGCGCCACGCCAGCTATCCGGCCGCGGGCTCGCCTATTGGACCGATGGCCGCGACGAGCGAATCCTGTTTGTGACACCGGGCTATCGACTCATCGCTCTGGATGCGAAGACCGGCAATGTTGTGCCGGCATTCGGCACCAACGGCGCCGTCGATCTCAAGGCGGACATCGACCAGGAAATCCTCCCCGACATCACGACGGGCGAGATCGGATTCCAGGGTGCGCCCGTCGTCGGGCGCGACGTCGTCGTCATCGGAGCGGCGTTCCGCGAGGGCACGGCGCCCAAGAGCTACAAGAACAACAAGGGCTACATCCGCGGCTTCGACGTCCGCACGGGCAAACGCCTCTGGACCTTCCACACGATTCCAAAGAAGGGCGAGCCGGGGTACGACACGTGGCTCAACGGCTCGGCGGAGCCCACGGGCAACACCGGCGTCTGGAGTCAGGTCACGATCGACGAAGAGCTCGGCCTCGTCTATTTGCCCGTCGAATCGCCGACGGGCGATTACTACGGCGGACATCGTCCCGGCAACGATCTCTATGGTGAGAGTCTCGTCTGCCTCGACCTCAAGACGGGCGCGAGGAAGTGGCACTACCAGCTCGTGCACCATCCGATTTGGGACTTCGACATTCCCGCAGCGCCGATTCTCGCCGACATCACGGTCGGCGGACGCGCGATCAAAGCGGTCGCCCAGCCCACCAAGCAGGGCATCCTCTACGTCTTCGATCGTGTGACGGGTAAGCCCGTCTGGCCGATCGAGGAGAAGCCGGTCGAGAAAGGCGAAGTACCCGGGGAGTGGTACTCGCCGACGCAGCCGATGCCGACGAAGCCTGCCGCATACGCAAAGAATGGCACATCGATCGACGACCTGATCGACTTCACGCCGGACCTTCGCGCGCAAGCCGTGCAGATCGCGTCGCGCTACAAGCTCGGTCCGATCTTCACGCCGCCCGTCGTGAGCAAGGCGGACGGTCCACTCGGAACGCTCGCGCGCGGTCCGACGAACGGCGGGTCGAACTGGCCCGGCGGCGCGTTCGATCCGGAGACGCACACGTTCTACGTCGCGTCGTCGAACGCCGCGGCCGTCGTGCTCGGCCTCGTTCAGCCGAGCAAAGAGCGATCGGACATGGATTGGATCGCGGGCAGCGCCGCACCGGCCGGTCGCGGTGGTGGCCTCGGCGGCGGCGGACTGTCCGTGCAAGGTTTATCGATCTTCAAGCCGCCGTACGGCACGATGACGGCGATCAATCTCGATAAGGGAGAGATCGCCTGGCAGGTTCCACACGGCGAGACGCCGGACGCGGTGCGCAACAACGAGGCGCTTAAGGGACTCGCCATTCCGCGCACGGGCCAGGCCGGCTTCACCGTCGGCACGCTCGTCACGAAGACGCTCGTCATCGCCGGCGATCCGCAGGTGACGACGCTGACGACGCGCCCTCGCGGCGCGATGCTCCGCGCCTACGACAAGAAAACGGGCGCCGAAGTCGGCTCGGTGCTTCTGCCCGCTCCGATCAGCGCCTCGCCGATGACCTATTCAGCGGGTGGAAAGCAGTACATCGTCGTCGCGGTGAGCGGCGGTCCGTACTCGGGCGAGTTCATCGCGCTGCGTCTCCCGGCGGGAGGCCCGCAGTGAGGGGTCGGCGACTCGGCGGTTGGGCGACTCGGCGACTCGGCGGCTCGGCGACTCGGCGTGGGCATGGCGCCCTGGTGGTGGCGCTGGTGGCCGGCGTGTTCGCCGCGAGTATCGGCGCGGCGGACGCGCACCGGCTGCCGGTGGCACGAACCGTCTGGGACAGCGTCTACTCCGCGGGGCAGGCCGCGCGCGGTGAGTCGGCTTATGTCAAAGGCTGCGCGCGCTGCCACGGTGCGGCGCTCACCGGTGGCGATCAGTCGCCGCCGCTCGCCGGGTCGGCGTTTTTAGGAAACTGGAATGGCCAATCGCTGATCGACCTGCAGCAGCGCATCAAGACGACGATGCCGTCGGACAGCATCGGCATCTACGATGCGAAGTTCGTCACCGACGTCGTCGCGTTCATGCTCAAAGCAAACGGCTTCCCGGCCGGCGCCGCCGAGCTCGCGAGCGATGACGCCGCGCTCAAAGACATCGCGATTCGCACGAGCCGCCCCGCCCCGCCGAACTGAGTCGCCGAGTCGCCCATCGCCTTACTTTGCCGCCGCCGGGAACGCGGGCAACTTGCTCACGTCGCGCTCGTCGTGCTGAATGATCACCGTCGCCTTGAGGTTCGTGGCGATCTTCTTGAAGCGCTCGAGCGACGCGCTCGTTTCCGCGCGGTTCGTGTTGAATGTCGGGACGCCGTTGCTCTCGTAGTTCTCGCGGAAGTGCGCCAGGTCGCCGGTAAGGAGCACGTTGCCCATCTCCTTCAGCTTGACGAGCAGGCTATGGTGCCCCGGAGTGTGTCCCGGCGTATCGAGCATGATGACGCTGCCGTCGCCGAAGATGTCCTTGTCGCCCGTGACCGGCTCGACCTTGCCTTCTCCGCTGGTCCATTGCTTGAACGGCGTGGCCACCGCCGCCGGCTGCTTGGGATCGGTGACGACCTCCCAGTCGCCCTTCCCGATGAGCAGTGTCGCTTGCGGGAATTGGCTTGCCTGTCCCGTGTGGTCGCCGTGATAGTGACTGATTCCGACGTACTTCACTTGCGCCGGAGCCACCTTGAGCTGGCCGAGCAGGTCGAGCAACGATTGCTTTGGCGCGGTCGCCGCGCTGCCCGTCGGATAGCCGGTGTCCCAGATGAGGTAGTCGTCGTTGTGTCGTACCAGGTAGCAGCTCGCGGTGAGCTGCACCTTGAATCCGGTGAAGGCGTAGGTGTCGGAAAACCGCTGGCCGACGTCCGTCGGAGCCGTGTTCGTCCCGCACTGAAGCCGGGTGATCGTTACCATGGCGGGCGTCTGAGCACCGGCCATGGACGCGGCGCACAGCGCCGCGGCGCCGAACAAGAATCGCGCGTGTCTCATGAGAAATCCCGTGTGGGCCGCATTCCTGGCCCCGAAATGGGGTCAGACCCCATTTCAAGAATTGAAAATGGGGTCAGACTCCAAGATGGAAATGATGATGGCGGGAATATGGCGCGCCGACCTGACCGGCGCGAGGAACGCGTTAACGTCGAGTAAGATTCATCCGTCGTCGCTTTCCGAATCCCCGACGAACTGTAGCTTTTCGTACGCATCTGACGTCGCCAGCAAGCCTCACGACCTCTCGGAGCTCTCATGCCCCGCCGCTTCGTTTTTGCCCTCTGCCTCGCCGCTGCCGTTCCGCTCAGCGCTCAACAGGACACCACGCGACGTCCCGCGCCCAAAAAGCCCGACCTCGAGCTCGTGCCCGCCCGCTCGATCAATCTCGACACCGACGAGGGCACCTGGATCTCGCTTGACGTCTCCCCCGATGGCCGAACGATCGTCTTCGACCTGCTCGGCGATCTCTATACCATGCCGGTCAGCGGCGGTGCGGCAACCGCGCTGACGACCGGCATGCCCTACGACGCCCAGCCGCACTTCTCGCCCGACGGAAAGTCGATCGTCTTCACGAGCGATCGCGACGGCGGCGACAACGTCTGGATCATGGACCTCGCGACGAAAGCGACGAGGCAGATCACGAAGGGCAAGACGTCGCGCTACCGCTCGCCGACCTGGACGCCCGACGGCCAATACGTCGTCGTCTCGCGCGCCGCGCAGGCGATCGGCGTGTCGAAGCTGTGGATGTATCACAAGGACGGCGGCGCCGGCATCCAGCTCTATCGCGACCCAACTCCGCTCAACGGCGCGCAGCCGGTGAGCATGCTCGGCGCGTCGTTCGGCAAGGACGACCGCTACATCTGGTACGCGCAGCGCGGCGGCTCGTGGGAGTACAATGCCGGGCTCCCGCAGTACCAACTGATGACCTTCGACCGCCGCACCGGTCGCCGCGAATCGCGCGCCAACACGTACGGCTCGGCCTTCCGGCCCGAGCTCTCGCCCGACGGACACTATCTCGTCTACGGCTCGCGCTACGAGGCGCAGACGGGCCTCCGCATTAGAGATCTCACAACGACCGAAGAGAAGTGGCTCGCCTACCCGATCACCCGCGACGAGCAGGAATCCGTAGCGCCGCTCGACGTTTACCCGGGCTATGCATTCACCCCCGACTCGCGCGCCGTCATCGTTTCATACGGTGGCAAAATCTGGCGCGTGCCGGTGGACGGAGCGTCGGCGACCAACATTCCATTTCACGTCACGACCAAGATCGACGTCGGCCCGAAGCTCGCCTTCAATTATCCGATCCACGACTCCGCGCAGTTCACCGTGAAGCAGATTCGCGACGCGGTGCCGAGCCCGAACGAAAAGCAGCTCGCGTTCATCGCGCTCGACCGCCTGTACATCATGGACTATCCAGGCGGCACGCCGCGCCGTGTAATCGACACGGAAGGCGCTGAGGCGGAACCGGCCTGGTCCCCCGACGGACAGTGGGTCGCCTTCGTGACGTGGACGCGGGACGGCGGACATCTCTACAAGGTGCGCGCGTCAGGCGGCCGGCCAGTGCAGATGACGCCGGGGAACGCGCAGTGGTCGACCCCGGCGTGGTCGCCTGACGGCAAGCGCGTCGTCGCCATTCGCGCGCCCGCACAGCAGGTGCGCGAACAGGGTGGGTTCATGGGAGGCGCGGAGATCGTGTGGGTCTCGGCGGACGGCGGCGCCGCGACGCTCGTCGCTCCCGCGCAGGGGCGCGGCAACCCGCACTTCGTCCAGAGCGACTCGACGCGCATCTACCTCTACAGCGCGGCCGAAGGACTCGTGTCGCTGCGTTGGGACGGCACCGATTCCCGCAGCCACGTACGCGTGACGGGCTTCAGCGCGCCGGAGGCACCACAGCCCGCGCCGGCGCTCGCCATTCGCATGGCGCCCGTCGGCGATCGGGCACTCGTCCAGGTGTCGAACGACGTCTTCATCATGGTCGTCCCCCAGTCCGGCGAGACGCCGACGATCAATTTGGCCAATCCTGCCAACGCACCGATTCCGGCGCGAAAGCTATCGGAGTTCGGCGGGCAGTTCCCGGTGTGGGGCGCCGACGCGAAGACAATCCACTGGTCGATCGGAAACTCGCACGTCGTCTACGTCGTCGACAGCGCCTTTGCGCACCCTGACACGGCGACGCGCCGCGATTCGACTGCCCCGCCCCCCGCCGGACGCGACTCGTCGGCTCGCAAGCCGACCTATCATGGCACGGAGACGCCGATTCTCATCCGCGCCCAGCGCGACATCCCGCAGGGGAACGCGCTGCTCCGCGGCGCGCGCATCGTGACCATGAAGGGCGACGAAGTGATCGAGCGTGGCGACATCTACATTCGCAACAATCGCATCGCCGCCGTCGGAGCCACGGGGACACTGACCGGTGTGCCGTCCGACGTTCGCGTATTCGACATGAGCGGGAAGACGATCACGCCGGGCTTCGTCGACACCCATGCGCATCCCGACGTGGAGCGCGGCGAGCACCAGCAACCTTGGTCGTACCTCGTCAACCTCGCGTACGGCGTGACGACGATGCGCGATCCGCAGACTGGTACGACGGACGTGCTCACCTACGAGGACGCCGTCACCGCGGGCAGCACCGTCGGACCGCGCATTTACTCGACCGGCCCCGGGCTGTTCGCGTCGACGTACGTGCCGGCCGCCGGCGAAGAGATCAACAACCTCGACGACGCGCGCCGAATTCTCAAGCGATACTCGAAGTACTACGACACGCACACGCTCAAGATGTACCTCGCCGGCAACCGCCAGCAGCGACAATGGATCGTGATGGCGGCGAAAGAACAGAACATCATGCCGACCACGGAAGGCGCGCTCGACTTCCGCTACGACATGACGATGGCGATGGACGGCTATCCCGGTCAGGAGCACAACATTCCCATCACGCCCCTCTACAAGGACGTGGTGAGCTTGATGTCCCAGACCGGCATTGCCTACACACCGACGCTGATCGTCGCCTACGGCGCGCCGCACGCCGAGAACTATTGGTACGAGCACGAGCCGCCGTACAACGACGTGAAGATGCAGCGCTTCACGCCGTACCAGGTACTGGCATCGAAAGCGCGGCGTCGTGGACGCAGCGCCTATGGCGGCGGCAACGACGGCGGCTGGTTCATGGACGAGGAGTACAACTTCCCGCTCGTCGCGCGCGCCGTGAACAGCATCGTGAAAGCCGGCGGCCGCGTCGGCGTCGGCAGCCACGGCCAGCTCGACGGCGTCGGCTACCATTGGGAACTGTGGTCCTACGCGATGGGCGGCATGACGTCGATGGACATCCTCCGCTGCGCAACGACGTTCGGCGCGCAGGCGATCGGCCTTCAGAACGATCTAGGCACGGTCGAAGCGGGCAAGCTCGCTGATCTTGTGGTCATGGATCGCAACCCGCTCGAGAACATCCGCAACTCGAACTCGATCCGGTTCGTGATGAAGAACGGACGCCTCTACGACGGCAACACGCTCGATGAGGTCTACCCGCGCCAGCGGAAGATGGAACGCGTGCCGGGGACTCCGGAGCGGCCGAGCGTGAAGGCCGGCGTCGATCTGCCCTAGCATTTGCATTGACCGCTCCGAGGGGCTGTTTGCATTGACCGCTCCGAGGCGCTGCCTTCATGCGCGGCGGAGTTACCGCTAAACGCCGTGCCGTTCCAGCAGTCGCCTGCGCGCGCGCAGATGGCACCGGTGCGCGCCGAGCCACGCCACGTCGTAGCCGCGCGCGCCCTTAACACCGCGCCACACGGCGCCGAGCGAGCGAAGCCGGGCTGCCGCGGAGCGCGAGCCCAGTGCAATGCTGCCGGCAGTATCGGCAGCATTGGCCGAGCGGTCGCGCGGAGGGGCAGCCCGGTTCGCGAGCATCACGCGCGCGGAGCCACGCGCGGAGCGAAATGAGCGCTACGGCTTGAGCCGCACCATGAACACGTTCAGGCGACCCTCGCCCACCTCGCCACCGGCGTAAGCGTGGGCGTGAACGGCGTCGACTTGATCGAGGTCGACAAGGTTCGCGAGCACGTTCTCATTGAAGCCGAATAGCTCACCGGCGCCAATTCGCCCGTGCAGCACGATATTGACGTGCTTGACGAAACCGGTCTCCCCCGACGACGCATGGAATGACAGCAGCACGGTGTCGCCGTCGATCATCGAGAGGCTCGTCACGCGCACCGTCTTTATCGTGTCGCCGGCCGAGTTGACGGTTTGCTGCTGGTTGCTTTTGACAATGCGTCCCGGCGGCGCGGGAAGATCGGGCGCGAGACCATTGGTGACGTTCCCGCGCGCGCGACCGCCCGCCGCGTTGGGGTCGTCCGTGCGGAATGCGACTCCGCGTTCGCCCGGCGCCGTCGACAGATCCCCGGCCAACACAATTCGGCTTCCGCCCCGGCCGCCCCGGCCACCGCCATTTGCGTTTACTTCGCGACGCTCGGAGACGCTCGTGATGTAGTCGCCGTTCGCGTCGAGCAGAATCGTCACCGTGTTGATCCCGGACGCCGCGACGAGCGCCTGGGGCTGATAGGCGACGAGCAGTGCACGCACCTCGGTCGCGGTGAGCGAATCGGCGGCAGTCGACGGATGAAGAACGGCGACGGGCCGCGGCGCGCGGACGGCGGCAGTCGTCACGGCCAGCGCGGCGACGACGAGGGTCGCGGCAACGAGTCGTGGATGGCGCGGGGCGATTGGTGTCATTGCTTTGATCCGTTTCTCGAGAAGTCCGTGTCGCTCGGCGAGCGACGCGCCGACCGGAACGCGGGCGCGCGGGCTCGCGCCGACGGTCAACAGAAGCTCGGCGTATTCGCGGCCACCCGTCGTCGCGCGCAGTACGCGTCGGTCGCAGTCCACCTCGATCGCCAGCCGAAGTCGTCGAACGATCGCCCACACGGCCGCGTTCCACGGGAAAACGACCGTGCAGAGAACGGCGACGACGAGAGTGAACGGGTCGCGCGCCGCGATGTGCTCCGACTCATGACGCAGCATCAGCGCGCGTGCCGGCGCGTCGAGGGTCAGCGCCCACTCCGGAACGACGATGCGCGGCCGGATCGCGCCAACGACCGCTGGACCCATGTCGCGCGAAATGAGCACCCGCTCGCCGTCGACGTCGGCGTCGCGCCAATCGCGGCGCCGCCGATGGATCGCGATCGCACCGCCGACGAGAAAGAGCAGATACACGAGGGATCCAGCGAGCCAAACGCGTCCCACATGCCGATCGAGTTTCGACAGCAATACGAGAAAACGAACGCGGAGTCGCGGAGTCTGACGAATGGCAATTGGCGCGGGCCTCGGAGACATGACGTCGACAGCCGTTACGGGCGTTGGCAGCAGAAGCGGCGCCGAAGGCGTACCGGGAGCACGCGTTCGGACGCCGACGATCGCCGGCGCCGCCAAAGCTCCGAGAAGCGCGAGCAACCAAACGAAGCGCGTGGCGACACGATATTGGAGTGCCAGCGCATCGAGGGCATACGCCGCCGCGGTGACGAGCGCCCCGATGAGCGTCGCGTACGCCATCCAGGTGAGCAGCATCAACGCTCCTTGGCTTTGGCCAGTCGGTCGTCGAGCAGCTTTCGCAACTTGCGGAGGTCGGCTTCGCTCAAGTTCCGCTCGCTCACGAGCTGCGTGAGCAACAGCTCGGGAGAGCCGCCGAAGATTTTGTCGAGCACGCGGGAGAGCGCGCTTCGGCCGGCGATCGTCGGCGTCACCGCGGGGAGATAGCGATGCGCCTTCCCTTCGGCGAGGTGGGTGACGAATCCCTTTTCTTCGAGCGTGCGCAGGACGGTGAGGACCGTCGTGTACGCGAAGCTGTCGTCGAGCGCGTCGCGGACCTCGGCGACGGTGCCGGAACCGTTCCGCCACAGCACCGCCATCACATCGAGCTCGCGATCGGTGAACGAAACATCCATGGGCCCGGCCGCCTATCAACTAGAGTTCTAGTTGATGGTACGACCCGCCCTCGACGTTGTCAACTATTTTTTTAGTAGATCGTTCCCTAGCTCGCGGCCGACGCAGCGGCCGCGGCCTCGGCGGCCTGCTGTGCCGCCACGGCCGCCAGCTGGACGCCGGCTTGCGGTCCAGGCGCTCGCGTCGACGCGATGCTCAGCAGGCCGCGACCGAGCCCTTTGAGCTCATTGTGCCAAATGAAGTCGCCCGTCTGCGGGTCCAGCCGCCACACCTCTCCGCCGCTTGCCGCATAGAGCGATGCTCCATCCCACACGACGTAAACGAAACCGGCCGCCCTCACCTCGGTACGCCAGATCTCGTAGCCGGTTTTCTCGTCGAGGGCGACCACTGCATTCTTGATTCCGACGAATACCAGGATCCTCGGATCGCGA
>DATJHY010000160.1:0-3642 GCA_035493635.1 Gemmatimonadaceae bacterium | reverse complement strand
TGCTCGGCGATACGGTGATCGTGCGCTTCGCCAACGCGGGTGGGGGGCTGGCGACGCGCTCGGGCGACGAGCGGGTGCACGGCTTCGAGCTCGCAGGCGCGGATCGCAAGTTCGTATGGGCGGACGCGCGGATCGAGGGCGGTCGCGTGGCGGTTTGGAGCGGCCGCGTGCCTCATCCGGTGGCGGTGCGCTACGCGTGGGCGAACAATCCGGATCGGGCGGATCTCTACAACCGCGAGAGGCTGCCGGCGGCGCCGTTCAGGACGGATCGGTGGTGAGGCTCCGGCCCTTGCGCCGATGACGCGCAGGGGGTAGTCTCTTGGGATAGATACTACCCCGAAGAGACACGATGGCGCTCGTTAAGGGAACGCTCGACGTGCTCGTCCTCAAAGCGCTCGCTTGGACGCCGATGCATGCCTTCGAGATCGTGAGCTGGCTCGAAGACCGCTCGGCCGGCCGCGTCAACGTCGAGGATGCGGCGCTGATGCAGGCGCTCCACCGGCTCGAGGAGCGCAAGCTGGTCGCCGCCGAGTGGGGCATCACCGAGAACGGCCGGCGCGCCCGCTACTACCGGCCCACAGCGGCCGGTCGAGCCCACCTACGCGCCGAGACGAAGCGGCTCACCGACTATGTCGACGCGCTGACGAGCATCCTCTCCGGACGAACCGTCGCGGATTAGGAGGCCGCATGCGAGATCGATCAATCCGTACCGGCGTACGTCGGCTCTTTCGCATTCGCCCGCGAAGCGACGCCCACGCTCGCACCGACGCGGATGACGAGTTGGCGGCGTTTCTCGACGCTCGCATCGAGGATCTCGTCGCGAGAGGCATGTCACCAGGCGAGGCTCGCATCGAGGCAGCGCGCCGGTTGGGTGGAGGGACGGTCGGTGGCGCACGCGAGCAGCTCCGCAAATCGGCGGAGCGGCGCGAAAGGCGGATGCGATTGACCGAACACGTCGACGAGCTTTGGCAGGATATTCGCTACGCGGTGCGCCAACTCGTCAAGGCCCCGGCGTTCGCTGTCGTGGCAGTGCTCACGCTTGCGCTCGGTGTGGGCGCCAACACCGCCGTGTTCACCGTCGTCGATGCGGTGCTGCTCCGCACCTTGCCCCTGGATAGGCCCGAGGAGCTCGTCGCGATCGGAAAGGCGACGGCGATCAACGGCCACACGACCGGCTCGCCGCGCGGCGACTTGCTTTCGCTCCCGATGTACCGGGATCTCCGACGCGATGATCGGCTGACCCGCGGGCTCGCGGCGACTGGCACCGCGGGGCGACTCGACGTGCGCATCGGAGTTGAGACGGAGCTCGAGCATCCGAACGGGCGCTTCGTGTCGGGGAACTACTTCGACGTGCTCGGCGTCCCCGCCGAGCGAGGGCGCGTATTCGGCCCGACGGAGGATGGAGCGGCGGGATCCTCGCCCGTGGCTGTGATCAGCGATTCCTATTGGCGCAGGCGCTTTGGCAGTGATGCGGTGATCGGGCGAACGATAGCGGTCGACGGCGCTCCGCTCGTCATCGCCGGCATCGCCCGGCCGGGGTTCACCGGCGAGATTCCCGAGCTGCCAACCGACATCTGGCTGCCGATCAGCATGCAGCCGATCCTGCGGCCTCATAGTGCGCCCATTGAGCGACGCGGCACGTCGTGGCTGCTGCTCATGGGTCGCCTCGCACCCGGGGTGACCCTGGAGCAGGCACGCGCCGGATTCACGACGCTCATCCGCGCATCCCTCGTCGCGAACGCGGCGTCGCGAGCCGAAGCAGCGCGGTATCGTCGGGCGCCGACGAGCATCACGTCGGGCGCGCAGGGTTTTTCCGACGCGCGGCGCACATTCCGGGCAGCACTCGTGACGCTTCAAGCCGGTGTGGTGTTGCTGCTCGCGATCGTGTGCGCGAATTTGGCCAATCTGTTGATTGCGCGGGCGGCAGGGCGTGGGAGCGAACTGAGCGTCCGACTTGCGCTCGGCGCCGGCCGGTGGCGGCTCGTTCGGCAGCTCATGACCGAGAGCACGATCATCGCGGTGCTCGGCGCGGCGGTCGGCCTCGGGCTCGCATGGATGGCGAGCAGCGCGCTCGTTCTCGCCGCCGCGACGAGTTCGTCGCCGATCGCGCCGATCGCGCCGATCGCGCTGGACGGGTCCGTGCTTGCATTTACGCTCGGCGTGACCATGCTCGCCGTGTTGTGCTTCGGGCTGGTCCCGGCGTTGCGCGCATCGCGCGCCGATGTTGCGCTGCAGATGCGAGCTGGCTCGCGTTCGATTATCGCATCGAGCCGGCACGGCCGGTTTCCGATCGGACGCATGCTGGTGCCGATGCAAGTGATTCTATCGCTCGTGCTGCTCACGGGAGCGGCTCTCCTCGCGCGCAGCCTGCGGAATCTCGAGTCGGGCGATCCAGGACTCGATCGCGATCATCTACTCGTCGCGCGCGTCGACGTCGGAGCGCGCGGCATCGCGGGCGATCGATTCGTCGCGCTGGCTCGAGAGATCACGACGCGCGTGGCCAGCGTGCCTGGCGTCCGGTCGGTGACGTACTCGCAGAACGGGCTGTTCACCGGCAGCGACGGCAGCGCGCTCGTGGCCATTCCGGGCTTCACAGGCCGCGCGGCTCAGGATAGCATTCTGAATTACGACCTCGTCGGACCAGGGTACATCGGGGCAATCGGCGGTCGCATGCTTCGTGGCCGCGACCTCGATCCGCGCGACGGACCGCATGCGCCGAGCGTTGCCGTCGTCAACGCGGCGACGGAGCGGTTCTACTTTGGCGAAGCGAGCGCGGTCGGCAAGGTGATTTACTTCGACGCCAACGTGCCGACGACGATAGTCGGCGTGGCCGGGAACGTTCGCGACAAGTCACTCGCCGGTCCGCCGGAGCGCCGCGCCTACGTTCCGTACGAGCAGCAAATTGCGGACACGGACCAGCCCGAACTGGCGCTCGAGATTCGCACGGCGGCGGATCCTGCCGCGATCGAGAGGAGCGTGCGTGCGGCGATTGCCGCGGTTGATGTCGACCTGCCGGTGGATCGTCTGGCGCCACTGTCGCAGTTGATGGCGGACTCGATTCACGAGGAGCGTCTGCTCTCGACGATCGCCACCGCATTCGGGAGCGCGGCACTCGTGCTTGCCGCGATCGGGCTGTACGGCGTGATGTCCTATACCGTTGCGCGCCGAACTGGCGAGATCGGGCTGCGCGCCGCCCTCGGCGCTGATCGACCAGCGGTGATGCGGCTCATCGTCGGTGACGCAATGCGGTTGGTGGCACTGGGCGTCATCGGGGGTCTGCCACTGGCACTGTTCACCGCACGCGGGCTCCGGTCGCAACTGCACGATGTATCCGCGGCCGATCCAGTGTCGTTTGGTTTGCCACTGTTCGTGCTGCTGGCCTGCGCGGCGATCGCAGCACTCGGGCCGGCGCTCCGCGCCGCGCGCGTGGCTCCCTCGGCGGCGTTGAATCAGGTGTTGTTGTTGGCGCTCGTGCGTTCGTTGCGCGCGGAATTCATTCCCCGCGCAACGCGACCACGGGATCGACGTTCATCGCGCGCCGGGCGGGAACGCTCGTCGCCACGAGGGCGATCGCGATCATCGTCGCCGCGGCGACGGCCAGCACGAGTGCGTCGGCCGACCCCACTGAATACAACATGGACG
>DATJHY010000159.1:0-2135 GCA_035493635.1 Gemmatimonadaceae bacterium | reverse complement strand
CCGCGTCTCGATCTGCTTCTGTCCCGATTCGACGGACGCGATGAACGCGCTGCGGTCCTTCCATGAGTCGCCCAAGCTTTCCAACAGATGCAACTGCGTCGCCGCATAGATGAGTCCAGCGGCGACACAGAACAATACGATAGTTGGCGCGATGAGGAGGAGCTTACGGTCGAGGCGCACTCAAGTAATTAAGCACAGGTGCACTTCCGGCGCGGCGAACAGCCGCACGGGCAGACCGCTGCACCCAACGCCGTGGCTCACGAGCAGCGTCCGCGCACAGTCCCGGCCGACGTCGTGCTTGCCACGGCTGAATCGGCGATTGAGCGGACCGCCCGGCATCAGGATCGGCGCGCCCCATGGAAGCGCGATCTGGCCGCCGTGCGTATGCCCGCACAGGGCGAGGTCGAAATGCCGGCGTCCGATCGCCCTGAGCCCTTCGGGCGAATGCATCAGCACGATCCGCCGTTGACCTGCGCGATCGAGCGCAAGGTCGCCACGCGGGAGGCCGAGCGTCGAATCGTCCAGCCCGCAGATGGCGAGATCGCCGAACGGCGCGCCGATCGTCACGTGCTTGTTCGCGATCATCTGCACGCCGGCGCGCTCGAGGCCGGCCACGATTCGCCGCTGACCCGCGTGAATGTCGTGATTGCCGAGCACCGCGAACTTGCCGAGCGGAGCGGGGATCGCGTTGAGGAGCGGGCCGAGGCGACGAATGTCGCCAGACCGCACCGCAACGAAATCCCCGCCGAGCAGAAGCACGTCGGGCCGCATGTCGGCGAGCGCCGCGCACGCGCACTCGAGCAGCCGGTCGTCCGTGAAACCTCCGGCGTGGAAGTCGGAGGCAAACGCGACACGCAAGGCGGATCGATCCGCTCGTTCGCAGCTCGAGATGTCGAGCGACAGCGTCGACGTCCGCAGCCGGCCCTGAAGGCCAAGCGTGTAGGCGACCCGCGCGCCCCAGTTCGCCGGCCGAAACAACGACTCGACGACCGATTCCACCGTCCGCGCGTTTTTCTTGGTCCGGAGGGACCGACCGGCTACAACGGAAATGGTGGCGTCAGGCATCAAATGGCGAGTTGGCGGGTACCCAGTAAAGTATCGGCCGCCAGCGGCAGGACTTTGCCGCCGCCGGCGGGGGTGACCGCGAATCACGCCGTCGTTCAGCGAACGACCTGTACGGTCGCAGCCGCGGAATTGAGCGTGTCAGAGGACAGGCGCACCGTGATGATCGTCGTGCCCGGTGTACCGCCCGTGACCACGCCTGTCTGGCTGACGCTGGCGATCGTCGGGACTTGCGAGAACCACTGAAGTTGGGACCTCAGTGTGTCCGGCGCGTTGGTTTGGAGCTGGATGGACTGCCCGACCGCAATGGTGACGAAGGTCGGGGCAACAACGAGGACCGATTCCACGGGGAACGCGGCCAGCGCGCCTGATGAGCCGAGGTGCACGATGGTCGGCGTCAGGTCGGTTTCGCATGCAGCGGTGACAGCGGCCGCGGCAAACGCGAGGATGATGAGTGGTTGTCGTCGCATAGCGCCTCGAAAGGAAGGAACCATGCCGCGGACTTCGTGCCACGGCGATGGTCGAGGCGCTCAACGTGAACTCGCTAAGAATCGTACATGTCCTATGCAGGCGTCGTGGTGATCCGACAGCTTCATCAAATGGTCACTCACGAAGAAGACATCTCCCAATCCACCCCAGTCATGCCCGATGCCGACGTCGTGCTCGTCATCGATGACGAGCCACAGATCCGGCGCGCGGTACGCGATGCGCTTCGGGACGTCACCACGCGGGTCGACGAGGCGGCCAACGGCGTATCGGGAGTCGACGCCGCAACGTCGGGGCGTCCGGATCTCGTCGTGCTCGACCTTGGTCTGCCGGACATGGCCGGCGTCGACGTGTGTCGAGAGATTCGGCAGCGTTCGGCGGTGCCGATCATCGTGCTGTCGGCGCGTCATTCCGAGCACGAGAAGGTCGATCTGCTGAACGCGGGCGCGGACGACTACGTCACGAAGCCGTTCAGCGTGCTGGAGCTTGCGGCGCGAGCCAAGGCGCAGATTCGTCGCGCGAAGACGCTCGCGGCCGCGACGGCGAATGCGGCGCCAGTGGCGATCGGCGGGCTGGTCATCGACACG
>DATJHY010000158.1:0-24605 GCA_035493635.1 Gemmatimonadaceae bacterium | reverse complement strand
GCCGATGCCCATGTGGCGCTCGGCTCCGCGTACGCGTTCGCGGCGCGCTGGGACAGCTCGGACGCCGAATTCCAGCGCGCGTTGACGCTCGAACCCAACAATGCGGCGGCGCTACTCACGTTCGCGCGGTTGTTGATCGTTCGCGGGGACGTCGAACCGGCGCTCGGCTACCTCGACCGCGCACGCAAGATCGAGCGCGTCTCGCCGATCATCTCGGCGTGGGTGGCCGGCGGCTACTATCTCACGGGGCGGCTCGATTCGGCGCTGGCCGAGTGCGCGCGCGCGATCCAGCTCGATTCGACGGTGCTGCCGGTGGCAAACTTCGCGGGGCAGATCAACGTCGCCGCGGGTAGACGCGACGCGGCGCGACGCATCGTGGAGGCCGCCGGGATGAAGGGCGGCATGACCAACGCTCCGTATGTGTACGCGAAGCTCGGCGACACGGCTGCGGCGAACCGCATCGTGCGGTCGATGGAGGCCAACAGCCCACCGCCATGGTACGCCACCATGGAACGCGCCAGCATTTCACTCGCCCTCGGCGACACGGCCGCCGTACTCTCGGGCCTGGAGCGGGTGGCGGCATCCGTGGGTGCAGCGTGGATTCAGCCGTTCTCCGTCCGGGATCCCGTGTACGACCCGATCAGACGGAGCCCGCGGTTCGCCGCGCTCTTGCGGCAGACGAACCTGGACGCGGCCGCGCTGACCGCACCGCGCTCCGAGCGCGCCCGCTAAGCCTCGCGCCGTTCGCCCGCCGCTGCCTCGCGCAGCCGGTCCCACAACACGCCCACGTGCCGCTCCTCCGTGCGAATGTTCCCGATCGACACGCGGAGTGTGAACCGCTCCCCGAGCTTGGTGTGTGACAGGAACGCGTCGCCGGTCGCGTTCACCGCGTGCATGATCCGCTCGTTCAGGCGATTCAGCTCCGGCTCTCTCATTCCGCGCGGAGCGTAGCGAAAGCAGACCAGCGCGAACGGTACCGGCGCGAGAAGCTCCCAGTCGTCGCTCGCTTCGATCGACGCCGCCAAATTACGCGCCAACGCACAGTGCTCGCGCAGCCGCTCGATCAACCCATCGACGCCGAACGCGCGGATGACCATCCACAGTTTCAGCGCGCGAAACCGCCGCCCGAGCTGCACGCCGTAATCCATGTAATTCACGACCTCGTCCTGCTCGCGCGTGACGAGGTACTCGGGCACGAGCGAAAACGCCCGCCCCAGTACGTCCGGTCGTTTCACGAAAAACGCCGAGCAGTCGAATGGCGTGAACAGCCACTTGTGCGGATTCACGACGAGCGAATCCGCCTGCTCGGCGCCGGCGAGCACCTGCCGGTACTCGGGCACGATCGCCAACATGCCGCCGTAGGCACCGTCCACGTGCAGCCACAGCTCCTCGCGCCGGCAGATGTCGGCGATCGCCGGCACAGGATCGATGCTCGACGTGCTCGTGGTGCCGACGGTTGCCACGCAGGCCAGCGGCAGGAACCCCAGCGCGCGATCCGCGGCGATCGCCGCGGCAAGCGCATCAGGCCGCATGCGAAATTCCTCATCGGCCTCGATGTGCACGACGTTCTCCAGCCCGAGTCCCAGTGCCAGCGCCGCCTTGTCGATCGACGAGTGGGCGTGCGTGGACGCGTACACGCGGAGTCGCGGAAGGTCGGTCCTGCCGGACATTCCGCGCTCGCGGATCTCGAGCTCCGGACGCGCTTCGCGCGCCGCCGCCAGCGCGAGCATGGATGATATCGACGCCGTGTCCGTTGTCATCCCGAACCAACCGTCGCCCAGGCCGAGCATCTGGCGCAGCCAGTCGGTGACGAGCTGCTCGAGCTCCGTTGCGGCCGGCGACGTCTTCCAGAGCATCGCCTTCACGTCGAGCGTAGCCGTCAGCATCTCGGCGAGAATGCCGGGGACGGACGACGACGTCGCGAAGTAGCCGAAGAACGCCGGGTGATTCCAGTGCGTGATGCCGGGCACGATCGTTTGCTCGAAATCGCGCACGATCGCGGCGAGAGGCTCCGGCGACCGCGGCGGCCGCGCCGGCAGCGCATGCATGATCTCGCCCGGACGCGCGCGGGACAGCACCGGATACCGCTCCGGGTGCTCGAGGTAATCGGCGATCCAGTCGAGGATCGCCCGGCCCTGTGAGATCAGCTCGTCGCGGGACAGATCACCCGGCATCCGGACCTAGCGCCATCGGAAGATCCTGAGTGCCACGGTGAAGCAGATCACCATCCACGCCGCGAGTACCGCGAGCTGCGGCCACAGGCCGGGAAGCGAAACTCCGCGCAGCATGTTCGCGCGTAAGGCGTCGTTGGTTGCCGTGAGCGGCAGAGCCTTGATGAACGGCTGCACGGCGTGTGGAAAGTTCTCTGACGAAAAGAACACCCCCGACAGCACCCACATCGGGAGCATCGACAGATTCATCAGACCGGAGACACCCTCGATGGTCTGCGACCGCGACGCGATGAGCAGCCCCAGCCCGCCGAAGGCGAGCGCGCTCACGATGATGATCGTGACGATCGCGCCGACCGATCCGCGCAGCGGCACGCCGAACAGCAACACCGACGCGCCGAGCAGCACGGCCGCCTCGATGGCCAGCAGTACCAGACGTGAGATCACGTACGACGCCAGATACTCGGCGCGCGACATCGGGGTCGCGACCAGCCGCTTGAGTAAATGCTTACGGCGCTGATCCACGATCGAAAACCCCAGTCCCCAGATTCCGCCGCCCATGATCGTCATGCCAAGCAGCCCCGGCACCACGAAGTCGATGTACCGCGATCCAGCCTCGCGGACGTGCTGCTCGGCGATGGGCAGGATGTCGCCGCGGCCGGCACCGCGCTGCACGGCGTCGTTGGCGATGAGCCGCGCGTTGCGCGCGTCCGGCCTCGTGTCGTCGTACTCGTACCGCACGCCGTCCACTCCGGCTGGCGACGCGACGAGCGCGACACGGCCGGTGCGGAGCGCCGTGGCGGCGCTATCGGAGGACAAAAGCTCCACGGCGAGCGAGTGATCGCGTCGCAACGCGTCGGCGAGCGGTCGGGACCGTGGGCCGTTGTTGGCCACGGCGACGTGGACCACATCGGGCGGCTTGCTTCGGAACGCGATCCCCAGTCCGATCGCGAGCAGAATGGGGAATCCGAACGACCAGAACAGGGCTTCGGGCTCCCGCGTGTATTCCTTGAATCGCATCGACACGAGTTGCACGAGCGAGCGGTCCGTGAAGCGTTCACTCATCGCGGAGCTGCCTCCCGGTGAGCGAGACGAACACGTCCTCGAGACTCGCCGAGTGCGTCGTGAGCTGCGACATCTCCAGATTCCGTTCGGCGAGAAACGCGAGCAGCGCCGGCACGGTGCGGTGAAGCTCACCGACCTGAAGTTCCCAGCCGCCGGCGAGCGGTCGCGCGACCCGTACGCCGTCGAGCGCCCGCAATGTTCGTTCGTCGAGCGGCGGTGCGCCGTTGTCGAGCGCGAACTCCACTACGTGCTCGGCGCCCAGGGAACCTATCAGCTCGCGCGGCGTCCCCAGCGCGATCACCTTGCCGTGATCGACGACTGCTACGCGGTCGCACAACATCTCCGCTTCGTCCATGTAGTGCGTCGTGAGCATGATCGTGCGACCGTGCGCCTTGAAGTCGGTGATCAGATCCCAGAGCTGCCGCCGCGATTGCGGATCGAGCCCCGTCGTCGGCTCGTCGAGGAACATGAGGTCGGGATCGCTGACGATCGCGCAGGCCAGGGCAAGCCGCTGCTTTTGCCCGCCCGAGAGCTTTCCGACCCGTGCGCCCCGCTTTTCTCCGAGCTGGACCAGCCGGATCACTTCATCCACCGGACGCCCCTTGTCGTAAAAGCTCCGAAAGAGGCGAACCGTCTCTACTACAGTCAGTTTTTCCGCGAGCTGCGTCTCCTGTAGTTGGATGCCGAGCCGCTGGCGAAGCGCCTTCGCGTCGTGCTGCCACGTGAGCCCGAGGACCTCCACGCGGCCGGCGTCGGGCACGAGCAGGCCCTCGCAAATCTCGATCGTCGTCGTTTTTCCCGCGCCGTTCGGCCCGAGCAGGCCAAAGCATTCGCCCGACGCCACGGTCAAGTCGAGACCGTCGACCGCGCGAACATCGCCGTAGTACTTGCGTAGCCCGCGAACGAGAAGCGCGTCGGTCACGAGCTCCCTGGCGGATTCGCCCTGTTGATCGTTGAGTACTGGTGGCGAACGTTCAACCTCCCCTCCCCCCCGCGCCCGGTCGTCGGCGACGCCAAACGGTCAACACGAAAACGCCGAGGCTACAGCCATGAGTGATTCCCAAGCGACTCGACTAAATGGATCGACTGCCGGCGGCGCTGGCAATGGAGGGACCGGGGGAACGGAACGGAGCGGGCTGCTCGACCTCGGAGTCGAACGCGGGATCATCACCTCCGAACAGCGCGACGCGCTGCTCGCGCTCGAGGGCGAAGCGCCGAATGCCACCGTCGAAGCAAAGCGGGGATTCAATGCCGTCACCGTCGCGTATTGGACGGGCGGCATTGCTGTCCTGTGCGCTTTCGCCTGGTTCCTGATCAGCCGGTGGGAGGTGCTTGGACCCGGCGGAGTGCTGGCGGTCTCGCTCGTCTACGCACTGCTACTCGTGGTGATGGCCAGTGTCTTCTCGAAGAACGGCTTTCGGCACGCTGCGGCAGTATCCACCGTGCTCGCGGTGGGCATGACTCCGCTCGTCACGTGGTCGGTGCTCACACTTACCGGCTGGTGGGGCCAATTCCCAGAACTCCGATACAGGGGTCTGGTCGCCGCCGAGTTCGACTGGCAGAACATCCGCTGGCTCCCGATCGATCTCACGACGATTCTCACCGCCCTCATCGCGCTGCGGATGGTACGCTACGGCGTCCTCGGGTTGCCACTCGCCATCGCAACTTGTGCGATCCCCATTCACGGTATCTCGCTCGTATTCGACCTCGAGATGGCGGATCAGCTCGGACCTGCACTCGCGATGCTGCTCGCCGTCGTCATGCTCTCGATTGGGTATGCAGTCGACCGCGCGACTGAGGACGGCGAGGACTACGCCATCTGGTTCTACGCCGCGGGGCTCGTCTGCACGGGAGCTTCGATTCTCGGGTTCTGGAATCGATCGGCCGCGATCGCGGCGCATTCGATGTTGTTCCTCTCCGTGCTATTCGCCGTCGCCGCGCTGCAGATGCGCCGGCGGCTGTTTCTGGCCGCGGCGACGATCGGCTTTTTGGGGTATCTCGCGTATCTCACGTTCGACGTTTTCCGCAAGACGCTCGGCTACCCGATTCTGCTGGCCACAAGCGGCCTCGTCATCATTCTGCTCGCAGTCTGGATTCAGCGGCGATTTCCCGACCTTCAGCAGCGGATGAGCGCGCCGGGGCCGCGTGTGATTCGGGGAGCGCCGCTCGCATTGGGCGGAGCCGGCCTGATCGCTCTCGTGATGATCGCCATTGGAAGGTCGGATGCCCGGGCGCGGATTCGCGAGCGATATCAACGCGAAGCCGTAAGCCGCGCTCTCATGCACAATCGGAGCAGGTCGCGGCCTCCCACGCGACAGCCGTTCACGCCTCGAAACCCGGCCCCGCGCTGACCCGTATCACACTACGGCTGCAGGACCTCGAGGCAATCCATGTTGCTGATGCTCGGCGCCGCACTCGCGCTGAATTTTCAGGTCGTCCAGGTAGGTCCCTCTCACCGGCGGACGCCGGTGGTCCAGGACAGCGTCACGGACACGAGTACCGCGGGCACGCGGCGGCGACGACAGGGCCGCCGGCGCCCCGTCACTGCCGAAGTGCTGACCACGGCCTTCAAGGATCAGACGGCCAAGGCCACTCTGCTTCGCGCACGAATCGCCCGGCTGACGCAGGACTCCGCGCTCGTCGCTTACGACGCGATGTCGTACCAGCGAGTCTCTGTCGGCCTGGGGTTTGGCCGAATCGGGCGAGACCGGCTCCTGTTCCGGCACGAGGCAGCGTCACACGTGCGTTGGCGTCAGGGGGTGGGAGCCTGGGTCGACGTGAAAGGCGCTCGAACCGCGGTGCCCATGGCGTCGGGGCACAGCGGAATGTCGGCGGAGATTCACGCCGAGATGGACGACGATCCCGATATGACCGGCGAGATCCCCTATTTCCCTGGCTACGAACCTCTGTGGATCGGCGGCGGCCTCGCGCGCGCGCAGGTGGATGAAACCGAGCTCGTACACCCGATCGCTGACGGCGCGGAAGCGTACTACACATACGAAACCGGCGATTCCATCAGCTTCAGACTGCCCGACGGAAAAGTCATTCAGCTTCGGGAGCTCAGGGTCCGGCCGCGGCAGCCCAAGTGGAATCTCGGTGTCGGCTCGCTCTGGTTCGACACCAAATCCGGCCAACTCGTCCGCGCCGCCTACCGGCTCTCCGTGCCGCTCGACATCTGGGCAATCGCCACGGAGGACGATCCCAAGTCGATGGACGACGTGCCGGTGTGGGTCAAGCCGATGATCACACCGATGAAGGCCGAGGTGTCGGCGATCGCGGTCGAGTACGGCCTGCACGAGGGGCGCTTCTGGCTCCCGCGGCTCCGCATGGCCGAGGGGAGTGCGCAGGTCAGTTTCATGCACGTCCCGTTCAAGCTCGAAGAGAGCTTCAAATACAACAGTGTGAACGCCGCCGACAGTCTCCCCGCCATCACGATGGCGGCGGGACAGCCGGAACCTCCCGATTCGCTGAGCGACCGAGAGCGCGAGGCGTGGCGCGATTCCGTGCGCGAAGTCCGGCGCGAGCGGTTGCGGGCCGAACGCGATTCGGTGCGGAGTGGCCTCAAGACTCGCACGGCGAGATTGAACCAGTGCGACACGTCGAGCGTTCGTGTCTCGACGAGACGCCGCTACGACGGTGGCCTTGCCGTGGCCGTGCGTGTGCCATGCGACTCCACTCTGCTGGCAACGTCGCCGGAACTGCCCAAGTCCATTTACGATCCCGGTGAGGAGCTGTTCGGCGCCAAGGAGCTCGACGCGCTCAAAGCCGAGGCGTTGTCGATGACGGCGCAGGCGCCGTTCTCGTTCCGGATGCATTTCCTGCCGCCGCCGACGTTCGCCTACGGCCCTTCGATGATGCGCTACAACCGCGTCGAGGGCTTCTCCGCCGGCGCGTCGATCCAGCAGGAATTGGGCGGTGGCTACAGCGTCACCGCGCTCGGGCGACTGGGTCTCGCCGACCTCCAGCCCAATGTCGAGCTCACGGCGGCGCGCACGAACCTGACCAAGACGGTCCGCGTCTCCGGCTACAATCGCCTCGTCTCGGCGGGCGATTGGGGACAACCGCTCAGCTTCGGCAGCTCATTCTCGGCGCTGATGTTCGGACGCGACGAGGGCTTCTACTATCGCGCAAGCGGCGCCGAGCTGTCGGGCACACGTGAGGCGACTCTGGGTGGCGGCACACGCCTCGATTGGCGCGCGTTCGCCGAATGGCAGCACAGCGCGGCGGTCAAGACGAATTTCGCCGTGAACGGGGCCGATTTTCCGCCCAACCTCGTGGCGCAGCGTGCGTCGTTTTTTGGGCTCGGCGCGCGCCTGAACAATCAGCACGGGCTCGATCCGCAGGGTCTGAGACTCTTCACGGATCTCCGGCTCGAGGCCGCGCAAGGCGATTCGTTGTACGGCCGCGCTGCACTCGACGTCACGATGTCGCACGGGCTCGGGGCGCTCGCCGGCGCGCTCACGCTGTCGGGCGGAAGTTCGGCGGGCGCGGTGCCGCCGCAGCGCCGGTGGTATCTCGGCGGCTCGCAGACGGTTCGCGGTCAGAGTCCCGATACGGCGCAGAGCGGGAACGCCTTCTGGCTGGCACGCGCCGAGCTGGGCGACAATGCGACCGGCATCCGGCCGACGCTCTTCGCCGATCTCGGCTGGGTTGGCGATCGCACGAAGATGAGTCAGGTGGGGCGGCCGATGAGCGGTGTCGGGGCCGGCGTATCCTTCCTCGACGGCCTGTTCCGCTTCGACGTGGCCCGAGGACTGTACCCGCGCAAACAATTCAGAGTCGATCTGTATCTCGAGTCAAGATTCTGATCTGGTTCGCTACACGCATGAATGAGAGCGGTCTGATTAAGAGTTGTGAACATTTGATCATGACTCTTGACGGCTTTGCGGGCCCGATTAGCTTCTGCCAGATGACGTCCGCCCAGACCATGTGCTGCTGTTGCATGTGTTGTCCCATGTGTCAACCGACACCTGAGGCATTGGGCGTTCGCATGCAGTAGTCAGCGACCACGATTCGCGACTCGCGCTCCGATCCTCACGACACGGATCGGGGCGTTTTTGTTGAAGTGGGAACCCCCGTCGATCCGCGTGAATTGGAAGGAGTCGCGTTGCCCAGCGAGCGACCTTCACCCGGACCGACCATGGAACCCATCGCCATCTACCACGAACATCCCGACTGGTTCAAGCCGCTCTTCGCCGAGCTCGAGCGGCGCGACCTGCCGTACGTCAGGCTCGACGCCGCGTCGCACAGCTTCGATCCATCGGAAGACGACGTCCCGTACTCGCTCGTCGTGAATCGCGCGAGCCCGTCGGCGTACCTGCGCGGCCACCGGCAGTCGACTTTCCACACCTTGCATTGGCTGCGGCACCTGGAACGGATCGGGATTCCGGTGGTGAACGGTTCGAGCGTATACTCATACGAGCTCTCGAAAGCCTCGCAGCTCGACCTGCTCGAGGAGCTCGGGCTGCCGTATCCGCGCGCGCGGGCGATCAACGACCCGGCACGCGCCGTTGACGCGGCGCGCGGCCTCCGCTATCCGGTGCTCGTCAAGGCGAACGTGGGCGGCAGCGGCGCCGGCATCGTCCGCTACGAGTCGGAAGCCGCGCTCGCGGGCGCGGTGGCGCGCGGCGAAGTCGAGCTGGGCGTGGACGGCGTGGCGCTGGTGCAGGAATCGGCGCCGCTTCGCGACGGACACATCGTGCGCGTCGAAACGCTCGGCGGAAAGTACCTCTACGCAATCAAGGTCTACCCCGCCGTCGGCTCCTTCGATCTGTGCCCGGCCGACGCGTGCCAGACGACGACCGGCGTGGAGCTCGTACGAGGCGCGTGCGCCGTGGACGCTCCCAAGACCGGCCTGCGCGTGGAAGGCTATGACGCGCCGCCCGAGATCGTGGCTCAGGTCGAGGCGATCTCGCGCCGCGCCGGGCTCGATGTTGGCGGGATCGAGTATCTCGTCGACGATCGCGACGGCCAACACTACTTCTACGACATCAACGCGCTGTCGAACTTCGTCGCCGATCCGCTGAACGTGGTGGGCTTCGACCCGTGGCCGGTCTTCGTCGACTACCTCGAGGCGCGCGCCTCACGAGTGCCGCAGCCGGTCGCACGATCATGAGATACGGCTACTGGCTTCCCGTCTTTGGCGGATGGCTGCGCAACGTCGACGACGAAGGGATGAGCGCCTCGTGGGACTACATCCGGCGGCTTGCGCAGCGGAGCGAGGAAGTCGGCTACGACATCACGCTCATCGCCGAGCTGCTCCTCAATGACATCAAGGGGATCAACGCGCCATCGCTCGACGCGTGGTCGACCGCGGCCGCATTGGCCGCGGTGACGGAGCGGCTCGAGTTGATGGTCGCGGTGCGTCCGTCGTTCCATCCGCCGGCCATTCTCGCCAAGCAGGCCGCGAACATCGATCGCATCTCCAACGGACGGCTTGCGCTCAACGTCGTCTCGGCCTGGTGGAAGGACGAGGCGCGACGCTTCGGCGCCGCATTCGACGAGCACGATGACCGGTACGCGCGAACGAAGGAATGGCTGGACGTCGTGGACGGCGCGTGGAAGATGTCCTCCTTCAACTACCGGGGACGTTTCTACCAGCATGACGACATCGTGCTCGAACCAAAACCCATCTCGCGGCCTGGCCGGCCGCGGCCGACCATTTACGCCGGCGGTGAATCCGAAACGGCGAAGTCGCTGATCGCCAGGCAGTGCGATGCGTACGTGATGCATGGCGATCCGCCGGAGCGGATTGCGCCCAAGATCGCCGACATGCGACGGCGCCGCGAACAGGCGTCGGACGAGTTGGGCATCGAGCTTCCACCGCTGCAGTTCGGCGTGGCGGCGTACACGGTCGTCCGCGATTCCGAGCACGAGGTGAAAGCGGAGATCGATCGGATCACGAACGTGTCGGAAGGGTCGCCGGGATACGGCAACTATCGCGATTGGATCGCGAATACGAAGCTCGAGCAGCAGGTGAGCCTGCAGGATTATTCAGTATCCAATCGCGGCCTCCGTGCGGGACTCGTCGGCACCCCAGGCCAGGTGGCCGAACGTGTGACCGAGTTCGCCGAGGCAGGAGTCGATCTATTGCTCCTGCAATGCAGTCCTCAGCTCGAGGAAATGGAGCGATTCGCCGAGGAGATCATCTCGGCGCGGGTGTGAGCGGCGGCGGGTACCCGACCACGATTTGCCAACTGCCGCAGAACGTCAGAGGAGTTGCAAGGCGCGAGACGCCGCTCGGCGAGCCGCCGCGCGGCGCTCGTGGCCAAGCTGATATCTGACAACAAGTTGTCCTATTTGGACCGGCACCAGGCTCCGTGGTCCAGTTCTTACCATAGTGATATAAACGCCCGGGTATCCGTGCGTCGTCACTCTCCCCTCCCGTGAACGCCGATCTCGAAACTCCCGAGCGGACGAACGCTCAGGTACTCCTGTGGCAGGCGCGCGCGCGTAGCACCGTGGCTGTATTGCTCGGCGGATTCGAGCTTCTCCTTCAGCTCAGCGGCACGCTTCGCGGCAGTACGATCTGGCTGGCCGGCGCGATCCTCGGCTACGTCGGTCTCGTGCAGCTCCTTGCCGTCCGGATCCGCCGCACAGGCGTGGCAGGAGGCTGGATCGTCGGCGTGACCGTCTTCGCCGACCTCCTTTTCATCTTCGTGACGACGCTCGCCACGTCTCCACCGTCATCGTATGACAGAATCCTGATTCTGTCGTTCTTCGTCCTCCATCTCACCGAGTCGTTCTTCGGCCGCACGCACGCCACGCTCGCGCTGCTCGGGGTCATCGCGGGCTATCTGGGCGTCACCTGGTACGCGTCGCGACCCGGCTCGGCGAGCGTTGGACCCGAAGAGCTCTGGACGGTCGCGCTGTTCGCCACGGCGGCGCTGATGTTCATCGGGCAGTACGGCAGCTTCCAGCGCCGGCTCGAGCACGTGGTCGAGCTGTTCAAGTGGGCGGAGGAAGGCGATTTCACGCGCGTGTACGATGTGCGGGCAGAGAAGCAGCCCGGGGCCATCACGCGAATGGGCCGTGCGTACAATCGCGTGCGCGTTCAGCTGGCGAGCATGGTTCTGACAGATCCGCTCACCGGCTGCCTCAACCGGCGCGGGCTCGACCAGACGCTCGCCCGCGAAATGGCGCGCGCGGCGCGGGCCGGCAGCACCGTGTCGCTCGTGGCGCTCGACATCGACCACTTCAAGACCGTCAACGACAACTTCGGCCACATCGCGGGCGACGCCGTCCTCCGAGAGTTCGGCGGGCTGCTCAAGCAGACGGCGCGAGCCGGGGACATGGTGGCTCGCACGGGGGGCGAGGAGTTCACGATCCTCCTGCCAGACACCCAAGCGGCGGGCGCGCTGCAGACCGCCATGCGCGTCTGCGACACGATTCGCACGCATCACTTCATGGTGAACGGCAAGCGGCTCTACCTGACGATCAGCGCCGGCCTGATCTCGATGGAGGCCGTTGGCAGCGACGCGGCGAGCACGAACCTGAAGGAGCGGGCCGACGAAGCGCTGTATGCCGCGAAGCGCGCCGGGCGCGATCAGGTGCGCGTGTGGGATGATCAGCTTCCGCTGACGCTCACGCCTCCCTACGGACTCTCGAGCGTCGCGGGCGCGGACGACTAGCGAGCGCACCGCCAAACGCCGCCCGCCGATAAGGCGGGCGGCGTTTGGATCAGAGATGTGCCCAGCTACCGTCTGGTGACGCTGACTCGTCCCGTTTTGCCTTTTGCGCGACGGATCACGATGTCGATATCGCGGCCGAGGCGCGCCAACATGCGGAGCAGACGCTCGGTCGAGAACCCGCGCAGCTTTCCCGTGACGACCAGGGAAATCTGCGACGGCGCGTCGCGCATGATGTAGGCGGCTTCGGTTTGTGTCAGTTGCTGGTCCTCGAGAATGTTCGCGATTTCTTTGGCGAGCACATTCTTGGGGATCACGGATTCCGGGACCGCCCTGGGGCGGCGCTGCGTCGCTCGAGCCACGGTGGGTTGGGTCAGAGTTGAAGTGTGAGTTCGGCGGACATTTAGAGCGCTTTAATATTAGCGTAACACTCGGAACGCGAAAGACCCGCGTGAAGAAATTATCGCTGCATCAGGGTCGCGCTATTGTGTGCAATTCGATATCGGCGTTTCACCAGCAAGCTGTCGGGATATCGGCGACGTGCCATCAGAACTCTCACAACGGGGCGCGCAACGCGACCGACGGGAGCCGACGCCAGCCGCTGGCGTGCCGAGCCGGCCCCCTCGAGCCGCCGCCGCCCGATGAGCAAAATTGGATCAGGAAATCCTCAGACAAGGCGTCAACCTGACCGACGCGCCCGGTCAGGCGACCGCCCGCCGCGGTCATCTGACGCCGATCTGAGCCACCAATGCATGTGTTTAGCGGTCCGCTTGCCGGGTGAAACCACTCCCGGCGAACTTGCCTTCTCTTCAAGGAGCCATCGTTGATATCGCTTCGTCCGCTCATTGGCGCCCCCGCCCTTGCACTGGCCGTGGCCACGGCATGCGCGGGAACGCGTCTCTCGCCGTCGCCAGCCCCACGGTCCGCGGTATCAGCGACGGCGTTGCGCGAAGGTCTCAGCGCGTTCGCGCACGACTCGATGATGGGTCGCGAGGCCGGGACTGTCTGGAACGAGAAGGCCACCGACTACGTCGCCTCGCGGTTGCGCATGGCTGGTGTCGAGCCCGCCGGTGAAGCAGGGACGTATTTCCAGATCGTGCCGCGGATCGCATCGCGCGACCCGAGTGCGCCGCCGGGCAGCGCGCGAAACGTGATCGGCGTCATTCGCGGCAGCGATACCTTGCTTCGCCAGGAGTTCGTCGCGATCACCGCTCACAACGACCACATCGGATACAATCACCGACCGGTCGATCACGATTCACTGCGCGCCTTCAACACGATCGTTCGCCCGCTCGGCGCCGACAGCCCGAATCGTCCGGCATTCAACGAAGAAGCAACGCGCATTCGCCGGATATTGGATTCACTGCGCGCGGTGCACACACCGAGACTGGATTCAATTAGCAACGGAGCCGACGATGACGGTTCCGGCACAATCGCGCTGCTCGAGATCGCACGGGCGCTCGCGAGCTCCGGCGTTCGGCCACGCCGCTCGATTCTCCTCGTTTCGCACACGGCAGAGGAAAAAGGGTTGTTGGGGTCGGCATGGTTCACCGACCATCCGACCGTCCCGCTCGACGCGATCGTCGCCGAGTTCGACGTCGACATGATCGGACGCGGCGCCGCAACGGACATCGCCAAGGGAGGGCCGACCTACCTCGAGGTCGTCGGGCTGCGGCGCCTCTCGAAGGAATTCGGCGATTGGGTCGAAGCAGCCAATGCCAGAGAGACCGTGCCCTTCGTCTTCAACTACGAATACGACGCGCCTGGCCATCCAGAGCAGTACTACTGCCGCGCCGATCACTACAACTACGCGCGGTACGGGATTCCGAGCGTATCGCTCTCGCGAGGAAGCCATCGCGACTACCACCAGGTCACGGACGAGCCGCAGTACATCGACTACCCGGACTACTCGCGCCTCGTCCAGATGGTCCTCGACGCCGCGGTCTTCGTCGCTAACGCGGACCATCGTCCGCGTCTCGATGCTCCCAAGCCGAGCAATCCGCACGTGCCCTGCCGGCAATAGCGAGTGTCGACGCGCATCGCGCTGGCCACATACGAGAGAGCGCCCGGGCTCGCCCCTGACGATCGCATGCTGATCCCCGCGCTCGAGCGCCTGGGGATCCGCGCCCAGCCCGCGATCTGGTCCGACCGGTCGACTCGCTGGCGAGACTTCGATGCGGTGATCATCCGCTCCTGCTGGGACTACCACATCAGATTCGGCGAATTCGAGGCATGGCTCGCCGCGCTCGACGCGGATGCGATACCGCTCTGGAACCCCGCTCCCCTTGTTCGGTGGAACGCCGACAAGCGCTACTTGCTCGACCTCGCGGGCCGCGGCGTTGCCACAGTCCCGACGATGATCGCGATGCGCGGCCACGCCGACGCGGTGGAATCGCTCGCCACCGCCGAAGGCTGGGATCGTTTCGTGATCAAGCCGGCGATTTCCGCAAGCGGATACGAGACGTTTGCGCTGCGAACGCCGCTCGACGACGCGTCGCGAGCCACGATCGCGCGCGTTGCGAGCCTGGGGGCCGTGCTCGTGCAGCCCTTTGCCGACGAGATCGCGCGCTTCGGCGAGCTTTCATTCACGTTCTTCGACGGGGCGTTCAGCCACGCAACCGTCAAGCGCGCGCGCGTTGGCGAGTTTCGGGTTCAGACGGAGCACGGTGGGACGGTCGACTCGATCGTCGTCGAGCGAGCGCTGATCGACCAGGCAGCGGCCGTCGTCCGCGCTCTCGACGTTCGTCCATTGTACGCCCGCGTCGATGGCATTACCCGCGGAGACGCCTTCCTGCTCATGGAGCTCGAGCTGATCGAGCCCAATGTCTTCATGTCGTATGCCGAGGATGCGGCGGACCGCTTCGCGCGCGCGATCGCCCAGCGACTCGGCTAGTGTTTCGCCTGGCGCATCAGAACTGTCGCGTCTCGCCGTGCACCAGGTTCCAGATCGCGTTCTCCGGTAAACCGGCCTCGCGCCATCGCTGCGCGAACCGCCTGGGCGGCTCGTCCACGGGTTCATCGGTAAGTCGGAACGTTCCCCAGTGCAGCGTCAGGCACGATGGAAGCGAGTCCGAATCTTTGGCCAGGGCGCGGTACGCCTCGAGCGCGTCCTCGGGATTCATGTGCACCGTGCGCATGAACCACCGCGGCTCGTAGGCCCCGATCGGCAACAGCACCAGATCGAACGGACCGAGTCGTGCGCGAATGTCGCCGAACTCCGGATGCAAGGCGGTGTCGCCGGCAAAGTACACGCGCACGCCGTCGGTCTCGAGCACCCAGCCACACCACAACGTGTCACCGCGGTCGCGAAGGCCGCGAGCGCTGAAATGCTGCGCCGGTGTGCTCGTGACGGCGAAATCCGGCGTCTCGATCGACTGCCACCAATCGCGTTCGACGAGGTACTGCACGCCGAGCGCGCGAAGCGTTCGGCCCAGACGCATTGGGCAGACCCAGGACGCGCGCGGGAAGCGCTCGGCGATCCGCCGCACCGTCGGAGCGTCCAGGTGGTCGTAGTGATTGTGCGAGAGAAGGACCAGATCGATCTCGGGGAGCGCGTCGAAGTCGAGCGCTGGCGGCATCAATCGCCGCGGTCCAATCCATTGAAACGGCGACGCTCGCTCGCTCCATATGGGATCGGTCAGGACGTTGAGCGGTCCCAGTTGCAGGAGGACGGTCGAATGCCCGACCCACGTGGCGGCGTGGTAGCCGCGAGTCGCGCGAGGCGAGACGATGCTCGGGGCGCGGCTCGGCAACGATCCGTACGCTGGGCTCGGCATCGGCGGATGGTCACGCCGCTCTCCGAATCGCCATCGTAAGAAATCCTTGAAGCCGTGCAACCGGGCATTTGGCCACGGATTTTGAAAGCCCCCGTCCCCACGATGATGGGGGGCGGGGGCCGGGGCGATGACCGGCGCGGAGCGCGAGCCCTGCGATTGTGGATCGACGGCAGTCACTTCTGGCGAATCACTCCGCGCGCATGGCGATGACCGGATCTACTCGAGCGGCGCGCCTTGCCGGAAGGTAGCTCGCCAGAGAAGCGACTCCAAGCATCACGACCGCCACGCCGCCGAACGTGATTGCATCCGTGGGCTGGATTCCGAACAACAGCGCGCTCAGCAGCCGCGTGAGCCAGAATGCTCCGACGAGCCCAATGATCACGCCGGTAACGGTGAGCGTGAGTCCCTGGCCCAGCACGAGCCGGAGGACACGCTCGTGCGAGGCGCCGAGAGCGATCCGGATCCCGAGCTCTCTCGTTCGCTGGCTCACCGAGTACGAGATTACGCCGTATATCCCGAGCGCGGCGAGAAGGAGCGCGAGCGCACCGAACGCGGCCAGCAACGTGGTATAGAATTTCGGTTGCGCGACCGACTCGGAGACCACGTCGGTCATCGTGTGAATGTCGTACACGGGCATCGCCGGGTCGACCGCGTGCACCTGCTCGCGAATCGCCGCGCTGATCGTTCCGATGTTGGCGTCCGATCGAACCAGGAATGCGATGTCGTTGATCGGGAACGTGCCCCAGCCCAGGTAGACGGCGGGGTAGACCTCGTCGGCCAATCCTTTCTGCCGCACGTCGCCAACCACGCCCACGATCTCGCCGCGCGAGTCTACACTCGTGCCTTCGGCGGCCGTATCGTGTGCGACGCCAAGCTTGATCCGTTTGCCGATCGGATCTTCGTTCGGGAAGTACTTCTTGACGAACGCCTGTGAAACGACGAGCACCGGCGGTGGGCCGAAATTCTCTTCGGCGGGGGTGAGCACACGGCCCCTGACGACCGGAATTCCCATCGCCGAGAAAAAGTTGGCCGATGCCGGCCGGACGTCGGTGACGAGCCGACTGTCCATGGGCGCCGGCGGCCGGCCTTCGATGTCGAAGGCAACGCGCATGGTCTGCTGCTCCATTGGGCGAGCGAACGCCACGGCGACCGCCCTGGTTCCAGGGAGCGAAGAGAGCCGTTCGCGCGCCGACGCGGCGAACGCACGAATCTCACGATCGTGCGGGTACTTCACGCTCGGCAGCGACACATTGAAGCTCACGACCTGCTCGGGCCGGAAGCCGGGATTCACCCGCAGCAGATTCGCAAAGCTTCGAATGAGCAAGCCAGAACCCACGAGCAGCACAAGCGCGAGCGCCATCTCGCCGACTACGAGCACGCCGCGCGTGCCGCGCGTGGCGCGACGGCTGCTCGTTCCTCGTACGCCCTCCTTGAGCAGCTGGCCGATTTCACCTCGGGCTGCATGCAACGCGGGCACCAACCCGAACGCCACGCCGGTCACCAGCGCCAGCAGCACCGAGAAACCGAGCACTCGCGAATCCACGACGATGTCGTCGATGCGCGGCAAACCGCGCGGGCCGAATGCGACGATGGCGTCGACGGCCCACGCCGCGAGCGCCGCGCCCAGCGCCGCGCCGACCAGCGCGAGCAGGACGCTCTCGGTCACGAGTTGCTGGACGATTCGACGCCTGCCCGCGCCAAGCGCGGTGCGGACTGCGATCTCCGTTTCACGTCCTGCCGCTCGGACGAGCAGCAGATTCGCCACGTTCGCGCACGCAATGAGGAGGACGAAGGCCACGGCGCCGAACATCGTCAACAGCAGCGGTTTCACATCGCCGACGAGCGAGGTCTGAAGAGTCTGGATCGTCGCGCCGAAATTGACATTCGACCGTGGATACTCCTTCTGTAGCCGCGCGCCGATCGACGCGATGTCGCGCTTCGCGGTCTCGAGCGACATGCCCGGTCGAATTCGCGCGATCGCGCTGATGAAGTGCGCGCCCCGATTGTCGGGCGCGGTCATCCAGGGCTCGAGCACGAACGGCACCCAGACGTCCGGCTTGGACGGGTAGGTGAGCGACGCCGGCGCCACGCCGACGATCGTGAAGTCCTCGCCGTTCAACGAGACGTTGCGCCCGATGACGTTCGGGTCCGCGGAAAACGTCGATCGCCACAGGTGGTCCGACAGCACCACGACGTGGCGCGCTCCGATCGCGTCCTCGCCGACGAGGAAGCCGCGCCCAAGCGGCACGCGAAGACCGAGCAACTCGAAAAATCGCGCGCCCACGGCGGCGGAGTTGAGGCGCACCGGCTCGGCGCCCGCAACGCTCAGGTTCGCGCTGTTGCGATCCCACACCTGCGCCATTCCCACGAAGCTGTGCGTCTGGTCGCGGAAGTCGAGGAAATCTGGCGCGGACATGTGGACGAGCTTTCCGTCCTTGCCCGTCGAGCCGACTTTCACGACAGCGTCGGGGTCGCGGAACGGTAGCGGCTTGAGCAACACGCCGTTCACGATGCTGAAGACTGCGGTCGTGGCACCGATCGCCAAGGCGAGCGTTGTGACCGCGATGAACGTGAAGCCCGGGGCGCGGAGGAGTTTCCTCGCTGCGTACCGAATGTCGTTGATGAAGGTGTCCATGCTCGGCGACGAAGGGAACAATCATGCCTCACAACGCGAGTCTCAATTCATTGTCCGACAACAACTTCGAAAGACGGCCGCGGCGCGCCGGCGTTCGTCCTTGGGAACGGCCGTCCCAAAATCGGACGCCCGCGAGCGGCTCGGCCGCGCTATCTTCGGCGCATGGAAGGCGCGCGACGTTCCACCTTGGTGATCGGCGCGACCGGACTCGTCGGTCGTGAGATCGTGCGCTTGTTGTGCGCCGATCCAGGCGTCGAGCGAATCGTCGCCGTCACGCGCCGGCCGTTCGTTGGGCTCGAGGATCCAAAGCTGCAAACGAAGGTGGTCGACTTTGATGCGCTCGAATCAGCAGCCGAGTCGTTCGCCGTCGACCAGATCTTTTGCGCGCTCGGCACCACGATCAAACAGGCGGGTTCGGAGCCGGCGTTCCGGCGTGTGGATCTGGAGTATCCACTAACCGCGGCGAGGCTCGGCGTCGAGCATGGGGCGAATCACTTTCTGCTGGTGAGCGCCGTCGGCGCGTCGGCGAGTTCGCGCGTGTTCTACAATCGCGTAAAGGGCGAGCTCGAGGATGCGCTGCGCACGCTGCCATACAACAGCATCACCATCGCACGACCGTCGCTGCTCCTCGGCAATCGTGAAGAGCATCGGCTTGGCGAAGAGATCGGCAAGCGGGTTGGCTGGCTCGCGGTCGGGAGATATCGGCCGGTGGAAGCCAGCGCCGTGGCGCTGGCGCTCGTCCTGGCGGCGCGCGAAAATCGCCCCGGCATGCACATCATCGAATCCGAGGACATTCGCCGACTGGCGGCAGAGCACACACACAACTAATTCCGACTCCCGCGCAGCTTTGCCGCGAGCGTTCGGGCAAGACCTTCTTCCCAAACATCTCCGTGTCCTCAGAGCAGAACAATTCCACGCCTCGCCGCGAGTTCATCGGCCAGCTCGCCGCATCGGCGATCGTCATCGCCGGAGCGGCGTGCGCGCCGGCGGCCGCCGCATCGTCAACGGCCAATCCGACGCCTGCGCCGCGACCACCCGCTCCTGCCACGCCGCACTGGGACGATTCCTGGTTCGGCCGCCTCACCGCCAAGCACAAAGCGGTGTTCGATTCTCCCGAGATCGATGAAGGCGCGGGGGTGTTCCAGGCCGTGGCCTACGTTACGGGCATGCGCGACGCGATCGGCGCCTCGGAAACCGACGTGCAGGCGGTCCTCGTCATGCGACACGCGGGCGTTCCCATGGCGTTCAACGACGCGATGTGGGAGAAATACGAGATCGGTAAAGAAACGAAAACGAAGGACTCCACGGGGAAGTGGGCGCGGAAGAATCCGTTCCTCGACACCTCGGCCGACCGGCCCGCCCGCCCGGGCAATCCCGACCGGCCTCGGTACGATCTGTCCTGGCTCGCGTCGCACGGGCACATCCTGCTCGGCTGCGACCTGGCGACGCGTGGTCACGCCGGCATCATCGCGCAGCGCATCAAGGGCGACTCGCGGGCGATTTACGAGGAGCTCAAAGCCAACCTGGTTCCTGGCGTGATCCTGCAGCCGACCGGCGTGTACGCCGTGCATCGCGCTCAGGAAGCCGGCTGCACCTACATTCGGTCGACCTGATCAACCCGCGCGGATTGGTTGGCCGGTGTGGCGCTCGGCGCGTTGCCCGTCGCGGAGCGCCACGACGCCGTTGACGATCACGGTTCCGATGCCGACTGGATACTGGAATGGCTCGGCATACGTCGCCGTGTCGTGGACCGTGGCGGGATCGAACACGACGACGTCGGCTGCCATGCGCGGCGCCAGTCGTCCACGGTCGCGCAGGTGAATGCGCGACGCCGGGAGCGCCGTCATCTTGTTGATGGCCTGAGCGAGCGTGAGCGCCTTGCGCTCGCGCACGTAGCGCCCGAGCACGCGCGGGTAGGTGCCGAGCCCGCGTGGATGCGGATGCCCGCGATTCGCCGGACCTTCGGTCGCGAACGAGCCGCCGTCGCTGCACACCATGCCGAGCGGATGCGCGAGGATGCGGTCGAGATTCTCCTCGCTCATCGCGAAGCCAACCATGCCGACGCTGCCCCGGCTCCGCTGCAAAAGCCCAACGGCGGCGGCGTACGGATCCAGACCTTTGCTCGCCGCATATCTCCCGAGCCGGGCGCCTTCGGCCGGCTTGTCGGTCGAATCGACGACGTTGGCGATGAGAACGTTGTCCCAGCCGCCGATCAGCTCGACTTTGCCCAGCGCTTCCTGCTTGATGCGGGCAGCGGTGGCCGAGTCGCCAAGCCGCTGAAGGAAGGCGGCGGTACTGCCGTCGCGGCTCCAGACGGGGAACAGGTTGGTGAGGCCGGTCTGGTAGGCGATGTACGGATACCGGTCGAAGGCGGCGTCGCAACCCGCCTTTCGCGCGCTCGTGATGCGGGCAAAGGCGGTATCGAGCTTGTTCCAGTTGCGCGGGCCCTGCGTCTTGAGATGAGAGATCTGTAACGGGCAGCCGGCACCGCGCGCGACGGCGATCGCTTCGTCGATCGATTCGATGAGCTGATCGTCCTCATTGCGCATGTGCGTGGCGTATGGCAGACGCAGCGGCGCGCACGGACGGCACAGCGCAATCAACTCGTCGCGCGTGGCGAACGCGCCCGGAGTATACTCGAGACCCGACGACGCGCCGCAGGCGCCGTCGGCGAGGGCCGCGCGTACCAGCTCGGTCATGCGCGCGAGCTCCTCGGCGGTGGCCGGCCGGTTGTCGCCGCCGATCACGACGTCGCGCACCGTTCCCAATCCCACCATCGACGCCACGTTGACGGATGGCTGCAGCTTGGCGAGCACCGCCCACAACTCGGCGAAGCTGGCGAACTGTCGCCGCGAGTCGTCCTCGCGTCCTTCGCCCGTCGCGCGGGGCGCGCGCGATGAGCCGTCCTGCCCGACGACGATGGTCGTGATGCCCTGTCGAACGAGCGACTCGGCGCGCGGATCGTCCCAGAGTGTACCATCGCCGTGCGAGTGGATGTCGATGAATCCCGGCGCCACCGCCATGCCTCGGGCGTCGATCTCGAGCGCCCCACGCTGGCGCGTCTTCCGGCCGATCGCGGTGATGCGGCTGCCGGCGATCACGACGTCCAACTCGTGCCCGGCCGCTCCCGTTCCGTCGAAGACAGTGCCGTTGCGGATGACGATGTCGGCATCGGCCGAGGAGCGAAGCACGAGCGACGGTGCGCCGAGCAGGGCGGCGGCGCTCGTGGTAGTGCGGAGGAATTCGCGACGGGTAGTCATGAGGTGGCGGCGGGAGGAGGCGGTGCGAGACATTGTCGCCCGCACCGCTTTCCCGCAACAGCCACTTGACCGGGCGGAACGTCAGCCGCCGATGCGTTCCTCGGGACTCGCCGGATCGGTCGGGTCCATCGCGCCGGCGAGTGGGTCGTTGTAGCTCACGCGATCGTGGCCAGAGTCGGCCATGGCTGGCGTCATGTTGGCGACTCGCCCCTGCCTCGCGCTGTCGAATGCCACGCGCGCGAGCTCTCGCACGGATGCCCATTCACCACCGCCGACTCGCACGTTCAACCAGCCGTTCTGGAGCTCCGTCTCGACTTCCTCGAAGCGCCGGCCGCGGTTTCTCGTATCGAGCGCCGCCGAATACCCGAGCCGATACGCCGGCTCGACGTCGGCGTACGCGCGGTCGGCGAGTTGGTTGATGCGCTCGAAGTGCGAGCGAAAGAGACGGTCCTGCGTTTCGTTGAGCCGATCGTCGGCCATGAGCAAATCCTCCAGTCGATTGCCGCACGCCGCAAGAGCGGGACCGCGGACGTTCGGCTCGTCACACGCATCAAGCAGAGTCCGTCGTCCGGCCGCGTGCACCAAAGAATGCCGGCCTCGTCGAAGCGCGAATCACACGTCGGCTGTGATAGTTGTCCGTTCCGGACACGACGGCGCGCTGTTCGCGGTGCCCCCGCACCGCAGCGGCGGGCTCTCATTGGAGCACGCTGGCGACGTGCGACGCGCGCATCCATCAGCGCTGTCGCGTATTCGCATCACGTTTCACCCTGGAGGTAGCATGAAGTCCACCCTCATCACGGTCGCCCTGACCGCGATGCCAGCGCTGCTCGCGGCTCAAGCCACCGGCTCGGCCGGCGGCGATGTCCAAGCCAAGATCAACGTTCCGGCGACGTATTCGGCGGAGAGCAAGACCAAGATCGAAGCCGCGTTCTCGGCGGCGCACGCCAAGAATCTGCCGGACCAGCTCCTCCGCGATCGGCTCACCGAGGCACAAGCCAAGAACGCCAGTGAGGCCGACGTCGTCGCCTCGATCGAGAAGTTCGAGACGCAGCTCGAAGCGTCGAACGACGCGCTCGTCCAGGCCGGCCGCCAGGCTTCGTCGCCCGACGAGATCGGCGGCGCGGCCGCGGCGATCGAACATGGCGTAACGGCCGCGCAGATCACGGCGCTCGCCAAGCAGGCCCCGGCCGATCGCTCGCTCTCGGTAGCGTTTGCAACGCTGAACAAGCTTGCCGCGCGCGGAGATCCGATCGATCAAGCGCTTTCCTCTGTCCAGGCGAAGCTCGAAGCGAAGGCGACCGACGACGCGATCGCGACGCTCGCGGCCGATGCAGCAAGTGGCGCGAATGCCGCGGCACCTGCAGCCCCGACGGCTCCGGCCATCAATCCGGCCAACGCGACGAAGGATGCTCCGGCGGGAGCAAAGCCCGCTGAGCCGGCCAAGCCGGCTGCCGACTCGGCGAAAGCCAAAAAGCCCCCGACGGATTCCGCGAAGACCAGCGGCAAGCCGCCAGTGGGAAAACCGTAGGTTCGGGCTGAACGAAATCGACGAGCCGTGCGAATCGACCTCGCACGGCTCGTTTTGCGTTCGGGTCAACGCGTGGTTCGCGCCGTCATTCGTCGCGCAGCGCCACGGCCGGATCGACGCGCGTCGCGCGGAGTGCCGGGACGAGCGTCGCGAGCAGCGCGATCATCACGAGCAGGCCCGAGACCAGCACGAACGTCGCAGGATCGGTCGCGCCGACCGAGAAGAGCTGGCTCGAGAGAAACCGCGTGAGCGCGAACGCGGCGACGAGCCCGATCACCACGCCCGCCGCGGCGAGCGCCATCCCCTGGCCGACGACGAGCAGCAATACGCGCGAACGTACCGCGCCGAGCGCCATGCGTACGCCGATCTCGCGCGTACGCTGCGCGACCGAATAGCTCATCACGCCATAGATGCCGATCGACGCGAGCAGCATCGCGATCGCCGAGAACAAGCCGAGCAGCATCATCGACAGCTTTCGCTGGCCGACCGACGACTCGACGAGCTTGTCCATCGTGTTCACCGCCGACAGCGGGAGGTTGCGATCGATCGAATGCACCGCCTCGCGCATGGCGGGGAGCATGCCAAGTGGATCGCCGGCCGCGCGCACGGCGATCGTGAAGTTGCGGAGTCCGGCCTGACTTGGCGGGAAGTAGTACTGGATGCGAGGCTCGGCATCGAGCCCCTCGTGCGCCGCGTGGCCGACCACGCCAACGATGGTGATCCAAGTGGAGTCCTGCGCTCCACGACGCGCGCCGAACGTGATACGCATGCCGATCGGGTCGGCGCCCTTGAAGTACTTGCGCGCGAACACCTCGTCGATGATCGTGACCTGCGGCGCATTCTGCGTATCCTGCTCGTTGAACATCCTGCCACGCTTGAGTGGGATCCGTAGCGCCGAGAAGTAGCCCGGTGACGCGACGCGGAGATCTCCCCACGGCCCGTTCTGTCCCGGGGCGACAACGAGATTCTCGATGTTGAAGCTCGCCGTCGACCAGCCTCCGCCGAACGGAACGACCGAGATGAGACCCGCGGCGCGAACCCCCGGAACGGCGTTGAGGCGAGGTAGCAACTGGTCAAGGAAGAGAATCTGCGCCGTGTCGGACGGGTATTTCACTTGCGGCAGATTCAGGTTGAACACCATCACGCCCTTGGGATCGAAGCCGGGATCCACGCGCTGGAGTCGCGCGACGCTCTTGATGAGCAGTCCCGCGCCCACGAGCAGAGTGAGCGACAGTGCGACTTCGGCGACGACCAGGCTGCGCCGCAGTGTCCGGCCGGCGAAATCAGCGGCGCCGCTGCGGCTGCCGTCCTTGAGTGTTTCCTGAAGGTTGGTCCGCGACGTCTGGAGCGCGGGCGCGATCCCGAAGAGAAGCCCCGTCAACAGCGAGACGACGAGCGTGAAAATCATGACGTTTCCGTCGACGCCGACCTCCGACGCTCGCGGAAGATTCGGGTTGAGCGCGACGAGCGATTTGACGCTCCACTGTGCCAGCGCGAGCCCCAGCACGCCGCCCGTTAGCGAGAGGAGCACGCTCTCCGTGAGCAG
>DATJHY010000157.1:0-8329 GCA_035493635.1 Gemmatimonadaceae bacterium | reverse complement strand
CGACGACTGGTCCCGACGAGCGATGCCTCCAACGACTCTGTGCGCGCGCTGTGGCGCCACCCTCGACGCGACTGCCGCGTTCTGCTCCGCGTGTGGATTCGCGGTGACGTCGCCGGCGACGACCGACGGTTCGCGTCGCATGGCGCTCGCCGATCCCGTTCTCACTGCGCTGCGCGAAATCACCATCGGCGACTATGACATCAATGGTCGCCTTGGTGTCGGCGGAATGGCGTCGGTGTACCTCGCACACGAGCTGCGACTGAATCGACGGGTCGCGATCAAGGCGCTGCTGCCGGCCTTGCTCGAGAGCGAAGACATGCTCCATCGGTTCTTCGACGAGGCGCGAAAGCAGGCCCGGTTGGAGCACCCCAACATCGTTCCCATCTACGCGCTCCACTGGAACGAGGACGTACCGTTTTTCACGATGAAGTTCGTCGACGGCTTCTCGCTCGACGATGTGACAGATGCCCGCGGCGCGCTGCCCATTCCGGTTGTGCAGCATGTGCTCAATGGAATGATCGCCGGTCTTCAATACGCGCACGACGAGGGCGTCATTCACCGCGACGTGAAACCGGGCAACGTGCTGATCGATCGCCGAGGCCAGCTGGTGGTGAGCGATTTCGGAATCGCGAAGGCGGCCGAGTCGCCACACCTGACGCAGACCGGCTCGGCCGTCGGGACGCCGGCGTACATGAGTCCGGAACAGTTCGATGGGCGTTCCCTCACTCCTGCGTCGGATCAGTACGCGGTCGGCGTAGTCGCGTTCCAGATGATCGTCGGCTCGCCCCCGTTCGCAGGATCATCAATGCTCGAGCTGCTGCAAGCGCAGCTCAACAACCCGACTCCGTCGATCATCGAGCGTCGGCCGGACTGTCCACCGCGGCTGGCCGCCGCCGTCATGCGCATGCTCGAGAAGTCGCCGGACGATCGATGGCCGGAGCTCCGCGACGCATTGCCAGATGTCGTGAACGGAATGGGCAGTGAGGCGGATGCCCGCCGGCAACTGGTGGCGCTGTTTCCCAAAAAGAAGACGGCAGCCGAGTCGCTCCCGACGACGCCGCGCAGCCCAATGCCCACGAGCGGGAGACCGCCAAAGCATTCAGTGCCGCCTGTCAGTCTGGTCGTTGGTCCGTCGAGCGGAGCATCGGAGCTGCGCGTCGGCGAATCCGTTGAGATGACGGTTCGTCGCAGCGATACACCGGACAACACCGATGCCGGACAATCGACAGCCGGCGTCGTTTGGCAGACGTCGGATGAGAAGGTCGTGAACATCACGGCCGACGGTCGCGCGACGGCCCGACGCACGGGATTTGTTACCATCATCGCGACCGACGGTTCGCTCACCGGCCGCTGTGTCATGAGCATCGTCGCGGCGAACGAGCAGCCCATCGAGCCGAAGGGGCCAATCTCGATTGCAGCCGACACGAACCGCGCAGTGGAGTCTGACGCCGTCGACGGGGATTGGTTCGTTCCGAGCACCACTCCCGCGTCCCTGCCTTCGTCGAAAAAGCGAGCGCCGTGGCGACTGGCGACAATGGTTGGCGCGGGCTTGGCTGCGTCAGTCGCTATCGCTGTCTACACGACGCGCAATAGAGCGCCGGCGACGAGCGCCTCACCCGTCGCCGTGAAGTCTGACACCGCGACCGCCGCGGCGGATACAAGCGCGGTGGTTGCACCGGCGGGCGCACCCGCCGCCGTACCCGCCCCGACTGCGATTGCGCCGCGGACAGTCGCACGTCTGTCGATTCAGTTGACCAGGGCGCAGCTCAGAGAGGGCGACTCCACGCGTGTGACGGCTCGCGCGTTCGACTCGACCGGGAATCGGATGACGACGGCGAAGATCGCGCTCGTGAGCAGCGAGCCGAACATCGTGCGCGTGCAATCAGACGGGTTGATCATCGCGCTGTCCACTGGGACGGCGACTGTCACCGCCCGCTCTGGCACGATCGAGAAGTCGGAGACAATCACGGTTGACGCCCGGTTGCTGCCGTTGAGTGCCGCCGACGTGAGCGCCGCGCTCGCGCCCGTGCTGGCGTCGATCAGCGCCGAGCGGTGGGACGATGTTCAAACTATTCTCACGGCTGACGTCCTGGATGCGATGCGTGGGAAACGCGGGATCAAGGCGTCCCTGTCCGGCGACCCTCACATCACGAACAGCACCATCGACTCGGCGACGGTCGATTTCGACATCGCGCTGCAGTGGCGCACCATTGCCCGGCTGGGGCGCAGTGGAACGGCGCCGCTTCGGGCGACCTTCGCCCGAGCCGGGCAATCGTGGCACATGACGGAAATCGCCGCGCGCGGAAAGCTGCCGTAGCCACACCGCTAAAGGGACTCGGGCGCTCCCCGATTTCACACTCGCACACTTCAAAAAACGCGAGGCGCCTGACGATGAACGCCAAGCGCCTCACTGAGTTGCCCCTCCTGGGATCGAACCAGGACGCTCCTTGCGTGAGGCGAACGGCGCATCATGCACCGTTTTCGTGTGCGAAAACGTACGTCGTGCGGTCGCGACGAAACGCCAGCACGTCGTAGGGCTCGCTCCGGCCACTCACTTCCATTCCGGGGGAGCCTGCAGGCATCTCGGAAACACCGATGCCCGCGATGTCCGGACGGTCCTTGAGGAGACGTCGAACGTGAACCGGCGGAACGTGTCCCTCGATGACGTACCCGCCGACCACGCCCGTGTGACAGGTCATCGCCGACTCCGGAACGCCGAGCCGCGCCGCGTACGCGGCGCGATCCGTCTCGGGCATCTCGGAGACCGTCACCGTGAATCCCGCCTGCCGCATGCGCTCCACCCACTTCTCACAGCAGCTGCACCCCGGACGCCTGCGAACCTCCAGCTCCGGTTCGATGGCGTCGAACGTCGGCCACTGCCGCCCGATGCTCACGCCACCGAGAAGCACCACCGCACTCCGCCCGATCCACACTCTTCGATTCATCGTGTCGCTCATCGTTCGCTCCGAGGCAATGATTTCGATTCATATTGGACAGTGCATCCGTAGGGTTGTGTGAGCGGCGTCGTCACCGCGCGTCCGTGCATCGCCTCATCGAGAGCCGCCGCGACGTAGTTGTGCGCCTTCGCCACGTCGGCGGTGTCGGTCGATACCTTGTCGTCGATCGCGCCGGCGTAGACGAGGCGTCCCTGCGGATCGATGACGAACATGTGCGGCGTGTTCCGAGCGCCGTAGAGATGCCCGATCACTCCGCTCGTATCACGGATGATCGCCGTTTGCGCCGTGCGTAGCTGGGCGGCACGCTCGTTCGTGCGCTCGGCGGTGAGGTAGCCCTCACGTCCCGGTGCGGAGGACACGATCGACAGCCACGTGACTCCGGCCTCAGTATACGTGGATTGCAGTCTCTGCATGTTTCCGCTGTCGTACTGCTTTCGCGTGAACGGGCACGCGAAGCTGAACCATTCGAGCACCACCCATCGGCCGCGGTAGCGGGAAAGGGCTTGCGGCTGGCCCTTCGTATCCGTGGCGGTGAAGCTCGGCGCCAAACCCCCAATTTGCGGAGCCTGGGCGCCGACGATCACGGGCGTCACCAGCATGGCCGAAAGAGCGAACGATCTGATCGAGCGCGAGGACGTCATTCGTGAACTCCAGGGGCAAGTGTTGAGGATGATCGGCGCGCCTCTTCCACGCGCCGGAGCGCGGCGATCACCGTCGCGCGATCGAGAATCAACGGGAGCAACTCCGGCGAGGCGCTGCCAGGTGCATAGACGGCATATGCCGGTACTGATGCGCGACCGATCGCGGAGAGCGCTCGAGCGACCTCGGGATCGTGGCGCGTTAGATCCGCGCGCATCGGAACGACCCGCGCGCGGTCGAACATCGAGTCGATGCCGGCGCCGACGAGAGCGCGGTGCTCGTTCACCTTACACGTGAGACACCAATCGGCGGTGAAGTCGACGAGCACGCCGAAGCCGGCGCTGCGAAGCATCGTGAGGCGAGCGGCGTCGAATGACTGCCATCCGGGATCGACGCGTGCCGCCGGCGCGAGTTGCGCGCGTAGAACAAACGCGAGCCACACAGCGCCGGCCGCGGCGGGTATCGCACTCACGAACCGGAACACATCCATCCACCGGCCAGGGCGCGGGAGATGGCGCAACAGGCCCGGGCGAGCAGCCAACACGATGGTCGGCATTGCGACGCCAGCGCCAAACGCGGCCCAGAAACCCAGCGACTGCCACCGAGGCAGCGCGAGACTTCCGGCCGCGGCAGCGCCGAGAAATGGCGCCGTGCACGGCGCGGCGAGAACGATCGTGAACGCGCCGCTCGCAAACCATCCGAATCCCTCATGCCACTGATGACTGGCGAGATGAACCAGCCACGAGGGAAGTACGGCCGGCGCTCGCACGACGCCGATCAGATTGAGTGACACGGCGAGAAGGATGATCGCGCACGTGCCGACGACGATCGGCGACTGGAGTTGAGCGCCCCACACGCGATCGGTGCCGCCGCTCCGCGCGGCGACGAGGCTTGCGCCGAAGGCCACGCACGACATCACGACACCGCCGGTGTACGCCAACATTCCTCGGACGACACGCGCGGGATGTCGCCCCGATAGCTCCGCGAGACCGATCACTTTGAGACCGAGGACCGGAAACACGCACGGCATGAGGTTCACCAACACCCCACCGAGGACGGCAGCCACGTAGAGGACGGCGAGCGCGTAAGTCGCACCGCGATCGAATCGGCGTGCAGTAACACTCACAGGTACGATCGAGCCGTCGATGCGATGCGCCGCCACGACCAGTCGCAGATCGGAAATGGACTTCGGTGCGAACGGAGACCGGCTCGCGTGCACGATCACGCCGCCGCTGACTCGTTCGAATCGCATCGACACGGCGGGATCGATGATCCCTCGATCCAGCGGAAAGAGCTCGACGGCGTCGGCATCGCCCGGCGCATGGTGGATGGCTATGCTGAGTGAACTGCCATCTTCAAGAACTGTCGCGCTCCACCCCGGGCGCTCCGACGGAATCCGGCGACGCGCCTCGCCGATGCGGCTCACCGCCTCAGCCGAGGCAACCACGTGCTCGGTTGCGATTTGCACATCAGCCGCGAGATCGATGGATCCGTCCACACATTCGATGCGGCACGCCACCCATGCGAGTCGTCCGCGGAGCGCAAGCGTCTCACCGTAGCGAGCCTTCGACGAGACCGAAACGACGAACGGCAGCGTGACCGTCCCTTCGTATCCGTAGGCGGCAAGCGGCGGAGTGACGATTCGAGACGGGAACGGCCAGCTGAGCGGACCGATTGTTCCATGCGGGGTGTCGGCCCATTGCACACTCGGCGGCGCGCCCGCGTCGCCGGGATTGACCCAGTACGTGTGCCATCCGGGCTGGGCCACGATCTCCACGCCGAACCAGACGGAATCCCCTGGCCGTGCGGTCGTCACGCCGGAAAGCACACGAGCGCGGACCGGCGACGAATCCGTCGTGGCGCTAGCGAAGAGGAACACAGCGAACGAAAGCGCGGAGATCATGGTCCAACCATTGGGAGCGGAATCCGCGGCGCCAAGACCTCACGCGTCCCTTTTACATCTCTCTCAACTTTTTTCGCTGGTGTCGCCGGCGGACCGACGGGAGATTCCATACCATGACTGATCGCGCTGGCGCAGAGCGGCCGTGGGCCATCGTCGTCCTGATCGCGCTGTTGGCGACGATCGGAGTGCTGGTGTATCAGACGCAGTCCGCCGTTCGGCACCAGCGGGCCACCGCTGAGCGCGCGCTCGAGCACTATGCGGACGTCGCGTCGTGGGAGCTCAGTCGTGCCGTGCAGTCCGAGCTCCAGATGACGGCCAGTGTCACGACGTGGTCCGCGGTTCAGCGAGCGCTTCGCGCGCGGCCTCGGGGCGACACGGCGCTTCCTTCGCCGGCGGCGTTGGCGCTCCTGACGGAGACGCCGAGGTGCGACTGCCCTCCCGCCCTCCCGGCCGCCAACGTCTACCGCTTCGTGCCCCTCGGCGATGCCGTCATTGCGCGCGACCGCTGGCGCGACGGCGCGGACTCGGCACATCTCGCGCGGTTGTTTCGCTCATACGTTGACACTCGCGACGCAACGCCTGGCGCGGATCCGTGCGTGTTGCTCGTGGATGCCGATGCGCGCGACACGGCGCCGCGGGCGCTGGCGATGGCCATTCTCCGTGACGTCGACGAAAAGGTCATCGCGATTTACGCCGTCGAGTCCGAGCTGAGCGCGTTGCGCCCTGCGATCGAACGCGCCGCGCGTCGGGCCACGCTCTTGCCGCCGGCGCTGCTCGACTCGAGCAGTCGTCTGAGGGCGATCAGCATCGCCATTCGCGCCGGCCCGCGTTTCATCTTTCGCCCAAGACCGCTCGTGGGCCCACGCGCGTCGACGCCGCTGGTTCTTTCGTCGTCAGCCACGCCGGTCGTCGCCGATGCTGCCATAGATGAAGCCATCGCGCCACAGGTCCTTGCGGGCGGCCTGCCGAGCTCGCGCTTACCGACGCTCATCACATTGGTAGTCATCGTCCTCATGCTGCTCGGGATCGCTGTGGCACAGGTCAGGCGAAGCGTTGCGCTCGCTCGACTCCGCGGCGACTTCGTGGCCAGCGTCTCACATGAGCTGCATACGCCGCTCGCGCTGATGCGCGTCTACACCGAGACCCTCTTGTTGGAGCGAGACACGTCGCTGGAGGAGCGGCGCGCGTTTCTCCGAATCGTGCTGCGAGAGATTCGCCGTCTGACTGCGCTCGTCGAGAAGGTGCTCACGTTTTCCGACATCGAGCGCGGCCGAGTCGCGCTCTCACCGGCGCCGCTCGACACCGCGGCGCTCATCAGAGCCGTGGTGGCCGACTTCGCCCCGATCGCGGAGCAGCGTCGCGCCATCGTTCATTCGGTCATCGTCGCTGACGCCGGTGCCATGGCTGATGCGGCTGCCTTGCGGCAGATGCTGCTCAACGTTCTCGGGAACGCGGTGAAGTACGGGCCTGACGGGCAACACATCATCGTGCGTCTGGGCTGCGACAACGAACGCGTGCTCGTGTCAGTCGACGACGAGGGCCCGGGCATCCCACCAGCGCAACGCGCACGCGTCTTCGAGCGGTACGTTCGCCTGGGTGGAAGTACGAACGGTGGGCCGACTGGCAGCGGCATCGGTCTCGCGATCGTCGCCGAGTTGGGGGCAGCCCAGGGCATCGAGATCTCGATTGGCGACGCGCCGAGCGGTGGCGCGCGCTTCACGCTCGCAATTCCTCGCGCGTCCGCGGATCAGCCCCAGACACCGGCCACGCACAGCGCGGTCGTTCCTGCATGATGTCACGACGAATGCCGCGGCTGTTGATCGTCGAGGACGACGAGGACATGGTGTTCGCCCTCCGTCGCAACCTCGAGCAAGAGGGCTACGAGGTCGCGCATGCGGCCGATGGTCGCGCGGGTCTCGCTGCGGTCCGTGAGGGCTCGCCCGACTTGGTATTGCTCGACCTGATGCTGCCGGCGATGGACGGCTATTCGGCGCTTCGGGCCATGCGCGCCGAAGGATGGAACATACCAGTCGTCCTGTTGTCGGCTCGCTCCGCCGAGGTCGACAAGGTTCACGGCTTTCGGCTCGGTGCCGATGACTACGTCACGAAGCCGTTTGGGCTGCAGGAGCTCGTGTCGCGCATTGGCGCGCTGCTGCGTCGTGTGGAACAGCCACGCACGGGAGCAGCGTCGTCACCGACGCGCGTGCTTCAATTTGCCGACGTCGAGCTCGATGCGTCGGCGCGCACCGTCCGGCGCCGTGGTGCCGACGTGGAGCTAACGCCGCGTGCATTCGATTTGTTGATGGTGCTCCTCAGGCGTCAAGGCGAAGTCGTACGCCGGGAGGAATTGATGCGCGATGTATGGGCGTACGCGCCCGGGGCTACGAGCCGCACGCTCGACGCACACATCGCCGAACTACGCCGCAAGCTCGAGCCCGAGGCGAATGACGCGCGATACATCCAGACGGTCTGGAAAGTCGGCTACCGCCTTCGAACCACCGATCCAACGTGAGCTGCGAGGCGTGACGGTGACCGCCGTGTAGCATTCTGCGCTCGTCGCTCATCCAGAACTTGTCAGTGGTGGAGAACGGGCGTGCCGATCGAGACGTCATCGACGCACGTCGTCGCGAACGCTTCGTCGCGCGAGAGTCCCCGCGACGCGGCAATCTCGTGACACCTCCTCAAAACACGCAAAAGCTCGCCATCAGCTACATGATGGCGAGCTCTCAGTTGCCCCTCCTGGGATCGAACCAGGACTCTCCTGATCCAGAGTCAGGCGTGTTGCCAGTTACACCAAGGGGCAGTTTTGTTGGCCGTCGCGGTCGCCCGC
>DATJHY010000156.1:0-18898 GCA_035493635.1 Gemmatimonadaceae bacterium | reverse complement strand
GATCTTTCCGAGCGCGATCTGGTCGGCCGCAGCCGCCCTGGATACGATGGCGATCCCAAAACCGGCAGCGACGCTCTGCTTGATGGCTTCTGTACTCCCCACTCGCATGGTGTTGGTCAGGCGGATCCCGCGCCTGGCAAGCGCGCGCTGACTGACCACTCTCGTTCCGGAGCCGGGCTCTCGAACGAGAAATGGGTAATCCGGCAGCTCCTCCGCACGTGCCCGGCGGTGGACCAGCGCGTGCTCCGGGGGCGCGATGACGACCAATTCATCCTGGATCCACGGCTTCACGTCGAGCCGAGCATGAGATACTGGTCCTTCGACGAGCGCGACATCTACACGAGACTCAAGCAGCATTTTCACGACAGTTCGTGTATTCGCGCTCGACATTCTGATCTCGACACCCCTGTGTCGAACCCGAAATCGACCGAGTACCGGCGGCAGCATGTACGTGGCGATCGTCGTGCTCGCGGCCACGCGGAGTACGCCACGCTTGAGTCCTCTCAGCTCGCGCAACTCTCGTTCGGCGACTCGCTCGACACCAAACAGCTCGCGTGCGCGCGTGTGGAGCAGCCGCCCGGCTTCCGTGAGCCGAGGCGACCGTCCGCCGCGGTCGAGCAGCTTCACATGAAGCTGCCGCTCCAACTCGTTGAGCGACTTTGAGATTGCAGGCTGGCTGAGATTCAGCGCCGAAGCCGCCTTGGTGAATCCACCGTGATCGATGACGGCGGCGAACAGTCGGAGATGGTGGAGATTGATTGACATTACCAAAAGTCATGGCTTGATGAAAACAATGTACTGGCTTTATGCAAACTGTGCCATGTAGCCTTCGGCATGGAAGCCACCGACGATGTCATCCAGTTGGAGCCGCTCTCGGGCTACTGGAATCGACTGCCCCCGCTCCTTCCGGGCATTTGGGCTTCGCTCGCCGTGTCGTTCGCGGCAATCGGCACCGGGTGGGGCGAGGAGCAGGTCTTCGGGCGCCCGATCGTCGAGCCTCTGGTTTTGGCGATCCTCTTCGGAATGCTCGTACGCATCGCCGGCTGGGTCGGCTCGCGACAGGAGCGCGGCGTTCGGTTCGTCGCCAAGGATGTGCTCGAGGTAGCGGTGTGCCTGCTCGGCGCGACGATGGACGTGCCGCGCCTCTTCGCCTCGGGGCCTGCGTTGGCGCTCGGCATCGTCATCGTCGTGGCCGTCGCGCTCTCGGGCGGTTATCTGATTGGTCGAGTCATTGGGCTCTCCCCCAAGCTCGCGGTGCTCGTGGCATGCGGCAACGCGATTTGCGGGAACTCGGCGATTGCCGCTGTGGCACCGGTAATCGGCGCCGACCGCGAAGACGTCGCTGCGTCCATCGCGCTCACGGCGGTACTCGGCGTGATCGCCGTGCTGGGACTGCCGCTGCTGATGCCCCTGCTCGGTTACACGAATTACCAATACGGCGTGCTCGCGGGGCTCACCGTGTACGCGGTGCCGCAAGTGCTGGCCGCGGCGTTCGCGGTGAGCGTGTTGAGCGGTCAGGTCGCGACCGTGGTTAAGCTTGCACGCGTGTTGATGCTCGGCCCGGTGGTGCTGTTCTTCTCGCTGCGCGGCGGCGCTTCGAGCGACGGGCCGGTCGTGCGACGCGGAGCGCTCGTACCCTGGTTCGTGGCCGGCTTCGTCGTCCTCGCGGCCCTGCGATCGTTCGGTGTGGTTCCCGATGCGGTCACGAACGTGTCGAAAGTCCTCGCTTCGTGGCTCACCATCGCCGCGATGGCCGCGCTTGGTCTCGCCTCGGACCTCCGATCCGTACGTCGCGTCGGCGCGCGCGTGATGCTCGCTGTGGGCGCCTCACTCAGTGTGTTGCTGGTCCTCGCCGTATCACTGATTCGGGTGCTCCGGATTCACTGACCGCGCGGCGCGGCGCGCCTCACTTCGTGCCCGCGCCGAGGTGCACGACGGCGGCCGCCCACTGGGGACCATCGGTGTCTTCCTGATAGAGCGTGTCGAGGTCGACAGCGACATTGCCGGCCTGCAGCTGGATCCCGTAGCGATCCATGTTGCGAGTGGCACGTCCGCTTCCAGCGATGTACGAACCGTCCGCCTGGAATCGCGAGTGGTGTTTGGGACATTGGAACCCGTGGTCGCGCTCGTCCCAGTGAAGCGCCGTGTTCTGGTGCGGGCACGACAACGCGAATGCGTACAGCGCGTTCTGCCATCGAACGAGGATGACCTCGTTGTCGCGATCGATCTGCGCGCCGTCGGTTGCCGGTACACCGTAGTTGCGCATCGTCCCGGAGCGGCTGCGCGCTTCCGTGAATTCGAGCGGCATGGCCAGCGCCGTACGACTACTCACGCCTACGGCAATGAGCGCGCTCGCCATGCTCACGAAACTGTCGCGCAAGAAGCGTCTCCGATCGGTCGGGACAATGCAGCCGTGCAGATCGCACTCGGTCTGCGTCTTCGGTTCATCCATTGGCGCTACCTCTCGAAATCCGGACACGTCGACACCCTGGCGACCTCGCGGATCGCGTGAGATCAACGATGCATATGAGTTCGGAACATCCTGTCGTCGAGCCGGGAGGGTGGGCCCGCGACGCAGGTACGGCGGCAAGCGCCGCCGTCTTCAGTGACTACCCCCGATTGATTGCAGGGTGCCCTGAAAAAGAGAATCCCGCCGCCTCGAGGCGGCGGGATTCTCCGCGTGAGCCGTGATTCAGGTCAGCTCGGTCGAGAATCATCCGTGGCTGTGCTCGCCGTGATCGTCGTGTCCGTCGTGGTCTTCATCCTCGAAGGCATGCAGCGACGCACGAATCCGGCTGCGAACCAGATCGAGTAGTGTCGGACTCGCCGCGATCGTGTTCGGGTCGATCAGCGATCCGTCGGCGTTGGTGAGCCAATTGCCGACCGGCACGTCGATGGTGATCGAGGTGGGAGCGCCGTCCGTGACCACCAATGGCGTGCCGAACTCGATCTCTTCGTGGACATTGACGGGAAGCATCACGTCGAACGCCTTGCCGTCGAACGTTCCCTTGAGCTCCACCTGTGAGACCCTGAGCTCGAGCTCGCGGAACGTGCCCGCCGGCAGCGCATTCGCCGGGAGCGTCACCATACCGCCCGAGAGCGGTAGGTCAACCGTCGCCGGGCCTACCTCGAGCTCGGCGCAATCCTCGACACCGGTCGTTGTGGTGTGCGTGTCATCGCCTCCATCGTCGGCGAGGGCATCGTCACCACTGCAGGAGTTCGTCTCGATGCGTTTGAGCTCGAGATGAGCGACGGTAAGGGTCGCTTGCGTAAGGTCGAGCGTGTGTCCGCCGCTTGTGACCGGCACGGTCGCGGCGCTGGCGCCGAGTGTCGAGCTCGACGTGAATGCGATGCGGCTCGAGGCGCCCGGCGCGAGGTCGGACGAACTCGAGCATGCGGCGAGCATGCCCCCGAAAACGATCGTGGCGCCAAGCGTGGTTCGAATGACGCTGCGCTGGTCGAACCAGGTGAACTGCTGCATGCGCGTTTCCCCAGGCAAATAGTGAACTAGTGAAGTTTCCTTGTTCGGCCGGTGTTGCACTGCGCGGGCCGAGAGAGTGTGAGTTGGATCACACATGCCGCGAATCGTGCAAGTTGTTTGATGACAGGGTTCTAAACAGACGCGGATTGGAGCGTGGCAGAATGTGGCAAATCGGTTGACTGCGATTGCTGCAGCAAAGCGCTTCACACGTGGCGCGGATCGCTACAGCCGACAGCTGGCAGTCCCGTGCGCGGAGGTGGGAGAGCCGGATCATGTCCGTCCTCGGGAACTCGATCCCGGCCCGCCGGCTTCACCCTCTGGAACCCCACTTACGGATGATGACGAGCCCAACGCTCCTCGTTCTCGAGCTCAGCGACTCCTTTTCGGCCCTTTGGCCACGACTGGCGCGAGACGCGGGCATGCGCGTCGAGTCTGCCGCCGATGCATCGGCCTTCAACGGCCGCCATCGCGACACAGTCGGGATCGTCGCCGCGGGCGGCGAGGAAGCACGGATTGAAGGAACGTTTCGCGCGATCACCGCTTCACCGCTGGAGATCGCCGCGGTCGCATGCCAAGCCGATCACCGGCTTGTCGCCAATGTCATGCGGGCCGGCGCGTCCGAGTTCTTCGTGCTCGGCCGGGACCACGACTCGCTCTCCGACTGGCTCGCGAGAGAGCGCCGTCGGCTCGACGCCCAGCGCCACGGCCGAATCCGCGCCCACGATGGCACCGAGATCGAGTTCCCCGAGATCCTCGGCGAAAGCCCTGCGTTGCGGAGCACGCTCGAGCAGGTCGCGCGTCTCATTCCGCATCCGCAGGTGACCGTGCTGATCGTGGGCGAGACTGGGACGGGCAAGGAACTGCTCGCGCACGCCCTGCACGCCAACGGACCACGTCATGCCGCGCCATTCGTCGACATCAATTGTGCGGCAATCCCGGAGACGCTCCTCGAAGCGGAGCTGTTCGGCCACGAGCGCGGCGCGTTCACCGACGCGGTTACGACAAAGCCCGGGCTGTTCGAGACCGCGGACGGCGGTACGCTCTTCCTCGACGAAGTCGGCCATCTGCCGTTTCGCCTCCAGGGCAAATTGCTGCGCGTGCTCGAGGAGCGCCGCACGCGAAGGATCGGCAGCACCAAGTCAATCCCGATCGACGTCCGGGTCATCGCCGCGACGAACGTGAATCTTGGCCGGGCCGTACAGCGCGGCGAGTTTCGCGAGGACCTGTATTACCGGCTCAACGTCGTCCCGATCGCGCTGCCGGCATTGCGCGACCGTCCCGACGATGTCGTGCTTCTCGCGCGACACTTTCTGGCGAAGTTCTCGGCCGCCTATGGGCTCGCCCACGCGACGTTGTCACCCGCCGCTGAACGCGCGCTCCGCAACCGGCGCTGGCAAGGCAACGTCCGCGAGCTGCGCAACGTGATCGAACGCGCGGTCCTGCTGTCGCGCGGATCGGTCATCGAGGCGGCGAGCTTCCAGCCCGAGTCCGACGACCTGCTCGCCGCCGATGCGCGGCCGCGGCAGCTCCGGGCCATCATCAAGAACACGGTCCGCGAGACACTTGAGCAGTGCGGCGGCAACAAGAGCGACGCCGCACGGCGGCTCGGGATCTCGCGTACGCGGCTGCAGCGACTGTTGTCCTGACGGGACGCCGCTCTCGCCGAGCGGCGGTCCCCGGCCGCGGCCGCGACCGATCGGCCCACGTGCAGGTCAGTCCCAATGCCCTACCTCTTGCCAAACCAGAGAAGAGCTGATACTCTCCTCTGGTCAAGCCAGAGAAAGGGCCATGCCTGCTGAGCGTTCATCGATCGTCCCCGGCACTCTCGAGATGCTGGTCCTCAAGACGTTGTCTCTCGAGCCGATGCACGGGTGGGGCATCGGGGAACGCATCCAGCAACTCTCGCGGGACGTGTTCACGGTGAACCAGGGGACGCTCTACCCAACGCTCGAGCGGCTCTTGCGCGCCGGGATGATCACGCCCGAGTGGCGCACGACCGAGAACAATCGCCGCGCGCGCTACTACCGGATCACGCGATCAGGGCTGAAGCGGCTCGAATCCGAGCGCGCCGAGTGGGCACGCTCGTCGGGCGCGATCGATCTCATCATGCAAGCCAACTAGCGGAAGCGAGGACACCATGTCCCGGTGGGATGGCTTGTGGTACACGCTTCGCTCGCTGGCGCGTCGCGACGAGGCCGATCGCGAGATGGCGGACGAGATCTCATTTCACGTCGACCGCCAGGCGCGAAAGCACGAAACGCAAGGATTGTCGAGGGGCGAGGCACGGCGCCAGGCACTCCGTGAGTTCGGCGGGCGCACGCGATGGCGAGAGGAAGCACGGAACGCACGCGGCAGCGGCGCGCTCGACGCCGTAGAGCAGGACGTTCGGCAGACGCTGCGCGGCCTCCGTCGAGATCCCGCGTTCGCCGTGATGGCGATTGCCACGCTCGCGGTGGCGGTCGGGGCCAACGCGGCGATGTTCGGGATCATCGACCGCCTGTTGTTGCGCGGTCCGGCTCACGTGAGCGCGCCGGACCAGCTCGCGCGCCTGTATGTGACACAGACGCTTCCGAATTCCCGGGTGGTCACCTCCGGGTGGCAGCCGTACGTGTTGTACACGAGCGCTCGCGACAAGACGTCCGCGTTTTCGGCTGTCGCGAGCTATGCGCCGGCTCGGCTGCGCATCGGCGTCGGCGTAGACGCGCGGTTCGTTCCCGTGACGTACGCAACGCCGGATCTATTCACGCTGACCGGCGTTCGGCCGGCGCTGGGACGATTCTACACCGCTGACGAGGACCGGCCGCCGATCGGCCAGCAGGTGGTCGTCATTGGCTACCGCTTCTGGCAGCGCGAGTATGGCGGCGATACGGCGATCATCGGGAAATCGGTCAGGCTTGGCGATCGCGAGTTTCGAGTCGTCGGAGTTGCGCCGCGGGGATTCACCGGGGTGGAGCTCGCACCGGTCGACGCGTGGCTCCCGATGAGCGCTCGAGCATCCGGAATTGACGCGCAATCGAATTGGGCGACAGACTGGCGAGGCGGCACTGCGAGCATCGTCGGTCGCCTGGCTGTGGCCAGGCCGGTAGCCGAAGCGCAGCTCACCGCGATGTTTCGTCGCGCGTATTCGGGGCCGCTCGCGTCGATGCGAAAGGCATCCGTGAGCCTTCGCCCGATCGCGTACAACATGGAGGGCGCCGAGCCACCGGAAATCGGCGTCGCGCGTCTTTTGGCCGGCGTCGCACTCGTCATGCTGCTCGTGGCCGCGGCCAACACGACCAACCTCATTCTCGCCCGGGCCATTCGGCGTCGGCGGGAGTTGAGCGTTCGCGTGGCACTCGGCGCCGGCCGGTGGCGCCTCGTCCGGCTCATGGTTCTCGAGTCGGTGATGATCGCCCTGCTTGGTGGCCTGCTGGGCATCGTGCTCGCTCGATCGGGCGGCGCGATCATCCGAAGCACACTGCTGCCGGACGTCGCGTGGAGCGAGATGCCGATCGATGGTCGTGTGCTTCTCTGGACGGCGATCGCCACCTTGGTCGTTGGCGTCGTCGTGGGGCTCGTACCGGCGCTCCGCGTGAGCGGCGGTGACGTGGCGTCCTCGCTCCGCGCGGGTCGAACCGGCGGCGGCAGCGCCGGCAATTCGCACGGAGTGACCCGGACGTCCCTGCAGATCGTGCAGCTCGCACTCAGTCTCGTGCTGTTGTTCACCGCCGGCCTCTTCGTCAGAAGCTTGCGGGACATCCGGCAGCTCGATCTCGGATACGATCGCGGCGAGGTCCTCGCGGTGGACGTCGAGTTCCCTCGTCCCGATTCGGCCGGCGGCGGCGCGAACGCCGCGACACTCGCCGCACAGGGACGATACCGCGATCTGCAGACGCGATTCGAACACGTTCCCGGCGTGTCGAGCACGAGCATCGCATACGGTAGTCCGTTATCGTCGGTCGAGATCCTGCGGATCCGCGTCCCCGGCCGCGACTCGTTGCCACAAGCGAAGGGTGCCATCGTGACCGCGGTCTCGCCGGGGTATTTCGCGACTGTTGGGACGAGAATCGTGCGGGGCCGCGCGTTCGACGCGGGTGAAGGAACGGGAACGGAGCCGGTCGTCATCATCAATCAGGCGATGGCGGACGCCTTCTGGCCCGGCGCCGAGCCGGTCGGTCGCTGCGTGGTCGTCCTCGGCATGCGCGGCGATGCATGTGCGCGAGTCGTGGGTGTCGCGCGCGACGTACATCACATGTCGCTCAAGGAACCCGCCTTGCCGCAATGCTACCTGCCGTGGGGCCAGGATCCGCGCCTCGTCGACGGGTCCGTGCTACTCGTTCGCGTCGGTGATGATTCAAAGCATGTGGTCGCGGCGCTCACGGCCGTCTTGCGGGCCGCGGTACCGGGCGTGCGATCGGCAGAGATCAAGACGTACGAAGAGCTGCTCGATCCTCAGGTTCGTCCCTGGCGCGTCGGCGCGACGTTGTTTGGACTGTTCGGGGTGATCGTCGTCGCGGTCGCCGCGATCGGTCTGTTCAGCATCGTGTCTTACCTGGTCGCTCAGCGCACACACGAGCTCGGAGTACGGATTGCGTTGGGGGCTCGTCGTGGACAGGTGCTGCGGCTCATTCTGGGGCGCGGACTCCGTGCGGCGATTGCCGGCGCTGTGCTGGGAAGCGCGGCCGCCATGGCCATCGCGCCGCGTGTTCAGCCGCTGCTCTTCGACAATCGCGCGCGCGACCCGCTCTTGCTCGCTGCTGTCGCCACTGTGCTGTTGGTCGTCGCCACCGCGGCGAGCCTCTGGCCCTCGTGGCGAGCGACGCGCGTCGACCCCGTGCTCGTGCTTCGCGCGGATTGAGTCGGAGGCCGCACGAAGGGCGTGCTCGCGACCGACTCGATCGCGAGCACCCCGACGTTACGCTCGCACCAGCTTCTTGTACGCCACCCGGTGCGGCTGGTCGGCGTCGGGACCTTTGCGCTTCCTGAGATCCTCGACGTACGACTGGTAGTTCCCCTCATGCCACACCACCTCGCTGTTCCCCTCGAACGCGAGGATGTGCGTGGCGATGCGGTCCAGGAACCAGCGGTCGTGTGAGATCACCACCGCGCAGCCGGCGAAGTCGACCAGTGCGTCCTCGAGCGCGCGCAACGTGTCGACGTCGAGGTCGTTCGTCGGTTCGTCGAGCAGGAGCAAGTTGCCGCCGCTCATGAGGGTTTTGGCAAGGTGCAGCCGATTGCGCTCGCCGCCGGAGAGCAGGCCGACCTTCTTTTGCTGATCGGTACCCTTGAAGTTGAAGCTCGACAGATAGGCGCGGCTGTTGAGCTCCTTCTTGCCGACCATGATCATCTCCTGGCCACCGGAGATCTCCTGCCACGCCGTGACGTCGGCGTTGAGCGTGCGATTCTGATCGGTGTAGGCGATTTGCACCGTCTCGCCGACCTTGAGCGTGCCGCCATCCGGCTCTTCCTGGCCGACGATCATCTTGAACAGCGTCGTCTTGCCCGCGCCGTTGGGGCCGATGATGCCGACGATGCCGCCGCGCGGCAGATCGAACGAGAGCCCGTCGAACAGCAGCTTGTCGCCGAACGCCTTGCGGAGATCGCGCGCCGTCACGACGTCGTTGCCGAGTCGCGGCGGCGGCGGAATCACGATCTCGTGCTGCAGGATCTTCTCGGCGGTCTCCTGCGCCGCGAGCTCCTCGAACTTCTGGATGCGCGCCTTGCTCTTGGCCTGCCGCGCGCGCGGCGCCAAGCGCACCCACTCGAGCTCGCGTTGTAGCGTGCGTTGGCGCGCCGATTCGGTCTTCTCTTCCTGGGCCAACCGCGTGCGCTTCTGGTCGAGCCACGACGAGTAGTTCCCCTCGTACGGGATCCCGTAGCCGCGATCGAGCTCGAGGATCCACCCCGCGACGTTGTCCAGGAAGTACCGATCGTGCGTGACGGCGACGACGGTTCCCGCGAAATCGTGCAAGTAGCGCTCGAGCCAGGCGACGCTCTCGGCATCGAGGTGGTTCGTGGGCTCGTCGAGGAGCAGCATGTCGGGCTCCTCGAGCAGAATGCGGCAGAGCGCGACGCGGCGCCGCTCCCCGCCCGACAGCTTGCCCACGTCGGCATCGGCCGGGGGCAACCGCAATGCGTCCATCGCGATCTCGATCTTGTTGTCGAGATTCCACAGATCGTGCGCGTCGATCTGTTCCTGCACGCGGGCTTGGCGCGCGAGGAGCTTTTCCATCGCCGAGTCGTCCATCGGCTCGGCGAACATCATCGAGATGTCCTCGAACTCCTTGAGAAGTCCGCGCTGCGCTTTGACCGCGAGCTCGACATTGCCCTTGACGTCGAGCGCGGGATCGAGCTGTGGCTCTTGCGGCAGGAATCCGACGCGCGTGCCCTCGGCGGCCCACGCTTCACCCTGAAAATCGTGATCGACGCCGGCCATGATGCGCAGCAACGACGACTTGCCGGCGCCGTTGGCGCCGAGGACGCCGATCTTGGCGCCGTGATAGAAGGACAGCCAGATCCCGCGCAGGATCTCCCGCGATGGCGGGACGACCTTGCGCAGGTCTTTCATGACGTAGATGAACGACGGAGGGGCCATGTTGGACGACGGTTCGCGCCGCGGGAGGGGCGCCGTTGAGACGGGTGCAGTTTCGGCTCGCGAAATCTAGCGAGCCGCGTCGTCGGACCCGTGGCCCTTACATGTGATGTCCGTGCCCGGCGGCGTGATGATCGTCGCTCCAGACGGCCGCCAGGTCGTCGCCCTCGAAGACGTTGGCATGCACCATCCAGCCGCCCAGGTTGGCGAAGAACCGGCCGCCAACGGCGTCGCACTCGGCCTTGGTCGCGATCGGACTCTCGGGCCCGAACACCGGCTGGCCGTCGCGACGCTCAGCGAGCCGCGTTTCTTCGCCCTTGGGCGGAACGCACCAGTTTACGTGCTCGTGCCAGCGGGCAATGCCGAGCGGCACGCGATCGTTGAGCCCGTCGAGGCTCGCTCGTTTGGGCATCGTGTACATCGCGCCAACGAGGTGGAACCGTCCATCGTCGCCGCGTTTGTAGAGAATCGACGTCGGCTTGTCAGGAACGAACCGGAACGCCGCCATGAACGCGCGACCGTAGTTCGTGAAGTGATACACACGCTGATTCTTGATCTTTGGCGCAAACATGTGGTATCCGTCAGCCACCGCGGCCGCGGTGTCCTGGTACTTGCCGAGGGCCTGCCGCAGCTCCGCGGCCAGTTTCGTCGCCCGAATCGTGTCCTCGTGCGTAGCGGCGCGCGTGGGCGTGAGGCGCATGTGTTTCGACATGTTGCTGTCGGCCGACAAGCTCATCGCCTCGTCGGTCATCGCGGCCATCCGGGCGCTGACGTCCGAATGGTTTGCGTGCGACGGCTGGCGAGCCTGGGCGCCGGCAACGGATGGGAACCCCGTGGTGGCGGCGAGTATTGGCAGGATGACGCCAGCGAATCCCGCGGGCAGTGCGTTCTTCATGACTGTTCCCTCGTTTCTTCTTCCGACACTGACGCCGGCCCGCGGCCGGTTGTTAAGATCCCAGCGTGGACCTGACTACTTTCTTGCCCAGTCTCTCGGGCAGTCCGCTGAAGGCGATTCCGTTCGTCTTTGCCGGCGGCGTGCTGACGAGTCTCACTCCGTGCATCTATCCGATGATCCCGATCACCGCGGCGATCGTCGGCGGCACGAGCATGACCGACAGCCCCGGTCGTCGCAGCGCATGGCGCCCGGTGGCCCTCACTTTGGCCTACGTAATTGGGCTGGCGTTGGTTTACTCCGCGCTCGGGCTGCTTGCCGGAATGACGGGAACGTTGTTCGGCTCCGTGAGTACCAACCCGTGGCTCTACTTCGCCATGGCGAACGTGCTGCTATTCGCCGCGCTGGCGATGCTCGACGTGTTACCGGTGCGTGTGCCGCGCCGGACGCTCGAGTGGGCGAGCACGACCGGCTCAACGGGCCGCGTGTCCGGCGCGTTCACGATGGGTGCGTTGTCGGGGCTCGTCGCGGCGCCGTGCTCCGCGCCGGTGATGGCCGCGGTATTGACGTGGGTCGCCTCGACCAAGAACGCGGCGCTGGGGTTCCTCTACCTGTTCGTGTTCTCGCTCGGAATGTGCACGCTGCTCGTGGTGGTGGGTGTGTCGTCGGGCGAGATCGTTCGCCTGCCGCGAGCCGGCATGTGGATGGTGTGGGTCAAGCGGCTGTTCGCTTTGATCATGGTAGGCGTCGCGGAATATTACCTGGTGAAGATGGGTCAGCTCATCATATGAAACTCGTCATTACAACCGTAGCGCTGGCGTTCGCGGCGCTGACGGCGTCACCGGCGCCGGCTCGCGCGCAGGACCTGGGGCTCGAGATTGGCAGCAAGGCGCCGCCGGCCAAGGTCCACACCCTCGACGGCCAGGAAGCCGATCTGGCGCAGTACATCGGCAAGACGCCGGTGCTGATCGAGTTCTGGGCGACCTGGTGTCCGAATTGCGCCGAGTTGGAGCCCACGATGCTGGAAGTGGCGAAGAAGTACGGCCAGCGCGTGAAGTTCGTCGGCGTCGCGGTGTCGGTGAACGAAACGCCGGCGCGTGTCAAAGCGTTCGTCGCCAAGCACGGTTTGCCGGGCGAGCACTACTTCGACACGAAAGGCGAAGCCTCGGGCGCGTACGACGCGCCGGCGACGTCCTACGTCGTGATCATCGACAAGTCTGGCAAGGTCGCGTACACCGGGCTTGGCGGAAAGCAGGATCTCGAGGCGGCGATCAAGAAAGTCCTATAAGAAAGCGCTCAACGGGCCGCGACATCGCGGCCCGTTTTCGCGAGCCCGTCCAGAATCTCGCTGAGGTCGGACTCCGTCGTTCTCGGATTCATGAGCGTCACGCGCAGCACGCGCCGGCCGTCGAGCATCGTGCCGGTGATCCAGCCGGCGCCCGACTGGTTGTAGCGCTCGCGAATCTCGCGGTTCAGCGCGTCGAGCGCGTCGTCGCCCAGCGTACCGTCGGCGATGTACCGAAAGCACAGGATGTTGCCATCGGGCTCGTGCAGTGATTCGAAGTCGTCGCGAGACTCGACCTCCTGCCAGATGAGGCGCGTCAGCGCGCAGAGATAGTCATAGAGCTCACCGAGTGCGTCCGCGCCGTGGCGCTGCAGCGCCACCCAGAGCTTGAGCACGTCGGCACGGCGTGAGCACATGAAGCTCCGCGTGCCCTGATCCCAGGTGCGCTCGCCCGCGCTTCCGTGAAAGAGGTACGGCGCGCGTTGTGAGAATGCCGCGTCGAGATCGCGCTCGTCGCGCACGAGCAGCATCCCGGCCTGGCTCGGCATGAGCATCATCTTGTGCGGATCCCACGCGATCGACCGGGCACGCGCGATCCCGCGCAACCGCGCGCGATGGCTCGGCGACAGGAGCGCGGAGCCGCCGTGCGCGGCGTCGACGTGCAGCCATATGTCGTGCTCGTTGCAAAGCGATCCGATGGCCTCGAGATCGTCGAATGACCCGGTGGCGGTCGATCCGGCCGTGGCGACGACGGCCATCACGGCTGTCCCGGCGCCGGCGAGCTCGCGCAGAGTCGTCTCGAGCGCGCGCGGGTCCATCCGATAGTCGCGCGATGGGATCGTGCGTACGCTGCGCATGCCGAGTCCAAGCTCGCCCGCCGCGCGCGTGACGGCGTAGTGCGCGTGCTCGCCGCACAGGAGGACGGGGGGATTCGAGCCGACGCCGTCGGTCCAGGCGTTGGGCAGCGCCGCGCCGCGGGCCGCGAGCAATCCAGTGAACGTCGCTTCCGTCCCACCGCTCGTCATCGCCCCGCCACTTCCGGCGGGAAAGCCCGCGAGCTCACACATCCAGCCGATGACGCGATGCTCGAGCACGGTACCGACCGGCGACATCTCGAACACAGCGAGCGATTGATTGAGCGCGGCGGTGACCGGTTCTGTCCACACCGCGACCGGCAGCGAGCCGGCGACCTGGTGGCCGACGTATCGCGGGTGCCAGAGATGGTTGGACTCCGCGATGACGTCGCGTCGGAGTCGCGCGACGACTTCCTCGATCGGGCGTCCGCTGCGCGGCAACGGTTCGTCAAATCGCGTCGCGAGGCTCGACGGGGCGAGCGGTGTCGAGACGCGGGTCGCGCGGTTCCGCGTTTCCTCGAAGTAAGTGGCGACGGCGCTGACGAACGCCGCGCCGATCTCGGCGCCGGCATCGGCCTCGATTTCGGAGAGAATGGACGGCGCGGAAAGCACGCTCGAGCGCGCGAGGCGCGCGGATTCAGTCATGAAGATGGCCCGGTGAGTGGCAGGTCGACGATCTTGGTGGCGCGAGTGAGCGTGATGGACCGATACGCCTGGATCGCGTCGATGGGCACCTCCTCGTCGATGCGAACGCGCAGCAGCTCCCGAAGAGCATCGCGCGAAAGTTCGGGATAGAAGCTCAACGTGCAATGCGGCGTGAATGTGAACCGCGGCACTTCATAGGCGAGACCGCTCATCTTGATTCGCTCGTGCAGGGCGCGAATCGGACCGTTCGGATCAACGGCCATCACGACGACGGTGCTCTGCATGAAGCGCATCGGCGGCTCGAGGCGCACGCTGAACGGCGGAGTCTCGGCGGCAACTCGCTCGAGCGCGACGCGCAGCTGGTCGTCAGCCGTTTCCGGCGAGATGGGACCCATCCCCGACGAGCCCGTGATGGTGATGTGCGGCGGGAGCTCGGCCGCGACGCGCGGATCGAACCGCTGCTGGATGTCGTGGACACGTTCGGCGAGGGCGCCGTGCAGCTCGGTCATCACGATGATGCCGCGCTTCACGACACGACCTCTACCGCATGGGCAGCACCGAGAGCGTGATCCCTCCGTCCGCTGGAGACCACGACGCGTTCAAGAGCCATCGATCGACACGATTGCCGGGATGTGTACGATGATAGCGCACCACCTTCGTTCCGGCGAAGGTACCGATGGCGGCACCGAGCATCACGTCGCTCGCCCAATGGCGATTGTTATACATGCGCGATACGCCGACGGCAGCGGCGCCAGCGTAGAGTACGGGTCCGATGCCGTAATACGTCGCCGTCGGCCACCAGATGCTCGTTTCGGTACTCACGGCAGCTGCCGCGGCAAATGCTGCAACAGTGTGCCCCGATGGAAACGAGCGATACTCCGTACCGCTCCTGAACCCGCGGAGGAGTTGCCAATCATCGGGGTTGGGCCCTGTGGTGTCGACGTACGGTCGCGCCCGTCCGAAGAAATCCTTGAGCACACTGCCGACCACTTCGCCGACGAGGAGCGCTTCAGTGCCGTGCAGCCCGACTTCGGCGAGACGCTTCTCGTGCGAGAGGCGGCCGACTGCGTACATCGACGTGCCGATGACCGCTGCGCCGGGTACGGCGATCGTTCGCACAATCGCCGCGCTTTCCTGAAAGAGCCAGCGCCGCTGGCGCTCGGGCCGTTGCAGTGCGACTGCAGCGCGTTTGTCGAACGGCCGCGCCAGTCGAGTCGCGACTACGAATCCGCCGGCGAGCGCGCCATCGCGCCAGGTGAACAGGGGTCGTTGGGTGAGGGGCGCACTGGCCGTTTGCGCGCGGGCGGCCGTTTGGGTAACGAGCACGAGGCTCGAAGCGAGTACGGCACTAGAGAGTGACTTCACGGGACTCGTCCAGATCACACAGGAACATTCGCTCGGCCTCCTGGCCGAGTGTCGCGTCTTCGATCACCGCGTCGAGTTCGTAGTTGATCGCGACGCCCAAGGGGTTGAAGTCCGTGGACCCGACGCGCACCCAGCGTCCGTCGATCACGCTGGTCTTGGCGTGCATCATCTCACCCTGCCATTCCCAGATGCGCACGCCGTTGGTGAGCAGCCGGCGATAGTAGCGCCGGGCCAGAAACGACACCCACATGTGATCGTTGCGACTCGGCACGAGAATCCGAACGTCGACTCCGTCGCGCGCGGCGCCGTTGAGCGCTTCGACCTCGGAGGGCGACGGCGTGAAATAGGCCGTCGCGATCCAGATCGAGCGGCGCGCCGAGATGGCCTGGATCTGCAGTGCGCGTGAGACGCGGAGGCGCAGTGGCTCGCCTTCGACTATGCCGACCAGCGCTGGGGTGTCGGTGGCTGGATCGAGATGGGCGCCGCGAGCAGGACGCCGAAGGAATCGATGCGAACCGCGGCGCTCGTGGCCTTTGGTGCGTCGCCACATGTGATCGAACGCCTGCATCATGTCCCGCGCTGCCGGTCCGTCGATCTGCACCGCGGTGTCGCGCCAGCGCGAGCGATGCTGCTTCTGAACGCCGGTGGTCCACTCGCGCCCGACTCCGACGCCTCCCGTAATGCCGACGCGCCCGTCGACGACGAGGAGCTTCCGGTGATCGCGCGGTACCAATCCGAGCCACGGTCGAAAACCGACCGGATTGAACACCGCGATCTCGACGCCCGCCTGCTGGAGTTGCCGGAAGAATTTCCTCGATTCTCCACGACCGCCGATCCAGTCGCGAAGGAGCCTGACGTTCACTCCCCGTTTGACGGCGGCGATGAGCGCGTCCCCGAATCGCTGGCCGACGTCGTCAGCGCGAAAGATGTAGCTCTCGAGCGCAACGCTGGTCTCGGCGGACTCGATGAGCCCGATCATCGCCTCGAAAGTCGCCGGGCCATCGCGCAGGAGGACGACGCGATTGTCGCTCGAGACGTCGGCCGCGGCAATCCGCCAAAGACCGCGCGCGAACGACGGGCCTGGGGAGGTAGCCACCAGGTCCGCGACCGCGCGCTGGGATGTCACGTCGCGCACCGGGATCGTCACGTCTGACATGTGTTACATGATGTGTGCCTTGGTCCGAGCGGGACTATGCGCAATGCCCGGGCCAGCCGAGCCCGTCATTTTACGCTATCATTGCGTATGCTCAAGATCGATCTCTCGGGCCGGCGCGCCCTCGTGGCCGGCGTAGCCGACGATGCGGGGTTCGGATTCGCCATTGCCAAGGCACTCGCCGAAGCGGGCGCCAGCGTCTGCGTCGGCACGTGGCCGCCCGCGCTTAACATCTTCCTGACCCTGCTCGAGCGCGGAAAACTAGACGAATCGCGGCGCCTGACGTCGGGGGAACTGCTGACCTTCGAGAAGATCTACCCGCTCGACGCCGTATTCGACCGCTACGAAGAGATTCCGGAGGATTTGCGGGCGAGCAAGCGATACAAGGAAGCCGGCGACTGCTCGATCGGGGGGTTGGCGCAACAGCTCGTCGCTGATTTCGGCGACAAGCCGCTCGACATCGTGGTGCACTCGCTGGCCAATGGACCAGAGGTCAAGAAACCACTCATCGAAACGAGTCGCCGAGGCTATCTGGACGCATTGAGCGCCAGTGCGTATTCGCTCGTGTCGATGGTGCAGCGGCTCGGACCGTTGATGCGGCCGCACGGCTCGTTCCTCTCGCTCACCTATCTGGCCAGCGAGCGCGTGATTCCGGGCTACGGCGGCGGAATGTCGTCGGCCAAGGCGGCGCTGGAGAGCGACACGCGTACGCTGGCGTTCGAGGCCGGGCGCCAGTTCGGCTGCCGCGTGAACGCCATTTCCGCTGGCCCGCTCGCCTCGCGCGCGGCGAGCGCGATCGGCATCATCGAGAAGATGGTCGAGTACGTCTCGCAGAACGCACCACTGACCGAACGACTCACGGCCGAGGAAGTCGGCCGCGTGGCGGCCTTCCTCAGTTCGCCGCTGGCGAGCGCGATCACGGGGAACACGGTGTACGTGGACAAGGGCTATCACGCCATGGGCATGGCGGTGCCGAGCAACTAGCAGGCTCGCTGACGCTGCGCCGCGGCGCGCTAACTTCTGCGTTGGCGCGCAGGACGCCTCCCGTCCGCGGGAAGGACCGAGTCCACCTGCTTCGTTCTTCGAGGTACTCACGGTTCTCGCGAACCTCCTTGTCGCCCGACGCTGCGGACACGGGCTTTCTTAAGGAGGCTCGTCATGCCCGCTCGGGGCCTTCCGGCTCGCCCGGACCTGAAACAACTCAAGCATCAAGCGAAGGATCTCCTTCGCGCCTTTCGACGAGGCGACCCGTCCGCCGTCGCCGACTTCGCAGCATATCATCCGCAGCGTGTGGATGCGACGACGGCTCGGCTCGCCGACGCCCAGCTCGTGCTCGCGCGCAGTTACGGCGCGATCAGCTGGCCGCGACTCGTCGCCGCGTGCGAATTGATCGAGGCCGTCACTCATGAGGAGTTTGATAAGCTCCGCGGGCTAGCCAGCAAGCATTCCGACGTACTCACGGAGGGCGGCGATCGCGCCGGATGGAGCGAGCCGATGGCGGCGGCAGCGAACATCGGTCTGCGTCGGGTCATCGAAACGCTCCAAGCCTACGGCGTGCGAAGTGTGAGCGCCGCGATGGCGCGGCCGGCGTTTCACAAATGGCTCGACACGCTCCGAGTGCTCGCGCGAATGGGCGGACGCCCACCACGCGAAGCCGTCGGCGGATCAGTCGAGCTCCTGCAGGGCGACGACTTTGCATTCATGGTTGGAGTTGGCATCGAGATCGGCGCTCCGGGCGAGCCGAATCGTGACGAGGGTGAGCGCGATTGGCGTGAGCTCTGCGCGCTGGCGCTCGAGACGTACACGCGGAATCCAGCGGGCAAGCACCAGATTCTCGACGTCATGGCCGACAAAGGCGTCCCGCTGCCGGATTCGCCGGCGATGGCCGTTCATCGTGGTCGGCTGGATTTGCTCGAACGCCACTTGGAGCGCGATGCCGACGTCTTGAATCGCCCGTTAGCGATCGACGACGTCTATCCTCTCGCATTGGGCTGTCACGAAGACCGAGACCTCGCCCTCCACGGCGCGCCGCTCGACGGCGCAACGCTTCTCCACATGGCGGTCGAGTACGAGGAACTCGACGTGGCGCGCTGGCTGAACGAGCATGGCGCGGACGTGAACGCGCGCGCCCTGGTCGATGAAAGCGGATTCGGAGGCCACACTCCGCTCTTCAACTGCGTCGTGAGCTACAACGCGGGGCGGCACGATGAACGGCTCGGGCGGCTGCTCCTCGATCGCGGCGCAGACCCGAACGCGCGCGCATCGATTCGCAAGCGCCTCCCGTTTGCGCCAGATAGCAACGTTCATGAATACAAGAACGTGACTCCGCTCGGGTGGGGCCGCGCGTTTCACGAGCAGAGTTATGTATCGCAGGCGGCAATGAGGCTCATCGTTGAACGTGGTGGAACGGAATGAGCTGGCCGGGCAACGGTTGACTCACGTCCGTGCCTCGGACTTGCCCCGTCGCGCAAGAAAGGTCGGCGACTCTGGATTGCCCGTGATGTCGCAATGGAGCTGCCGATTCCGTGTCCCTTGAAGGGAGCATCATCGGTAACAGGACACGGAAACAACGAAGGCAGCTCGATGACGGGCATTTCACACGACGATTCTGAGCCCTCCATGCGACCGACACGCCGTTCGACTGCCCATCTG
>DATJHY010000155.1:0-12593 GCA_035493635.1 Gemmatimonadaceae bacterium | reverse complement strand
CACCGCCTCGATCTGGTATTCGTACATCCCGGGACGCGCCGCCCGCATGGCGGCGATGTGCCCCGCGACGCTGATGTCCACGGCGCGCCGCAGCCGACTGATCTCGTCGGCGTCCTTTACGACGCGCATGGAATCGACGATGGGCCGGAGGCTCGGCGTGGACACGGGTTCCGGAGCGCTCCTGGATCGAGCCTCGAACGAATCGACCGGCAAGACGATCGCGATACCGGACAGTCTTATCGCCGTGCTGTCGGGACCGAGCCGAAGGCCGGTCCACCGTTCCTGCGCCGGCGTGCGCGGCGGGAGGAACAGCACCGTCTCGATCGAATCGGGCCCTCGCGCGGTCATCATCAGCATGGCGTCCTGCGTCTCGAGCTCGGTGAAGTAATAGAAGGTGTTGTCCTGGCGAAAATCGTTGTCCTGGAGATAGTCAGTCTCGACGTCGCGCTCGTGACCGGCCGGAATGAGGACGGTGCCACGCCCGATCCGGCGCATCAACGCGCGCCGGCGCGCCGCCGTGGCGGCGATGTCGACCGGCCGTCCCATCCCGGGTAGCTCGGGAACCACGGTGTAAGCACCGATCGGACCGGCGGGTGCGGGCGACTGTGACGCCGCTCGCGCGCAGAGCGCGATGCCGATGACAGCGGTCAGTACGATGGTTCGCATGGGCGTTAATCTACATCCGCTTGACGCGCCCCGAGTTCCCGAGCGAAACTATGGCACTCATGACGATCAACTCGGCCCTGACACACGCGGAAGCGGAACGGCTGGCCGCGCGGATCGCCGAGCTGGAGCACGAGCGCAAGCATCTGCTCGCGGTCATCGAGATCCTGAAAGAAGCATCCAGTTCCTTACACTTCATTGACATTCTGCAGGCGATCGCGCGCAAGCTCGGCGAGTCGTTCGGCCTCGATCGCTGCTCGATCTTTCTCGGCGAGAAGGGCGGCCGGCAGGTGCGGCTCGTCGCGTCGTACGAAGATCCCACGATCCGCAACTACGTCGTCGATCTCGACCGCTATCCCGAGCTGAAGCGCGCCATGCAGAGTGGTGAGACCGTGTTCATTCCCGACGCGGCCAACGAGCCCTCGCTCAAGCACGTGAAGAGCGATCTGGTCAATCGCCGCGTCAAATCGATCACCGTCGTGCCGATCACGTGGCGGTCGATCGCGATCGGCGCGATTTTCCTTCGCACCTTCCGCGACGGTCCGACCTTCTCGGACGCCGATGTGCGCTTCGTCCAGGTCGTCGCCTCACTCACCGCGCAGGCCCTGCGCAACGCGCATCGCTACGAGCGGCTGGCGCAGCGCACCCACGAGACCGGCGAGCAGCTCAAGCGCATGGAGCTCGAACGGGTGGCGCTGCTCGCGTTCATGCGGCGGCTGCTCGACTCCTTCGGTCAGCGCGAGGGCGCATGGGGCGAAGGGCTCCTCCCGAAGGCCAGTGCCGACGAGCTCGACCGCCTGGTCGGCGTGGCGATGGCCGTCATCCAGGAAGAAGCCAAAGGGCGGTGAAGCCAGCGGCACGCGCCGCTGAGCTGCGGCGGATTCTGGAACGGGCAAACCGCGCGTACTACATCCTCGACAAACCGGAAATGTCGGACGCGGAGTACGACAAGCTGTTCCGCGAGCTGCAGGATCTCGAAGCCCAAAACCCCGGACTCCAGACGCCTGACTCCCCCACGCTGAGAGTCGGCGGCGCGCCCACCAGCGCATTCCGCAAGCATCGCCACCTCGTTCCGATGCTGTCGCTGGCGAACGCGTTCTCGGAGGCCGAGCTCACCGAATGGGAAGAGCGGAACGCTCGGCTCGTTCCGGAGGTGAAGACGGCAGGGTATACGCTCGAGGTGAAGATCGACGGCGCCGCGGTCAGCCTGACGTACGAGGACGGCGTGTTCGTGACCGGTGTGACGCGCGGCAACGGCGTCGAAGGCGAGGACGTCACGCCGAACCTCCGAACGGTGCTCGACCTCCCGTTGCGACTCCGCGGCAAAGGCTGGCCCAAGAAGATGGAAGTACGCGGCGAGGTGTACCTGCCCATCAGCCGCTTCGAGGAAACGAACAAACAGCGTGAGAAGGCCGGCGAGGCGCCGTACGCCAATCCGCGCAACGCGGCGGCCGGCGCGCTGCGACAGCTCGATCCGAAGAAGACGCGCGCGCGCGGCCTCCGCGTCTTCACCTTCCAGGTCGAAGCCCCCGGCGCAAAGCTGAGCATCGACTCGCAGGAGGAGCTGCTCGAGACACTGCACGAATGGGGGCTGCCCGTCGAGCCGCATCACACACGGGTGAAGGACCTGGCCGCGGCGCACCACGAGATCAAGAAGCTCGAGGAGCTTCTGCCGACGCTCGATTACGGCGCCGACGGTGTGGCGGTCAAGGTCGACAACCGCGCGCTCTACGCTGAGCTCGGCACCATCGGCAACCGCGAGCCGCGGTGGTCGGTCGCGCGCAAATTCGCGCCCGAGGTCCAGGTCACGAAGCTGCTCGAGATCCGCGTCAACGTCGGCCGCACCGGCGCGCTCAACCCCTATGCCGTGCTCGAGCCGGTCGAGATCGGCGGCGTGACGGTCTCGAACGCGACGCTGCATAACGCGGACCTGATCGCGGCCAAAGACATTCGTGAGGGCGATTGGGTCGAGGTCACGCGCGCCGGCGAGGTCATTCCCCAGGTCCTCGGCCCCGTGCGCGAGAAGCGGACGGGGGGCGAGAAGCCCTATCGAATGCCGGAGAAGTGCCCGAGCTGTGGCTCGCAGGTCGAGCATCCGCAGGAAGAAGTGATGACGTACTGCCCCAACATCTCGTGCCCGGCGCGGATCCTCGAGTCGATCGTGCATTTCGCCAGCCGGAACGCGATGGACGTCCGCGGCCTCGGCTACGAGCGCGTGCGCGCGCTGCTCGACGGGAAGCTCATCGACGACGTCGCCGACCTGTACGAGCTGACGCCGATGAACCTGCTCACCCTCGAAGGGTTCGCCGAGAAGTCGGCGCAACAGCTCGTGGACGCGATCGCCGATTCGCGGGAGCAGCCGCTCTCGCGCCTGCTGTTCGCCCTCGGCATCCGCCACGTCGGCGAACAGGGAGCAAAGCTCCTGGCCCGCCATTTCGGCTCGATGAAGTCACTCGCCAAGGCGTCGGCCGCCGAGGTCGGCGAGGTACGCGGCATCGGCCCGGCGATCGCCGACGCGGTCGCGGGGTTCTTCGCCGAGCCGCGCAATCGCAAGCTGGTCGAACGGCTGGAGAAGCTGGGGCTCACGTTAAAGGAAACGGCCACGGCGACGGGACCGCGGCCCCTCGCCGATCAGACCTACGTCGTCACCGGCACGCTGCCCACGCTGTCCCGCCAGCAGGTCCGCGACCTCATCGAGTCGGCGGGCGGCCACGTCTCCGACAGCCTGTCGAAGAAAACCACCGCGCTCGTCGTCGGCGCCGACCCCGGATCGAAGCGCGACAAGGCAAAGGCGCTGGGCGTCGAACAGATCGACGAGGCCGAACTCTTGCGCCGCGCAAACCGGAAACCCTAAGTTGCCTTCCCATATGAACGCACCTGCCACGCCCGCGATCGTCCGGCAGCTCCATGCGAGCCTCGCCGCGCGCGCCCCCGACCAGCTCGTCACGGTGCTACAGGAAGTCGGTTACGCCGCCGGCGACGGGTTGTATCGCGCCTTCCTCGCCGCGAACAACCCCACCGAGCTGGACGCCGATCTCCTCGGCGACGCATTGGCCGAGCTGTTCACCGCCAACGGCTGGGGGAGTGTGACGATCACGCCCGTGGGCACCGGCGCGCTCGCGATCGATTCGACCGACTGGGCGGAAGCCGAGCCGGGCACCGCCCAAGCGCCGATGTGCTTCTTCTCGACGGGAATGCTCGCCGACTTCCTGGGCCGGATTTCGGAAGAGACGATCGCCGTCATGGAAGTCGAGTGCCGCAGCAAGGGGGACGAGCGTTGCCGGTTCCTGTCGGCGACGCCGGACGTCCTGGAGAAGGTCTACAACGAGATGACGGCCGGCAGGACGTACGAGGAGGCGCTCGCCTAACTACCGGCTCGCGACGCTGACCCCTTCCAGCAGCAACGACGGCGACCACCGCGAGCCGAGCCACCGCCCGTCGCTGCCGAATCCCCCGATCCGTTTGAGCAAATCGTAGGCGTTGCCGGCGACCGCCGCGTCTTTCACGCGCCCGGTGATCTCGCCGTGCTGCACGCGATACGCGAGGCCGACGGGATGGCTGAACGCGCCGCTGATCACGTTCCCCTGCCCGACGCCGATGAGATCGTCGACGATCAAGCCGTCGCGGACGCCGTCGAGGAGCCCGCCCCCCAGCGCATCGGTCGGGGCTGATGGATGGCGCATCCCTGCCCCGTCCGCGACACGAAACAGGATGTTCGTGTAACCGATGTGCGGCTTCCCGAATACGCCGCGCCGGCCGTTGCCCGTGCTCTCCGTCTTGGCACGCGCGGCAGTCTCCAGGTCATAGACGAACCGGCCCACGAGCCCGCGGTCCACCAGGCTCGTGCAGCGCGACGCCACGCATTCGTCGTCGATCGGGCGTGAAACCGGACGGCCCGGCGTCAGCGGATCGTCCACGATCGCCAGCCGCTCGTCGAACAGTTGTTGGCCGACCTTGCCGGCCAGCGGCGAGCTGCCTTGCAGCACGGTCTTGCCCGACAGCGCCTGCTCGAGCGGCAAAACGACCGCGGCGAGTCCGGCGGGTGTGAAGATCACCGGCAACGCGCCGTCGGGCGGCGTGACGATCTTGAGCGCCGCCGCGAGCCGTGTCTCGATGGACCGCACGAGCGACTCGAGATCGGCGTCGCCGGGCATGTCGGCGCCCACATACTGGTCGAAGATCATCAGCACGTCGTCGCCCGCGATGCGGGTGACTTCGGCCGACACGGCGATCCCGGTGCCCCGATACTCGCCGCGCGCACCGACCGTGTTGCCGACGGCCGTTTCGGCGACTTCGCGCTCGACCGACACGTTGACCTGGCAATCGGGGCGCGAGAGCCGCTCGACCAACAGCCGGCCGATGCGAATCAGATCGTCGAGCGAGGCGTTGGCCGTGCGATCGAAGAACGTCGGGATCGGCGGCAGGGACTGGGAGCTCGGGCGGGGAAAGGCCAGATCGACGACTTCTCCCAGCCCCGCGGAGGCGCGCGCCCGTACCACCAGCGCCGCGACGTCCGGCTCGGCCGCGGTCGTGCCGGCGACGCCCATGCGACCGCCGGCCAGCACGCGGAGGTTGAGGCCCGTCTCCTCGGAGATGCCGGCCGCTTTCAGCCGGCCGGACTCGAACGCCACCGCGGTCTGCTCCTCGCGGCGCCAGAGGGCATCCGCGCCGTCCACTTTGCCGCGCGTATGCTCGAGCAACTGGTCGATCACATGTCACCGCCGATCAGCGCTTCTTCGATGCGCACGTGCGGTGCGCCTTCGGTGACGGGGAGCGGGAACTGGCCGCCCTTGCCGCAACCGCCGCCCATCTGATTCCAGGTGAAGTCGCCCGCGATATGGTCGATGCGGTCGAGCGTCTGGAACAGATTCCCCGCCAGCACGACGTCCTTCACCATCTCGGCGACCTGGCCGTCGCGGATCATGTGGCCCCAGGCGGCAGTGAACGAGAAATTCTCGAGCATCGTCTGACCGCCGAACGCGCCGCACGCATAGACGCCGAGCTTGATGTCGCGGATCAGGTCCGCGAAGCCGACGCCATTCTTCGCCGGAGCGATGTAGGTGTTCGTCATGCGTACGATCGGCGGATGGCGGAACGAAATCGCGCGGGCGTTGCCCGTGGGACGCTCGCCGAGCTTCGCGGCGGTTTCGCGGGAGTGCAGGCGGCCAACGAGGATGCCTTCCTTGATGAGCGGCGTATCCTGCGTCGGCGTGCCCTCGTCGTCATACGGCAGCGTCCCCCGCAGCCCACTGGCGGCGCCGTTGTCCCCGACGTTCAGCACCGGCTTGCCGAACTTGCGGCCGAGGGTCATCATCTCGCGCGCCTGCGGATTCTCGTAGACGAAGTCCGCCTCCGACAGATGCCCGAATGCTTCGTGGATGAAGACGCCGGCGAGCTCGTTGTCGAGGATCACCGGGTACGCGCTGCCCTTCACGCGCGGGGCGTCGAGCAGCGCCACGGCGCGCTCGCCAACCGCGCGGAACTGCGCTCCGAAGTTCTGCACGCTGTTCCAGCCTTTGCGCAGCCCGATCGACTCGAGTCCCTTCTCGATGTTGCCGTCCCGCCGGCCGATCGCGGTCCCGGAGAGCACGATCTCGGGACGCAGCTGGTAGAGTGACGTGCCTTCGGAATTCACGTACCACACTTCGGAGACTTCGTCGCGGTAGCTCGCTTGCGTGTCCACGATCTTGTCGGAGACCGCCAGCATGGCGCCGTTGTAGCGGTCGAGCAGCGACTTCTTTTCCGAGAGCGCGATGCCGCGCACGTCGCCGTCGAGGTCGAGCACCGCGTCGGCGGTCTGTGGCGGCGTGTCCGCGAGCCGGATCGGCTCGTCGAGCCGCACGGCGCGCGACAGCTCGTTCGCGCGCGCGACCATGGCGGGGAGCTCGTCGAGCGACGTGAACGACGCGATCCCCCAGCCGCAGCCCTTGTTGAGCACGCGGACGAAGCCGCCCTGGTCCTCGCTGACGGTCGCAGTCTCCAGCCGCTTGCCGCGAAAGGCGACGGCGGAGCTCCAGGTACGTTCGACGCGAATTTCGGTGTAACCGGCGCGGGATTTTTTGACGGCTGCGGTGAGACGATCTTTCAACGGATGTCCTTCACGTGGTCGCGGTAATCGGGCCGGACGACGATCTCACCGTTGACGATGACCTCGAGGTCCCAGGGCAGAATGATGAAGTTCTCGTTCTCGAGCGCGAAGAAGTCGGGCTTGTACGTCCCGGTCTTGAACGAGACCGCGGTCTTCAGCGCCGCGGGCTTGAGCTCGCGCACGGCGGCGAGCGCGAGCTTCATCGTGCTGCCCGACTCGCACGTCTCGTCAACGAGTAGTACCCGCTTGCCGGTCACGAGTCGCGGCGGCCCGGCGATGATGGCGGGAGCCGCGCCCGGCGCGCTGCGGGTGATCGCGATCGACGCGAAGTCGCGTTGCAGAATGCTCGCCACCACCGCTCCCGGAATGACGCCGGCTTTCGCGATGCCGATCACGACCTCCGGGTCGTACTCGCGAAACACCTTGAGCGCGAGCACGCGGCACAGCTCGCCGAACAGCGGCCAATCGACCTGGAGCACGCCGCGCGCATTCTTGCTCCCCGGACGGTTCGCGCCGGAGGAACGGGCGGGTGGAGTGGGGCGGGACGAGCGGGGAGGGAGCGGCATGGTTCGGGATTCTACATTGCGAACGTCAACGGCCGCAAGCTATTTTCGGCCCATGGGTTTCTGGCGCCGCTTGTTCGGGGGAGACGGCTCGTCGGGCGACGATCTCAGACCGCAGCGCCTCGATTATCTCAACGAGGCGTTAGCCCTCGAACGCCAGGGGGACTATGACGCCGCGCTGACGTCCTACCGCTTGGCGTTGCGCGATCATCCCAACGACGCGCGCATTCTCCAAAACATGGCGATCGCCTTCACCAAGACGCGCCGGTACGACGAAGCGATTCGTCATTATCGCCGCGCCCTCGAGCTCGACGGCTCGCTCGCGGGTGCGCACTACGGGCTCGCGTTTCTCCTGCTGCAGCGCGGCGACCCCGACGGAGCCGCGCAGCATCTCAAGACGTTCCTGGCGCATCCGCCGCGCGGTCCCGACGCGCAGAAGTGGATCGAGCACGCCACGCAGGCGCTGCAGGACCTGCGCGCTCCCGCCTCCGCTCGCTCGCCCGAAGAGAGGACCGGGACCCCCTGATTCGGCGGTTGATAATCCTGGCCGGCCTGGTGCTCGGCGCCTGCAAAATCAACACGGATGTCAATCAGGTCGTCGCGATCGAGATCGTGCTGCCCGATTCGGGCCGCGTCGAGCTCCCGGACACGTTTCTTCCCACGGGGCGCGCGCTCAACGGTCTGGGCGACTCGGTCGGCGGCCAGCAGCTGTTCTGGACGTCGCTCGACACCGCGATCATCGCCGTGCTGGACAGCACGACCGGCGTCACCCTGACCAAGACGGTCGGCATCGGCCGCCTGCAAGCCCGGGCCGGCAACCTCTTCTCGAACCCGCAGAACGTGACGGTGCTGGCGCACCTGGACTCGATGAATGCGCTGAGCGCCCTGCGCGACACGATCGATCTGACGCCAGATTCCGTGGGCAAGGTCGACTCGATCTCGACTCCGCTGCAGATCGCGGCCTTCGGCACGGGGGGCGTGCCGAGCGGTCGCCGGGTCGTGTTTACGGCGGCCACCTTTCCGTCGGGCGACTCGCTGGTGACATTTGTGCCGAATGACTCCGTTCTCACGACCGCCACATCGACCGGCGCCGTCGGCCAGACGCAGCTCGTGGTGCGCCCGCACGTCGGCACGCCCCCCGATTCCGTGCTGGTGAGCGCCACCATGAAGCGTCTCGACGGAACCCCGATCCCCGGCAGCCCCGTCTCGTTTCTCGTGGTGATCACGCCATGAGTCGAGGCGGGGGCACGCTCACGCAGCTGTTCTTCACGACGATCGACCGGCACGCCAGTCTGCCGGCTGCGTTCCGGTCCAAGGTGGGCGGTGCGTGGTTCGGCATCACGCATCGCCAAGCGCTCGATCGCGTGCAAGCGATCTCCCTCGGCCTCCGGGAGCTGGGCATCAAGCCGGGCGACAAAGTCGCGATCGTCTCGGAGAACCGGCCGGAATGGGCGCTCGCCGACTACGCGTGCCTCTGCGCTCGCACGGCCGACGTGCCGATCTACCCGACCCTGACCGCGAAGCAGACCGAGTACATCCTCCGCGACTCCGAGTCAGTGGCCGTGTTCTGCTCGACCGCGGAACAGGTGGACAAGGTCCTCCAAGTCAAAGCCGGGTTGCCGCTGCTCAAGACGATTGTCGCGTTCGATTCCGGCGTGCCGTCACGCGCCGGGCTGATGGCGCTGGCCGATCTCGAAGCCAAGGGCCGAGCCGTCGTGTCGAAGCACGGCGACTGGAAGCAGCAGGCCCTGAACGTGGACCCCGACGATCTGGCGACGCTGATCTACACGTCCGGCACCACCGGCGACCCGAAGGGCGTGATGCTCTCGCATCACAACATCTGGTCGAACGTGCAGGCCGTGCTCCAGATGATTCCGATCGGCACGGGCGACGAATGCCTGTCGATGCTGCCGCTCTCGCACAGCTACGAGCGGATGGTCGATTACACGCTCTTCCAGGCCGGCGTGATCATCAATTACGCCGAGTCGTTCGACACGGTGGCGGCGAATCTCGGCGAGGTGAAGCCGACCGTCGTGTTGTCGGTGCCACGCCTGTACGAGAAGGTCTACGCCCGCGTGCTCGAGAACGCGCTGTCGGGCAGCGCGATCAAGCGCAACATCTTCTTCTGGGCAAAGCGCGCCGGCGAGCAATGGGCGACGCTGTCACTCGCCGGGTTGCCGATTCCCGGCGGTCTCGGCCTCAAGAAGAAAATCGCCGACCGGCTCGTGTTCGCGAAGCTCAGGGCGCGCACCGGCGGCCGGATCCGCTTCTTCGTCTCGGGCGCCGCGCCGCTGTCCGCCGACATCGCGAAGTTCTTCTACAGCGCGGGGCTCCCCGTCATCGAAGGTTATGGCCTGACCGAATCGTCGCCGGTGCTCACCCTCAATCCCCTCGACCGCATCAAGCTCGGCACCGTGGGGCGGGCGATTCCCGGCGTCGAGCTCAAGATCGCGAGCGACGGCGAGATTCTGGCGCGCGGGCCCAACATCATGCAGGGCTACTACAAACTGCCCGACGCAACGAAGGAGACCGTGGATGCCGACGGCTGGCTGCATACCGGCGACATCGGCGAGCTCGATTCCGACGGATACCTCAAGATCACCGATCGCAAGAAGGAGCTGCTCAAGACGGCGGGCGGGAAATACATCGCCCCCCAGCCGATCGAGCAGATGGTGAAGCGCAACAAGTTCGTCGCCAACGCGGTGATGTACGGAGACCGTCGCAAGTTCCCCATCATCCTGATCGTGCCGAACTTCGACAACCTCGAGCGCTGGGCACACGAGCGGAGCTTGAGCTACGCGACGCGCGCCGAGCTGATCGCGCTCCCCGACGCACAGGCGAAGGTGGAGCGCGAGGTGATGAGCATGCTGCGCGAGCTCGCGAAGTACGAGACGCCCAAGAAGGTGCTGCTGCTCGAGAAAGACTTCACGATCGAATCGGGAGAGCTGACGCCGACGCTCAAGGTGAAGCGCCGGGTGATCGAGAAGAATTACAAGGATCAGATCGATGCCGCATACGCGTCAGGCGACGCGATCGCCGCGGCGATCGAGGGCTAGAGGCGCTTCTCTCCGACCCAGAGTCCCTGCTCCGCCGCGAGCTTGACGAGCCCGATCGGAAGGTCGGGCTCTTCGTTTTCCACGACGAACCGCCGGCCGCGCAGCAGCACGCGATGCGCTTCGACGAGCCATGGCGAGGTCGCGAGATCGGCGCCGACGACGACGCCGCGCGCCACGGCAGTGCGCAGCGGAATCTTTTCATTCGCATAGATCAACGACAGCGACGGCTGTTCGTCGAGCTCGCTCGGCGCGTTGATCCCCACGAAGTGAATCCCAGGCATGAGCTCGCTGAGTCGTTGCGCCTGGCGCACGGCGGAACCCACCAGGATGACGTAGCCGCCGGGGCCGGACAGCTCGAGCAGCGCCTGGAGGCTGGCGGCGTCGGCGGAGGGCAACGGCGACGGCGGCGTGTAGGTCCCCTTGGCCGGGCGGTCCGTGAGCCGGCGGAAGTTCACGATCCCGCGCGCGATGAAGTATTCCTTGTGACAGACGGGACACCCGACGATTCCCGAGCGCACCATGCGGTCCTTCACCTCGCCCGTCGAGAGGACGAGCACCTCCTCGCGGTGGGGCTCGGGGCAGCGCAGCATCTCGGTGAGCTCGATGTGCATGGCTAATCCTGCGCCGGATAATCGTGCGCCGGATAATCGTGCGCCGTGCGCCGTGAGCCGTGCGCCGGAAGGCGTGTCACGGACGGAACTCCACCCACGTCAGTTTGCCCGCCTCGATCTTCACCTGCTTGAAGACGCGCTTACCGTCGATCTCAACACCGAGGACATACGTCCCGGGCGGGACGTCGGAGATGGCGAAGTGCTCGTGGTAGACGGGATCGGGATGGTTGCGCGGACCATAGGTCTCGATGTACGAGAATGGCGTCTCGCGCGGCTCCGGCTTCACGAGGCCGTAGATGCGCGCTTGATAGACCGGTTGCCCCGCCGAGTCCCACACTTGGCCGGCGAGCATGCCCGTGCCGGGGAGCGGGTCGATCCAGAGCTCGGGGTTCGTGTTGTAGGGCGGATAGCGCACGGCGGGATCGACGATCAGCCGCGTGGAATCGAACGGTGACGCGTGCACTTCGAGGTGCAGATGGTCGTTGGTGGCTCGGCCCGTATTCCCCACGAGCGCGATGACGTCTCCCGTCTTGACCCGGTCGCCGACCTGCACGAGCAGTTTCGAGTTGTGGTAGTAGACGGAGAACAGCGAATAGGCGGAGTCGCCCGTCGTCAGTCGCCGATCGTGCTTGATCGCGACGGTGAGGGCTCCCGCTTCAGCCGGTCCCGCATGCACGACGACGCCGTCGCCGATCGCGTGGACGGGGGTGCCGTCGGCGTTGTTGAACTCGACGCCCTGATGCGGCTGGAAGTTGCCGCCCATGGTCGAGCCGAATCGGTACGTCTGGTCGACGTACGGCTGATCTTTCAGCGCGATGGGACGTTTGAACCAGGTGTGGCGGGACAGAGCGACCGTGCCGCCGCGTGGCACCCCTGTGGTGTCAGGAGGCCGCGCGCCCACGTAATCCGGCATCACGAACTTCGGCCGGACTTTCTTCCACGTGCGACCGCCGTCGATCGATGTCTCTATCCCTCGAGGAGTCCGGATCTCGAGCGTAGATCGGGCAGTGTCCATCACCGCGAACCACTGGACGTACTGATTCCGGATGAGTCCCCAGACCGGGTCTTTCGCGGTTGTCGTGCCGATCGAATCCGTGATCACGTGCCACGTTTGCCCGTCATCCCACGTCAACTTGATGCCGTCGGCGGTGGCGATATATGTCGTGTCTCCGTGCGTACCGATACCGCCGGGCGTGACGTACTGCCACTCGGGTCCGAGCTGGCTGAACTCCCAATTCTTCCACGTCTTGCCGCCGTCGGTCGACAGGCCCCAGCCATTGCCGACTGTGCCGTACCAGATCTCGCCGCGCGGCCCGAAGGCGAAAGCATGGACGAAATCCCACGAGATCGCATGGGCGCCCGTGTCGTTCGACGAACGAATCTGCTGCCAGCTCGAGGCGCCGTTGCGCAGCACGAAGATCCCCTGCCCGTACGTTCCGACCCAGACCGAGCCGTCGGGCGCGCGTACCCTCGCGAGCTGATGCACGCCCCACCCCGACGAATCCGGGAGCGGTGGAATCGACTGGGCGTGGAGGGCGGTTACGAACAGCAGTCCGGCGCACAGCGCACGGCGCACGGCTCACCCCCGCGGCGTATAGACGGCTGGAAGCAG
>DATJHY010000154.1:0-26122 GCA_035493635.1 Gemmatimonadaceae bacterium | reverse complement strand
GGCTCGGTCTTGCCGCGCTGCTGCGCCTCGCCCGCCGAGGTGATGCAGGCGAGGCTGGCGATCACCGTCAAAGCGCTTGACCTCATCATTGCTTCACGATCTCGACGCGCCGGTTCTGCGCGCGGCCCACAGCCGTCGTGTTGGGCGCCGACGGCTTCGTGTCGCCAAATCCCTTCGTGGTGATGCGCGACGCGTCGAGATCGAAGTCCGACACGAGCGTCGCCTTCACCGCCGCTGCCCGAGCATCACTCAACGTGAGATTGCTCGCCGCGGCGCCGACGTTGTCGGTGTGCCCCTCGATCAGGATCTTGAGATCAGCGTACTTCTTCATCGTCGACGCGATCTCCTTGAGCACCGGCCGTGATTCCGGTTGCAGCTCCGCCTTGCCCGTCGCGAAGAGAATGCCCTGCGTCACCCAACGCCCCTTCTTGAGCAGCGCGTCGTACAGCACATCGGTCTCGCTCTCGGCGACGCGGATGCTCGTGATGAAGAGCGCGTCGTTGGCGCCGGCATCGCCCACCAGCGCGAGGCGGATGACGCTGTCGCGCCGGAATTGCAGCTCGGGGATGTTGTAGAGCCGCTTCTCGTTCGCGTACATCTTGAAGTATCCGCTGTCCATCAGAATGCGAATGTGAGCCGGACGGTCGACGTATTTCGCCGCCTCGTCGTCGGTCAGGTGAAGTTGGCTCGCGCTCCGGTTCTGCCCTCCCCCGTGCAGGGTGTTGTGCTGCGGGCCCCAGCTGATCTCGACTGACTGCGCGTCGCCCTGAACGTGTGACTTGCCGCCCTCCACGCGCAGGCGGTCACCCATTGGCCCGTTCGCGGCCGTGAGGACGTCGACCTCCAGCGTGAACTTCTGCGGCAGCTGGCGCCCGAGCGGAACGAGCAGCTCGCCGACCCCGGTCGCCCGGAGCATCTTCACGTCGTCGCGCTCGACGATCTCCATGGGACCGGTTACGTATTTGAGCCCACGGGCGAAGTTGCCTACGCGGTCGTCGCTGAAGTCCGTGTAGAACAGGACTTTGTTGCCCGGGACGAAGTCGTAGTTCTCCCAAACTTTGGCCCCCGCAGGCGCTGGCGCAGCCGCCACGGCTTTGGCAGGTGTCGACGCCGGCTTGGCGCTATCGGGTTTGGCTTTCGCCGAATCAGTCTTCTTGGCCGCGTCCTCGAGCTTCTTCTTGGCCTCCTCGGCCTTCTTGCGGAGCGCTCCGATCTGCCCGATGCCGGGCGCCGGCGCGGCCATCAGCGGAACCAACGAAAGCACCAGTGCCAATACCACACGCGTTCGCCGCATCGCACATCCTCCGTTGAATGGCGTGCCTCGGGCGCCAAGTCCCGGTGTCCTCCAGGGCCGAAGGATGAGACGGGGCCGTCACCGACTCGACAGGCTGGCGTCATCGAGCGTCATCCGCCGCGTCGGACCGTGTTGACAAGACCCGGACGTGACAGCAATCTCAGCTTCGCCGTGTTTCGCTTAGTGACCTTCGGTGGCCTCGGTGTCGAAGCCGATGGCGGTGCCGCCGCGCCCCGACTGAGACCGCCTAGGCTTGCACTGCTCGCGGTGCTCGCGGCCGCGGGCCATCGCGGCATGTCTCGCGACAAACTCACGGCGTTGTTCTGGCCGGAGTCCGACGAGGAACGGGCCCGCCACTCGCTGCGACAGAACCTGTACGCCCTCCGAGCCGGTCTCGGACGCGACGCGGTTCGCTCGGTGGGGTCCGCGCTTGCCCTGGACGAGACGGTGATCGTGGCCGACGTCGTAGACTTTCGTGCCGCACTCAGCTCGGGCGACCACGAACGAGCGGTGTCGTTGGCCAAGGGGTCCTTCCTCGACGGCTTCTATCTCCAGGGCGCCTCCGGGTTCGAGCGGTGGGCGGAGGAGGAACGCGTCCGACTGAACGCGGAGACGGTGTCCGCACTCGTCTCGCTGGCCACGGCCGCAACGCGTGCAAACGATCGCGACGCTGCGACCGAGTGGTGGCGTCAGCTGACGCAGCGCGATCCAGTCAGCGGGCGCTTCGCCCTGGAGTACTTGAAAGCGCTCGCCGCGCGCGGTGATCGCGCGACAGCTTTGGCATTCGCGCGCCGTCACGAAGCAATCGTCCGGCGGGAGTTGCAGACCGGCCCGGACCCTGAGGTGCTTCGTCTCGAAGCAGAGTTGCGAGGCTCAGCCACCACGAGCGTGGCGGGCGCGGAGACATCGGCGACTACCGCGGCGCGACCGACCACGATTTCTCCCGACTCCATTACCGCGCTGACGACGGTAGCCGGGGCCGTACCGGCGACGCAAACGCATCAGGCGGGTGAGGTCTCAGCGACGCTGAGCGATCGAGCATCGGCGCGCCACGGGCGAGGGTCGTTGGCTGCACGTTCGCCGGGGCGGCGGACGATCGGCCTTGCCGCCATCGTGGGATTCGCCGCTTTGGCCGTTGGATTCACTGCGCGCGCAATCGGATGGCCGAGCGTCCCGGCCGGCGCTTCGATGATCGCCGTGGGGCTCATCCGTGAAGACGGCGCCGTGGGCTCACCCGGCATGAGCCGCGTTCTTACTGATATGATCGCGACCGATCTTGCTCGGGTCGACGGTCTCGTGGTGCTTTCGAACTCTCGACTGATCGAGCTGTTGCGCCCCGATCAGGACTCGGCCGCTGGCTATGCCGAGGCGGCGCGTCGCGCGGGTGCTTCGGAATTGCTCGAGGGACAACTCGTCGTGCTGAGACGCGACACGTTGGAGCTCGCCCTGCGTCGCGTCGAATTGCGCACGGGCGTCGTGAAGGACGCCTACCGGGTACGGGCGGTCGATCGCTATGCGTTGGTCGACAGCCTCACGCAATTGGTTGCTCGCGGTTTTCATCTCCAGTCGCCGCGTGGATCCATCGCGGCAGCGACGACGAGCTCGCCGCTTGCCTACCGGCTCTACGACGAAGGATTGCGCGCGTATTTTCAGGGAGACTTGAAGGCGGCCCAGCGGCTCATGAACGCCGCGCTCGGCGAAGACTCGACCTTCGCGATGGCGGCGTACTGGGTGGCCAAGATCGGCAAGGACGTGTGGGACCCGGTGCTTGCCCAGGATGTGACGGCCCTCCGGCCAATCGCTCTGCGTTTGGCCGCTCGCGCTCCCGATCGAGAGCGTCTCATGATCACGGCGGATCTCCTGACTGAAGATCAGGAACCGCGCGCCGTGGCGGTGGCCGAATCGCTCACGACCCGATATCAGCACGACCCCAGAGCGTTCGGCGTTCTCGCACACGTCTACTGGATGCGCGGCGACTGGGCCAAGGCCGTCGCGGCGATCGAGCGCGCAATCGCGCTCGATACCGAGGGTGAACGCGACGGCAGCCCGTTGTGCATGCTGTGCGAGGACTTCAACTTCCTCGCGCAGGTGTACTTCTGGTCGGACTCGCTCCCCGCGGTCGTTCGAGTGGCGCACCGCTTTCGTGCGTTACGCCCAAAGGCGAGCAGCCCGTTCTTTTTGCTCGGGGCCGTGGGGGCGCGCCTGGGGGATAGCGCCGCCGCCTACGCCAACTTCGAGCGTCTGGCGTCGCTCGGCGGCACGGGGCCGGGTTATCTGACCGACGTTCACCTCAGGCTCGAGGCGTACGACCAGGCGGAGCAGCAGCTGGCGACGCAGTTGTCGTCGTCCCTTCCCCACGACTACGACTCGGCGGCGTGGTGGTACATCCTCGCCTTGAGAAACCAGGGGCGGATTCGCGAAGCCGAGGAGTTTTTCCGCACGGGAACACTTCCAGGCTTGCCGCCGGCGCCGGCGACGCGCGACCACAGCCCATTCAACGACGGAGTCCTCGCCCTGGCGCGTGGCGATCCCCAGCGGGCGGCGACTGTGTTTGGGCACATGCTGCATTTGTCCCTCCCGGCACATTGGTCGGAGGGGAGCAGAGCGCGGCACCGTGCGTGGAATGGAACACTCTACGGTATGGCGCTGGCTGCCGCCGGAGATACGGTCGCGCTCCGCGCGCTCGCGGACAGCGTCGAGGTGTGGGGCCGTGGAAGTCTCTATGGGCGTGACAGGAAGGCGCACCACTACCTCCGCGGAATGTTGTATCGGGCGGCGGGAGGGTGTGAGGATGCAGCGCGTGAATTCCAGGCCGCGATCCACTCACCCACGATGGGCTTCACGCGCGTGAACTACGAGCTCGCGCGGTGTCTCATTCGAATTGGCCGCCCGAGGGAAGCGATCGCCGCATTGCAGCCCGCCCTGCGCGGAGACATTGACGCGGGGGCGCTGTACGTCACGCACACGGAACTGCACGAGGCATTGGCGCAGGCGTTCGATCAGGCGCGGATGACGGACAGCGCGGCCGTGCACTATCACGCCGTCGTCAAAGCGTGGCAGCGAGCCGATCCCGAGTTCTGGCCGCGACGTGACACGGCGCAGAGCTGGCTCGCCCGGCGTCAGCAAGTAGCGGCGGAGGTTCGTTAGCCCGGCTCTCACCAACCCAACGAGCCCCTCTAGCGGACCCGGAATAGCACTCCGAGTTCGTGATCGCCTGGTATTATCGGGCCTCAGCCAGTTGCCTGAGTCGCAGACGCAGCTGTGTCAAATCGGCCGCGGACATATAGCGGCCGTCCGCCACGACACCGGCGATCGTTCGTGTGTTCCTGATGTCCGTGAGCGGATTGCCGGTGAGCAACACGAGATCCGCGACACGTCCGGCTTCCACCGTGCCGTAGTCGCTCCGCCTGTTCCAGAAGAGCGCCGGGTTGATCGTCGCCGTTTGTAGCGCCTCGAGCGGCGTGAACCCGGCTGCGACGAAACGCTCGAGCTCGAGATGCAGGCTGAATCCGGGCAGAACGTCCACGCCTGCGGGCGTGTCCGTCCCGGCGAGAAACGGCACCTTCGCCGCGTGCAGCTTGCGAACGATGTCCAGCTCGTGCGCGACGAACGTCGCGCGAGCCGGCAGCGTGTCGCTCGCGAGACCTTTGCGGATCGACGCGCGTGTCCTCGGCCATGATGCTATCCAGCTCTTCGCCGCGTACGCGATGTCGGGATCCTTCAGCACTTGCACGGTGTCGACGAGCCACTGCCCGCGCTCCCAGAACAACGTTGGACACTGCCACACGTTCGCGGCCGCGATCTGCTTGACGATGGCGGCTTCGCGCCCCGGATCGTACGTGGCGAGAAATCGACTCGGCCGCTTGGTGCCGCCGTCGTACTTGTCCTGGATGTACTTGTCTTCGTCCGGCGAGCTGGCCTCGAAGATTCCAATCAGATGCTCGAACGTTCGCTGCCCCGCAACGATCGCCTCCGACGCGCGAATCGCATCGGGCACGTGACCCTCGAACGGAATGCCGACTTTCTTCGCTTCGTCGGCGATCGCGGAGTATGCATCGCGCGGCACGCCGGATTGGACCTTGATGAAATCGACGCCGCGTTGCTTGAGCGAATCGACTGCGCGACGTCCAACCGCCGGCGTCGTGATCGCGATCGACGCCGGAAATGACATTTTCGGTCCGTCGAGCATCGGGCCGGACACCACCATCCGGGGACCGAGCAGCTTGTGCGCGGCGACATCGGCGCGCGCACGCAATACCGCATCCAGGGCGCTCCCCATGTCGCGAATGCCGGTCACGCCGTTCGCGATGAACATCGGCAAGATGAGCTCACTGCCCTGCGCCGCGCTCGACCCGAAAAAGACGTGCGTGTGCATGTCCCACAAGCCGGGAATGACGTACATCCCCTTCGCGTCGATGACTTGTTCGCCCTGCTCACGAGCCCGCGGCGAGGTGCCGACGCTCACGATGCGCGTTCCGCGAATCACGATCGTCGACGACGGATGCAGCTGGCCGGTCGAGACGTCGACGACAGTCGCATTCGTTATGCGTAGCGTCTGCGCCCGGACCTGGCGCGTCGACAGGAGACATGTCAGCAGCAGGGCGATTGGGCGCATGGTTCGATGGGTTGGAGGCCTGCAGGCGAATCGTCGATGTAGACCGCGGTCGGGTGCGAAGTCGTAGCGAGTCAACAGCCGATGGATGGTGCCCGGCATTCGACGATTCACTTGACGACGTCCGGCCGCAGATTCGCTCGGAAGAATGCGTCCACGCGCTGCCACGCGTCGCGCACCACGAAGCCGCGGTCGAAATAGTGATACTCGCCAGGATACACCATGAAGCTCGCGAGATCGCCCTTGCCGGCCTTGAGCAAATGATCCATCAGCAGCACCGAGTGAATGAACGGCACGTTCACGTCGGCGGTGCCATGCAGGATCAGCAGTGGATGCTGCATCTGGTCGACGTGTGACATCGGCGCGGCTTTCGCGTACACCTCCGGATGCTCGTCCGGCGTGCCGATGCGGCTCGTCGTCCAGCCGCCGTGATACGGATCATCGTAATAGAGCTTGTAGTCCGCGACTCCGGCGACGTCGACTGCCGCCCGGAACCACGTCGGTTCCTGCGTGACGGCGAGCAGCGTGAAGAATCCGCCGTAGCTCAGCCCCCACACGCCGATGCGTTCGGGATCGACGTAGCCGAGCGACTTGAGGTACGTCGCCGCCATGCGGGCGTCTTTCGCGTCGTTGCCGCCGACGTCCATGTAGACGTCGTTCCGCCAGTCGCGGCCGTACCCGATGCTGCCGCGGTAGTCGGGGGCAATCACGACGTAGCCCTGCTGCAGCAGGTATTGATGAAACTCATAATAGACGGCCTCGTTGCGGTCCGTGTGCCAGCCGTCGTAGTTCTGATTCACGCCGTCCGGGTGAATCCACACGATCGCCGCGTGCTTTCTCATGCGGTCGAAGTTCTTCGGCACGAAGAGCCATGCAGGGACCGGTTTCCCGTCCGGGCCCGGATAGTGAATGAGCGTCGGCGCGACGAGCTGCGACTTGTCGATGGTCGCCGGCATCGAAGACGTCAGACGCGTCACTTTCGCGTTGGCAGCGGCGTTCGCGACGTAGAGATCCGCCGAGTTCTGAGCGTCGGTGTGCTGGAAGACCAGTCGCCTGTCGTCGGGCGACCACTGCGGCGCCGTGTTCGTGCCGTGCCCCGATGTGACGGTGACGATCGTCGCGCCCGCGGGATCGTCGCCGATCGTCGCGACCTGAATCTGTCGCGTGCCCGGCTCGTCAGCCGTATTCGCGTCCCACGCGATGCGCTTGCTGTCGTGCGACCAGACGGCGCGCCAGTGTTCTCCGGGCGTTTTGGTGATCTGGACCGGCGTGCCGCCAGCCGTGGGGACGACGTAGATCTGATCCCAGCCGGTGACGTCGCTCGTATAGAGCAGCCACCGATGATCGGGCGAGATCGCGTTGTTCGTCGTATTCACGGAGCTGAAGAACTTCTCGGCCGTGTCGACGTGGAGAACGATCGGCGGACCGCCGTTGGCATCGACCGACTCCGTCGTGCGCGTCCGTCCGCCGTTCGACACTCGGGTCGACAAGGTGTGCGTCGCGTCGATCCACGCGTTCCCGCCGCGGCCAAGACCCGCCGCCCCACGGCCGGCGATGCGCTCCGGCGTCCCACCGTTCGCGGGAATGGTGAACGTCGTGCCGCCACCGCCGCCCCGCGCGAACTCCGTGGCGACGAAGATGAGCTTCGGGCCGATCTCCGGCGGCGACGCGTAGTGCTGAATCGGTTCCGGGGCCCGTCCGCCGACGGTGTACGTGAGATGTTCGCCGTCTGCAGACCACGACGGCGCGCCGAGTGTGCTGTCAGCATGCGCGATCGTCTGGTCGGCGTTGGTCGCGGTCGTTTGGACGATCAAGTCTCCACCCGTCGCACCACCAGTGACGAACGCGATACGCGTTCCATCTGGCGAGAGCGAGAAGCCGCGCGCGTGCGCCGCCGAAGCCCACGCGGTGCGCGGTTGGCCACCACTCAACGAGACGGCCAGCAGTCCACCATCTCGCTGGAAGTAGAACGTCCGACCGTCTTTGCTCCAGAATCCGCCCGCGCCACTCTGTCCGTCGGCGTAGGTGGTCAGGGGCCTCGCCGGGCCCGATCCGTCCGCGGGAGCGACCCAGACATTGTTGATGCCGGCGCTGTCGTACGTGAACCAGACGTGGCCGCCGTCAGGCGTCCACTGGTGGCCCGACGGATGCTTGATCTGGACGAGTTGTTCGATGGTCAGGTTCGACCGAGCACGAGAGACACCGTGCCTGGTCGCCTGCGCGGCGGCGCTGCGTGGGGCGATGGCGAACAGCGCGAGCGCGGGCAGCGGGAGCAATCGGAGAGTGTGCATACCGCAACGCTACTGCGAGCGGCGGCGTGGTTCAATCACCGAATTCGGCCGCGCGGGCGAGTGTCTTGTCGGCGCCAGTAGTCTTCGCTCCATGAAGAAGATCGGCTTCCTGTCCTTTGGTCATTGGAACGCAGCGCGCCAATCGGCCGCGCGGTCCGCGCGCGATGTGCTGCAGCAGTCGATCGAGCTGGCCGTAGCGGCGGAGCAGCTCGGCGCGGACGGCGCATACTTTCGCGTCCATCACTTCGCGCAGCAGCTCGCGTCTCCCTTCCCGCTACTCGCGGCCGTCGGCGCCAGGACGAGCCGCATCGAGATCGGGACGGCCGTCATCGACATGCGGTACGAGAATCCGTTCTACATGATCGAGGACGCGGGCGCGGCCGACCTGATCAGCAATGGCCGGCTCCAGCTCGGGATCAGCCGCGGCTCGCCCGAGCAGGTGATCGAAGGTTGGCGTCACTTCGGCTACACACCGCCAGAAGGCGGGACGGACGCGGACATGGGCCGCCGACATGCCGAGGTCTTTCTCGAGTTGTTGAAAGGAGAAGGATTCGCCCGGCCCAATCCAAGGCCGATGTTCCCCAACCCGCCTGGATTGCTCCGGCTCGAGCCGCATTCGGCGGGACTGCGCGATCGTATCTGGTGGGGCTCGGCGTCCAACGCGACTGCGATTTGGGCGGCTCAGCACGGGATGAACCTGCAGAGCTCCACGCTCAAGGCGGACGAGTCGGGCGAGCCGTTTCACGTCCAGCAGGCTCGCCAAATCCGCCTCTTCCGCCAAGCCTGGGCCGACGCCGGCCACACCCGCGAGCCGCGCGTCTCGGTGTCTCGCTCCATCTTCGCGTTGATGGACGACCGCGACCGCGCGTACTTCGGGCGCGATGAGAGCAGTGATCAGATAGGAATCATCGACAACATGCGGGCAGTGTTCGGTCGGTCCTATGCTGCGGAGCCGGACGTGCTGGTCGAACAGCTGAGAGGCGACGAGGCCATCGTCGAAGCTGATACGCTACTTCTGACAGTGCCCAACACGCTCGGCGTCGAGTACAACGCGCACGTGATTGAATCGATCCTCACGCACGTCGCTCCCGCTCTGGGCTGGCGATAGACTGGCCAGGCCTCGCAGTTCTCGAGGGCTGCACTTGGATCGTGCGCGTCGAAATACGAACCCATCGCGGACGGACCGTTGGGAGAAGTCTTATCGTTGGGTCGACAATCGACATAGTCGTATGTCACTCTGCGGCACAAATGTGCCGCACACGCCGATTGAACGCCGCAAGCGCCTCGAGATCGTTCCGCTCGGCCACGGGGACCTCGACAATGTCGTTGCCGTAATGCCGAAATCCTTCCGCTGCCGCCACGACGCGCGCCGCAAGCGTCGGGTCGCGACGCACGCGCGATTCCAGTAACGCGCTCGCGGCTGCCGCGTGCCGTTGCTCGTCCGCAGACATGCGACGCAGCAGATCGGCCAATACCGGTTCGCGGGTCTGCTCGGCAATGCGTTGAAAGAAGAATGCGGCGAACAACTCCGATCCCATGAAGTGCGTGAGATGCTCGACGATGGTGTCGGCCGCGTATGTCGTGGAACCGGTCCGACTTCGCACTCGCGCGTCGGCGAGTCCGGCATCTACCCCTTCCGCCGAACGAAAACCGACCGCGTCGAGATAGCGCTTGAGCGCAGTGTAGTGGCGGAGTCCCTCGAACAGCTCCATGCTCAGTACGGCCGTGCCGTCCACGTCATCCTCGAGCAAGGAGAGCAGTCGGCTTCCGTACAGCGGCAGGTAGCCTTCGATGAGCGCCGCGTCGTACAGCGCCTGGTGTAACGCGCGCTCGCGCGACGCCGCGTCGCGATCGATGTGGTTCCACGCGATCGCATCGAGCGGCCAGAGAGCTGCCTCGGCGGAGGCGAGATGGGTTTCGTAAATCATCGCGTCGGGGCGCGGGCGGTGACGAGGGTCTGATATCCGACGCGGTCGGGCACGGCAGCGACGTCGACGAATCCGGCGTTGCGGACGACGGTGGAGATCTGCTCGGCGTCCCGGTACGTCGGACGCAACTCCGCGAGCTCGCGCATGAGGTAGTCGGCGACGGGCTGTGGTCGCTGGGCGGACGTAACTAGCAGACCGCCCGGCTCGAGTACCGCGCGGCACGTCTCGAAGAAACGCGTTGCGCCCGCGTCGTCGAGGAAATCCGCGAGCCCGGTGGACACGATCACGTCCGACCTGGGGTACTCCGGGTAGGATGCACGATCGAACACGTCGCCCTGGCTGAAGCCGAATCCCGCGCGCTCGCCCACCAGTTGCCGCGATAGCGCCAGCGGTTCGTCATCGAGGTCGATCCCCACGAACGACACGCGCTCTCGTAGCGACCGGTCCGCGGCGAGCACGTCTGACGCCTCCACCAATTCACGGGCGATGCCACACGGCGCGGAAGCGACGGTGATCACATCCTTCCGCGCGCCGCATCGGCGGACTTCGGCGACGATCTGGTCTCGCGAGTGCAGGTAGCGGCTGCGCATGGATCGCGCAGCGGGAAGGCGTAACAGGACCGCGTCCAACAAGTACCCGACGCCGAAGCGGCCGCTGGGACGCGCCCGGTACACGTGATCGGCGAACCGGAAGCTTCCCGAGCGCAGAATGCCTTCGCGAGCGAGATCGCTCGTGAGCATCAACCCATATAACGGAAGGAGGTGGGGTTTGCCCTCGCGCAGCAGCCGCCGCGGAATGGATCTCGACTGCCGCGTGTAATTAGTGAGACGCATGCGCCTTCCTGAGCTCGAGCGCATCACGCACCGCCTCGGGCCACCGCCGCTGGTCGGTCCCGTGTTGCGTCAGAAATGCCAGCACCCACCGCTCGATGCCAAAAGCCACGCATCCGCTGTGCGCCGGCGCGCCGTGCATCGTGATGGCGAAGCGGCGTCCGAAATAGTCATGGTGGCGATTGAACGACGCCACGGCAACGCGGCGCCCGTGCTCCAGTGACAGCCGCAGCTCCTGCTTGAGCGCGCCCGCCTGCTGCGCGAGCGCCTGCCCCGAGTCTTTGATGAAGAAGGGGTCGGATGCCGGTGAGATGGCCCCGTCGAGCGAGAGCATCGTGACGAAGCGGTCCACGCGCCGGAGCAAGCGATGCTGCACGCGCTCGACGTCCTGCCGGCCGCCGAGTGTCACTATCTCGCGCATCGTGAACCGGATCGCGCGCTCGAGGGGCGCCGGGGTGGTCTCGGCGCGGCGGCAGCTCGCGCGAACGCCGAGTACCACCGCGCGCTCGAGTGTCGCGCCGACCAGGGCGGCATACCGGTGATAGCACGCGGCGGGTGCGTACGCGTTTCCGTCCGCCGCCTCGACCAATACGTGTGGGAAATCGGCGATGAACCCGGCCCGCTCCAGCGTTGCCTTGGCGATCAGCTCGGGCGCCGCGACATCGTCCGCGCCGAGCTCCTGTCCCCAGCGGGCGAACGTCGCGTCGAAGAACTCCGCGAGCTGGGCGGCGCTTCCGGCAAGCCGATGCACTCCGCCCGACTCGCTGAGCTCACCGTTCGCTCGCAGCTCGGCGATTGGAGACGTGAAGCGTTCCGGGGTCGTGTGATACTCGTACGTCGTCCCGGCGTCCTCGTCGCCAGGCGTGGCGGCGGAGGCATCGTCGCCGAACGTGCGTGCGATCGCGCGGACCGATCGAAAGGTGGCCAGCCGAATGCTGCGATCGGGAACGCGGCGGCCAATGGTCGTCTCGATGAAGCGGATCAGCTCGAGCACGCGCACGGAATCGAGATGACCGTCCTCAAAGAGACGATCCGCGGCGGTCACATTCGGTCGATCGCGCAGCAGCGTGTCGTTCACGAACGCCAGAATCGTACGTTCCAGTTCGGCCGTCGTCATAAGGCTCCGTCCGCGCCCCCACCCCAATTCGTGATGACGCACGACTCGACCACCTTCCCGTAGAAGTCGCGGCAGTGGGGCGCGACAATGGACGTTCCCGCGAGCGCCGCGTCCGTGGCGGAAGTGTCGAACGTCTTGGGATATGCGAGCTGCCACGCGAAGGCTTGCACCGCTTGCACGGCGCGTTGCAGCAGCACGTTGCCGGACTCCGCGACCGAGCGCGTGAAGAGCGCGTAGGTATCTGTTCCGACCACCGCCGGCCGTTCGATGCGGCGCTTGCGCCACGCCGGGCGGGATCGCTCGAAGGCGCGGACCGTTTCATCGAGCAGCTCGTCCAGGGTGCAGCTTCGCGTCGATCCGGCCGCCAGGTGGTAGGTTGCTCCTGGTTCGAAACGATGCATCACGAGGTAGTGCAGTGCGCGCGCCGCAAAGTCCACCGGCACGAAGTCGACGAGCGTGCGCAGATCGCCGGGCACCATCGGAGCCAGTCCCTGGTAGAAAAGTCGCAACGCGTGGTGAATCGCATTGAACGACGTCACGGCTCCGGTGGTAGAGTGGCCGATGATCGTGCTGAAGCGGTAAATCGACAGCGGCAGCGTCGCCATCGCCTCGCCGGCCACCGCTTCCATCTCGGCCTTGGACTGCTCGTAGCTGTTCACCCAGTCGCACCCACCAGGCTCGCGCTCCAGAATGACGCCGGTGCGAGTGCCCGAGACGTACACGGTGCTCGCGCAGGCCACGGCGCGCACTGCGCGACAAGTTCCGGCGAAGTCCAGAACAGCGCGTGTGCCGTCGACGTTCACAGCGCGGGCATGCGCAAGCGGCGCGGTGAAGCGCGTCTCGGCCGCGCAGTGGATGATATGCGTTACACGTTCACGCAACATCGCGGCGTCGGTTTGGCGCATGCCGAGGTCGACGGCGTGGGTGATGTCGCCGTGAACGAAACGAGCGTCCGGAGCGCCCCCTTCGCCGCGCGTGAGAACGAAGACGTCGCAGTCCGTGGTGGACAACAGCGGCAGCAGCTCGCGGCCGAGCGCTCCCGTCCCCCCGGTCAGGAGTACCGCGTTGCGCGCGGGCATCAATGCTCGAGGATCATGCAGCTCCAGTTGAGCCCGAAGCCGAAGGTGAACAGCAGGAGGTGATCGCCGCGTCGGAGCAGCCCCGCATCCTGCGCGTCGCGGAGATTCATGAGGTTGTCGGCCGAGATGGTATGGCCGACGCGTGCGATGTTCGCGCTGAACAACTTTCTCATTGGCATGCCCAGCATGCCGAGCAGGATCTCCCAACTGCGGAGCGACACGTTGTGCGGGATGACCCAGTCGATGTCGTCCAGAGACAGCCCGGCTTTCCGCACCGCGTCCTCGATGACGCGGACGGCGGTCGGGAAGTAAGCCGACACGACTTCGGCGTCAGCGCCCCCATCCGCGTCGCCCGCTCCAGCCCCGAACAGCATGGGTTTGGTCACGTGATGGATCGCCAGCACGCGATTCATCGACGTGTCCCGGCGGAGGAGCACGGCGCAGGCGCCGTCGGACACGACATTGAAGACGATGTCACGCGCGACGCCGTCGGGTAGCCGGTCCGACGCGACGCAGAGCACGGTGTCGAGCGCAGGATCGGCAATCAACGACGCGCGGCCAAACTGAATCGCCGAGAACATCGACGCACAGGCTTGCTGGTTCACGCCCGCTACGACGGCGCCGTCGAGTCCCAACCGGTCCTGCAGAATGGATGCGGGATATCGAAACAGCTCGGGCACGCTCTCGAGGTGCAGGACTGATCCGGGTGGCGGCGGCATGCACGGTGCGACGCTGCTGGACGCGAGCGCGCCCGCGTAGAGCACGAGTCCCACGTCGCCTGGATCGGTTTCCGTCTCGTCGAGCACGCTTTGCGCGGCGCGGATGGCCATCTCCACGTGCGACTCGTTCGACGCAATGCGCGCCTTGGCGAAGCCAAAGCTCTCGAGCGTCACGACGCTGCCCGCGAGCAGGCCGGACTCGGCCAATTGCCGGAGATCGAGCGAGGTCGGCGGAAGATGGTACGCGAAGGCCGAGAGCGCGACGACAGAAGACATGAGTGACTATTGACCTCCCTGCCAGGTTTCGGCAAGCTTGCTGGTTGCGATTCGCCTCAATCCGGAGGTCGTCTGATGTCCCATGTCGCAAGATCGGTCACCGTCTCGAGCGATCCCAAACGCATCATCGATTATATCGCCAACGTCGGTAACCACCCGGCGTTTCTTGGCGCGCTGAAGTCCGTGACGAACCTGGCGGGCGATTCGCGCACGCCGGGCGCGAGCTGGGATTGGACCTTCATGATGGGCGGCGTCGAGTTCACTGGACGGGCCGAGACGGTGGCCTACGAGCCCGGAAAGAAGTACAGCTTCAAGACCACATCGGGCATCGCCAGCACCTTCGTCTACAGTTGTGAGCCGGCCGGCGGTCAGACGAAGCTCACCATCGACGTCACGTACGAGGTGCCGCGCACCTTGCTTGCAAAGATGCAGACCGCCGTGGTGGAGAAACTGAACGAGGCGGAAGGTGCGAGCGCCGTCGAGAACCTCAAAGCGATTCTCGATACATAGCCGCCGGTGAACTACCCGCAGCTGGCATGTGAGTCCCGGTAACGCCTGGCTTGCCGGGTACGCGGCGATCGTGGCGCTGTGCACGATCACCGTACTGGTCCGCCGTGAACCGACGCTGCTGCGCGGGCGTACCGCGTTCACCTTCACTGCCCTCTACGTTGCGCTGGCATGGGCTGCCCTCGCATGGCGTGAGGCGCGCGTCTTCCCGTTTTCACCGTTCGGTCTTGGCGCGGCGGCTCTGGCGATAATGATCACCGGTATTGCCGCGCCCTGGTGGTTTGTTCTCGGCGGCCCGCGCGCCGCGGTCGTCTCGACGCTCGAGGTGTGTCTGGGCCGCGTCTGCGCCGTGTACGAGCGAAAGGACACGGGATTCATCATGCAGATCCCGGCTGGCGGCATGCGAATCAGCGTGCACGCGCTGCCATGGACGCGCATCTCGGTCGTGTCGCTGCGGTCCAGGCCGCCGTACAAGAAGGCCGATCTCTTGCGTCGGTTGTTCGCGAAGCAGTACCGCGGGGTCTTCCCGACGCCCCGCATTCGCATCGGTTAGAACGCGATCATAGCCGAAGCTGCGCGGCGATGAGGTCGCGCATGACCTCGGGCGTTCCCGCCGCGATCGTGAGCGCGCGCGCGTCGCGATACCACTGGCTGGTCCAGTGATCGCCCATGTACCCGAGTCCGCCGTGAAGCTGCAGGCACAGCTCGATCGCTCGCTGCACTTCGCGGTAGCTGAACAGCTTCACCATCGCGATGTAGTGCATCGCCGCGGCGCGCGTGCCCGACGTCCACACCTCGTACGCGGCGTAATTGAGTTGGCGTGCGGCCGCCAGCGCCGCCGCGCAGTCGGCCAGTTGATGGCGGACCGCCTGGTGCCGGTTCACCGTTCGGCCAAACGCGCGCCGGGCGCGCAGAAACGCGGCCGTCTTCTCGAGGGCGCGCTGTGCCCACGCCACGGCACCCAGTCCGCCATAAAGCCGTTCACGGTCGAGCGCCTCCAGGATGTAGCCATATCCTCCGCCGCGTTCGCCGAGACGCGAGTCGGCGGGAACTCGACAGTCGCGCAGCGCGACTCGTCCCATCGCGGTGGTGCCGAGGCCCAACGTGTCGAGACGTGTGACGCGGACGCCGCGCGCATCCGTGGGTACCAGCACGAGACTCAGGTCGGAATCAACGGTGCGGCCGTCGACTACCCGCGCGGCGACGATCAAAAAGTCCGCGACAGCGGCACATGTGATGTAGGTCTTCTCGCCATTCAGCACGAGCGTGTCGCTGCCCTTGACCCGTTTCAGCGTCGCTGTCGTGCGCAGCGCCGCGATGTCCGAGCCGGCGGTGGGTTCGGTGACCGCCATCGCGCCGATGGCACGTCCGGCGTACAGCGGTGCAAGCCACTGTTCGTTTTGTCGCGCGCTTGCGAGCCGCGCCAGCAGCGGCGCGACGAGTCCAGCCTGCACGAGCACGCTGAGCGACACGCCCATCGAATCACAACGCGCCAACTCCTCGGCCATCACCGCCAGGCGTGCCGGATCGAGTGCCAAATATCCGCGGCGTCCACAGGCCCGGACAGCCGCTCGCGGAAAGCGCGTGTCGCGTTCCCACGCGTCCACGCGCGGCGTGATCTCACGCGCTACGAACCGGCGAACCTGCTCGCGAAAAGCGCTCCCGTCGTCGAACGGCGGCCTGACAGCGCGCTTGACACGCTCAGTGCGGGCCGGCATCGGCGGTTGCCTGGCGGACCGCTTCGACCACATCGCTCACCGTACGCAGCTTTCGCAAATCGGCGATCGGCAGCTCGACCTCGAGCTCGTCTTCGATTGCCATGATGCACTCGATCTGCTCCAGCGATCCCATACCGAGCGACTCGAGCTCCGAGTCGAGCCGCACCTCGGTCTCCGGGATCATGGCCGACCTGCTCACGAGCGCCATCACGCGTTGCTCGATTGATGCCATCACGCGCCCCCCCCGGTGACAGCGCCGAAGCGCGCGTCGATCGCCGCGGCCAGCTCCGCCACCGCGGCGGCGTCCACGGCGCGCCACTTCTCCTCCGCCGCCTCCACCTCGTCCTTGGGGTGCCGGTCGAGCGCGGCCTCGATCCAGCTCCCCTCCTCACCGTGATCTTCCTCTTCCATTTCCTGAAGAATGTGCGTGAGCGTGTCGCGCACCACGGGATGAAGGTCGGCGCGCGCGACGTGCACGCGGTACGTCGTGAGAACGCGCTTCTCGAGCACTTCTGAGAGGACGAGCAGATCGACGAGCGTTTTTGGAATGCCGCCCTTCGCCGAGTAACGCTCCTGCACCGTCTCGACTCGAGGATCGATGCGCTCGCCGAGCGACGCGATGGCTTCACTCAGCAGCGCCGCATGACGCGCTTCGGTGGCGCAATGCCGCGTGGCGTGTGCCAGCAGCGGCGTGTCGTCGAGCGTGCGCGCGAGGCGGCCCATGAGGAGCGCCCCATGCAGCTCGCTGTTCCGGTAACAATTGAGCGTCCACAGATCGCGTTCTGAAAGCGGCACTTCGGTCACCTCGGTGGCGGGTGGGATCTCGTCGTCCTGGGTGCAGGCGTATCTTACTGCGATCCAACCGGTCGGAGCCTATGGTCGGGTTCGAAGAATATGAGCGGTACGACGGACTTGCGCTTGCGGAGCTGGTCCGGCGGCGCGAGGTCACGGCCGAGGAGCTGCTCGACGCCGCGATCGCGCGCATCGACGAGCGCAACCCGGCGCTCAACGCCGTCACGCGCCGAATGTACGACGAGGCGCGCAGGACGCTTGCCAGGGGAACGCCGACCGGTCCCTTCGGCGGCGTCCCCTTCTTGCTCAAGGATCTGTTGGCGATGTACGCCGGTGTGCCGACGAGCGCCGGCAACCGCGTGCTGGCGAAGATTCCGGTGCCCGAGGACAGCGAGATTGTGCGCCGGTACAAGGCCGCGGGCCTGGTGATCCTGGGAAAGACGAACACGCCCGAGCTCGGGCTCGTGCCCTTCACCGAGCCCGAAGCGTTTGGGGCGACGCGGAATCCGTGGGACACGACCCGCTCGCCCGGCGGCTCGAGCGGCGGTTCGGCGGCCGCTGTGGCCTCGCGTATGGTGCCGTTGGCCGGCGGCGGAGATGGCGGCGGGTCGATTCGGATTCCCGCAAGTTGCTGTGGCGTGTTCGGTCTCAAGCCGAGCCGTGGAAGCACGCCGACGGGCCCCATGTACGGAGAGCTCTGGCGTGGCTTCGTCGTGGAGCACGTGTTGACCCGATCTGTTCGAGACAGTGCGGCGATACTCGACGCCATCGAAGGCGCCGATGCCGGCGCACCGTACAGTGCGCCCACCCGAGAACGGCCGCTGTTGGAGGAGGTGAACACGGAGCCGCGGCGGCTACGCATTGCCTTCACCGCGAAGCCGCTCCTGGGCGACCACGTGCACGATGACTGCCGCCGCGCACTCGATGACGCCGTGCGGCTGCTCACCGACCTGGGTCACGACGTCATCGAGGACGCTCCCGAGTTTGATGGCGAGGCATTCGCGATCGCCTTCGTGACGGTGGTCGCGGCGGAGACGCGCGCCGAACTGACGAATGCGGCCCGCCTGGTCGGGCGACCGCTGCGTCGAGCCGATGTCGAGCTCGCGACCTGGGTGCTGGGAATGTTCGGAGAGGCCGAGAGCGCCGCGGACTACGCACGTGCGGTGAACTTCATGCAGCTCGCGGGGCGAATCGTCGGTCGCTTTCTCGAACGCTATGACGTGCTGCTCACGCCGACGCTCGCCGATCCACCGCCACTCATCGGCGCGCTCCAGCCGTCGAGCATGGAGCGGCGTGCGATGCGGGTGATCGCCGGGCTGGGCGCGGATTGGCTGCTCAACGCCCTCGATCTGCTCGGGCCGATCGCGAAGCGCACGCTTTCGTTCATCCCGTACACGCCGATCAGCAACGTGACTGGAGAGCCGGCGATGTCAGTGCCGTTGTATTGGAACAGCGCGGGGCTCCCGGTCGGGGTTCACTTCGCGACGCGGCTGGGCGGCGAGCCGTTGTTGTTCCAGTTGGCCGGTCAGCTCGAGCGCGCGCGCCCGTGGTTCGACCGTGCGCCCCCAGCGATTGGAACGCCATGAGGGCTTCGTTCGCCGCGCCGTCGCTCGGCGAGGGCGATGTGCACATCTGGACGGCCACGCTCGCGCTCCCGGCGGCGCGGATTGCGTCGCTCGCGGAAACACTCTCGTCCGACGAGCGGCAGAGGGCAGCGCGCTTCGCCACACAAGGGCTGCGAGAGCGCTTCATCGCGGCGCGCGGCCAACTGCGCGAGCTTCTGTCGAGCTACGTCGGAGTGTCCCCGGCCGCGATTCGATTCGACTATGGCGCCGAAGGAAGACCGTCGTTGGCGGCCCCGGCAGCGCGAGTCGGCGTGCACTTCAATCTGTCGCACTCGGACGATGTTGCCGTGTACGCCGTCGCACGCGTGCAGCGAATCGGGATCGACGTCGAGCGCGTGAAGCATTTCCCCGGCATGCAGCCGATTGCCGAGCGCTTCTTTTCGCCGGCCGAACGACAGCAGCTCGCGACGATGTCGCCGGACGCGCTTCCGCTCGGGTTCTACTGTTGCTGGACGCGAAAGGAAGCCTATCTCAAGGCGATGGGCTCGGGCCTTGCGGCGCCGCTTGGCGATTTCGATGCGAGCGTCTCACCGCGCTGGTCACTGGTGCACTTCGCACCGGACGCCGGATATGTCGGGGCGGTGGCGGTCGAACGTCCCGCTCCGGCGGTGACCTACCGCGAGTGGGGAACGAGCCATTGAATCATCGTGGTCGTCGGCTCCCGCGAGCCTCGCCGCTGGCCGGATAGTCCGCCACGCCCGACAAGTACAAATCGCCCGCTACTCCAACCGCAGGGCTTCCAACGGCCCGACTTTCGCCGCTCGTCTCGCCGGCAAATAGCTCGCGATGGCGGCCGTAGCCACCAGCACGACGATCGCGATGCCGAGCGACGGCACGTCGATCGTTCCGACGCCAAAGAGCTGTGCTCGCATCAACCGCATCACCGCAAGTCCCGCCGGCACGCCGATTACGACTCCTATCATCGCCACGCGTACCGCCTCGCCGAGCACCATTCTCGTCACATCGCCCGGCTCCGCGCCGAGCGCCGCGCGCAATCCGAACTCACTGGTGCGCCGGCTGGCCGAATACGCGGTCACGCCGTACAGACCGAGCGCCGCGAGCACCAACGTGACGATGCAAAAGAACACCGTCACTTGCACGAGCAGCACATCCTTCGATACCGTCTCGCGCACGAGGTCGTTCACCGGAGCGACGGCGATCGGCAGCGTGCGATCGACGTCCTCGATCGCACGACGGATCGCTTCGACATAACGCGACGGATCCCCGCGAACATGCACCGAGAGCTTGGCTTGCCCGGCGTCGCCCGTTGTCGGATCGTTGAACGCGAGGTACATCTCGCGGCGCGGTTTACCGCGCACGTCTCTGTTTTGAAAATCCCTCACGACCCCGACGACGGCGTACGGAACGCCGTCGACCCTCCCCGTGCCGTCGACCGTCACCGTGCTGCCGACCGGATCGCGTGCACCGAAGTAACGCTTGGCCATCGTTTCGTTGATCACCGTGGCGGACGGCCGAGTCTCGAGATCGCGCGGCTCGATGTCGCGGCCGCGAATCAAGCGCGCGCCGATGGCGTGGAAGAAGTTCGGGCCGACGCGATCGAGTGACACTCGCCGCTCCGAATCCGCTTGCGGGACGAACCCCGGCACATCGACCTGATAGCCGGACGCGCCGCCGCTGAACAGCCCGTGATCGGCGAACGCGACCGCATCCACACCAGCCACTTGGCCGACGCGGTCCGCGAGGTCGCGCCGGAATTGACCCAAGCGCGCCCCCACGTACCGCGACCGCGCCGTCCGCACGCGCACCGCGACAACATGATCGCGATCGACGCCGATGTCGCTGTGCAGCAGTCGTTGCATGCTGCGCACGAGCAAGCCCCCGCCGATGAGCAGGAGCATCGACAACGCGATCTGCGCCACGACGAGCGCGCGCCCGAACGGAATGCGCCCGCCTCCAACTCGCGCCGCGCCCATCAGGTTGCGTCCCTGCGAGCGCAACGACGTCGCGAGATCCACATGCGTCGCGCGGAATGCGGGCAACAGACCGAACAGCAGCACACACGCGAGCGCCAGCGTCGCCGTGAAGGCCAACACGCGCGCATCGGGCGTCGTATCGATGGCGATCGAGCTCTTCGTGTTCGAGGCGCTCAGGCTCGCCAGCAGCGCGCGAGTGCCCCATCTCGCCGCGAACAGCCCGAGCACGCTCGACACGATCGCGAGCAACGTGCCCTCGACGAGCATTTGCTGGATCAGCCGCCCGCGGCCGGCGCCGAGCGTCATGCGGACTGTCATCTCGCGACCACGGGCGACCGTGCGCGCGAGCATGAGACTCGACACGTTCGCGCAGACGACGAGAATCACCAGGCCAACGGCCGCCATTAGCACCCACAGCGCCTTTCCGTACTCGGCGCGTCGTTCGGAGAACCCGCGGGCGCCCGACACGACCTGAATGGGGTTTTGTTTGAGAACATCCTCGAACTGCGACAGATCGCGGCCGGAAAGATGTTCGCGAATCGCGTTGGCCTCGATCGCGCTGACCTCCCGGCGCGCCTGAGCGATCGTGACGCCCGGCTTGAGGCGACCCATCATCACCACCCACGACCACGCGCGGTCGTTCAGCAAGTTCATTCGCGGCTGAATCACCGGATCCATCATCATCGGGAGCCAGAAGTCGAGCGGCTGGCCAACGATGTCTCCATCGAAGCCCGGCGGCGTGACGCCGACGATCGTCACCGCGACGTCGTTCACGCGCATGACGCTGCCGATGGCGGTCCCCGAACCGGAGAAGCGGCGCTGCCAATAGTCGTAGGTGATGACAGCGACAGGATCTTCACCCGGCGTCTCATCTTCGGCCGCCGTGAAAGTGCGGCCCGCGTACGCAGGCACGCCGAGCACGGAAAAGAAATTGCCCGTCACGAATCGTGCGCGCGGCTGGTCAGCCGTTGTACCAGTACCCGAGCCCATCTGCACGTCGATCGGACCGGACCACCCACTTGCGTACATGTCGGTGAACGCCGTGTTGCGTGCGCGAACGTCCCGATAGAGCGGGACGGACACGAAATCGGTGAGCGGCAATCCGACATTGTTGTTATTCACCTGGGCGGGATCGCTCACGATTACGAGTTGCTCGGGATGCGGGACCGGCAGCGGCCGCAACAACAGCGAGTCGACGAGCGTGAAGATCGCCGTGTTCGCGCCTATGCCGACGGCGAGCGTGACGATCACGGTGAACGTGAATGCCGGACGGCCCTTGAGCGAGCGAATGGCGTAGCGCAGATCGCGGAAGATGGACTCGAGCCGCATCGTGCCGCGTATATCGCGGCTCGCCTCTTTCATCTGCTCGACGCCACCAAACTCGAGGCGCGCGCGGCGCACGGCTACCTCATGCGACATGCCTTGCCGCTCGTACTTGTCAGCCTCGTGCTCGATGTGGAAACGGAGCTCGTCGTCGAGCTCCTGCTCGACGGAGTCGCGAGAGAACAACGCGCGGAGGCGAAACCGGACGTCGCTCAGCACTTCGGAAAGCACCGTGTCCTCCCGCGTTTACGACATCCGTAGTACGAGCGCGACCGCGGTCGTGAGGCGCTCCCAATCGTGCGCTTCGACCTCGAGCCGTTTGCGGCCGGCCCGCGTGAGCTCGTAATACTTGGCGCGGCGATTGTTGTCGGACGCGCCCCACGACGCACTGATCCATCCGCGGCGCTCGAGCCGGTGCAGCGCCGGGTACAACGAGCCTTGTGGGATCTGGAGCGATTCGCGCGAGACCTGGTGGATGCGCTCGGAGATCCCCCACCCGTGCATCGGCTCGAGCGAGAGGGCTTTGAGAATCAGCAGGTCGAGCGTGCCTTGCGGCAGGTCGAGTCGGGCGTCGGCCACGGTTCCTCTCCGGCTTCTACAGGTCGCCGGAAGTATGCATCCGCTCCTGTAGAAGCGCAAGGGGCGAGGCCGTCGTGGTCCCCGACCGCGCGGTGCAGCAAGACGCGCCAATCGCCTCGAGCGCGGGCCGACGGCGGTCCGGCACTTGGCTGAGCCCGAATCCTGCCTAGGACGCGCCGGAGATGCCCACGCACCATGCCGCCACGACGAGCGAGTCGCGCTCGACCACCGCACTCATCATCGGACTCGTCGCTCTCCTGGTATTCATCCTGTTCGTTCGCGTCGTCACGGCGTCGTCCGTCGACGTGTTCGACGTCCGCGTCGAACAGTGGTGCGCGGCGCATCAATCGCCCTGGCTGCACGGATTCTTCGATGTCGTCTCGAGAGTTACGGGCACCACCGGCATGCGCATCGTCGGTTTCGCCGGCGCGGCGCTGCTCTTTCTGTTTCGCTCGCGGCGGCTCGGCGTCGGCATGCTCGCGGTCGTGCTCGCCGCCATGCAGGCATTCGAGATCCCCAAACGCGTCATCGCACGGCCGAGGCCGGTGCACGGGTATGCCGTCGATCCGACGTACGCGTTTCCCTCCGGCCACGCGACCCTTGCCGTCGCCGTGTGCGGCACGCTCGCATATGTGCTGTGGCGCGAGCGGCTCCTGAGCGGCGCGGCGGCGATCGGCGCGGGGATTGCCCTGCCCGTCGTCGTCGGAATCAGCCGCGTGTATCTCGACATGCACTGGGCGACGGACGTCGCCGGTGGCTGGCTGGCGGGGCTGATCGTCGCCGCGGCGGCCGCGGCCGGCTACGAACGGACAACGACCAGGACAACCCGTACGAGATGAATCACATCGCCAGCACCGCGCACGCGATCGTCCTTTGCGCTTGCCTCAGCGGAGCGCGCGCACGCGCGCAGGAACCACTTATCACGCACGGCGATCTCGCCGTTCTCGGCGCGGCCACCGCCGGGGCGGCGCTGCTCTCACTCTACGACGTGCGTATCGCACACGGCGTGGGCGATACGCTCCTCCACGAACGGCACGCGGGCTATACCACCACGGCCAAGCGCGCGAGCTTCGTGACGGAGACCGTGTTGATGGGCGGCGGCGGCGTCGTGTACGTCGTCGCGAATCGAATGCGGAAGGAAGCCACGGCCGACATCGCGCTGCACAGCACGATCTCAGTGCTTTCGGCGGCGACGTTCATTCAGGTCGTACGCGGGATCGCCGGGCGCGCGCGACCGTACGTCGTCGACGAAGGCGGGCGGCCGCACGACAGCGATCCGTACGACTTCAGCCCGTTTCACGGATTCACGAGCTTTAACTATCGCTCGTTCCCGTCGATGCATGCGATGGCGAGCTTCGCGGTGGCGTCGGCGCTCTCGCAGGAGATGCGCTTTCGCCACACCCCCAACCGCAACATCATCTCGCCGGCGCTGTATGTTGGCGCGGCGATGCCGGCCGCCGCACGCCTCTACCTGGATGAGCACTGGGCGAGTGACATCGCGCTCGGCGTTTTCATCGGCGTCTTCTCGGGGCAGAAGGTGGTGCAGTACACGCATTCGCATCTGCACAACTGGCTGGATCGGAAGTTCCTCGGCTCGCGCGCGACGGCGACCGTGAGCGTGGGTGCGGGCGGCTTGTCGTTTGGCGTAGTGCCGTTCTGACGACGTTACAGCCGCAGACTCCTCGTCGGCATCGACGACGAGCCGCCGCAGCGCCTCCTCGTCCGTCGCCTCGTGAACCAGCACGTCGACGCCTCGACCGGCATCGAAGAACAACCGATCACCGCCGCATGCGCGTTCCCAGGATGTTGGATTCGCCACCTTAACGCTCCGCCGAGTGGCGCGCCATCGGACAGGCTCATGTCGTGTCACGGGAAGCCGTGGGCTCACTCCACGAGCGGGCGAGCGAGCCGTACGGCGATCATGCGCCGCCTCCGTCGCGACCCCGGCGCAAAAACCCGGGTCCACAGGGGGAACCCGGGCTTCGCAAGTGATGGCGATTCAAAAATTTCTGAAAGAGCGGGCGATGGGACTCGAACCCACGACGTCCAGCTTGGGAAGGAGACCGGTCTACGGACTTGATGCGCGCAATAGAACGGTACTCGAACGCGTTACGTCCACCACACCTCGCTGTAGAACGCTCAATCCGGACCGGAAAACGGACTTGGTGGACCCTTGGTGGACCCGACCGGCGGTTCAGTGCTGGATCGTGGCAACGTCGCAGATGACTACATCGCTCTCGACGACGGACACGGTCGTTAAACAGTCGGTGAGGAACGCGAGCGGCCGCACTACAACGGGAACGCGTCCTCGCGCCACGAACCGTTGTCCCACACCGGGCCAGCCTCGATTATCGATTCGTTTGGAGAGAGTCGCAGTTGAAGCCGCGTCTCGGCAAAGATTCTCGAGGCGTTCCGTGCGGCGTTGTGACCCATCGAGCTGTTCAATCGCCTCGGCTCACCCGCACCCGCGCATCCCTTCAGCGGAGCAAGGATCATCGTCGTCTTACGCCGGGCTGCCGTCGCTGATCGCATCGAGGGAACCCCGCTATAGTCTGTAAGACCCAAGCAGCACGAAAGTCGCCGGCTCGGTTGTCACGTTGGGACGGAATGTTCGGCCAAGTGATGTTGCCGTCTGGTTGATCCGTGGATTCGTGGAGAATTCGATCGAAGCCCGACATCCTCGGCGATCTGCGCGAGATCGCCAGGGCCCCGCTACAGATGTGGCTGGCGGTCAACGTTGAACGACGCCAATGCGCGCTGACTGTGAGAGCGGCACCGCTACCAATGGGGAGTTCGGAAATACGCCTAACCAGACCCGACTGATGTTGAATGATTGCGATTCTGAAATCATGGGCACGCTCCGACAGTCGCAGGAACATGGACCGTGACGAGACGAGGAAACGAATCGCATCGCGCGCGGACTGGCTGACCGTGATTGCCGTGGCCGTGGTGGCCCATGCCCTCGCGGTCGCGGTGGTGCACGAAGGCCTCGGCCACGGCGGCGCCTGTGTGCTCGTGGGATGCCGGCCGCACCTGCTTACAACGATGCAGTTCAAGGGCGACGAATGGACGGTCTCGAGCGCGGGAATCAAATTCATTGCTGCCGGCGGTACGCTCGCCAATCTCGCGGCCGGCACGATCGCGGTCGCACTCCTGCGACGGCGACGGGCACCTGCTAATGCCGGCACGTTCTTTCTCTGGTTGTTCGCGACGGTGAACCTCCTGGCAGCCGCCGGCTACTTGTTGTATTCGGGCGTGAGCAACATCGGCGACTGGGCGGACGTGATGCGCGGACTTGAGCCGGTCTGGATCTGGCGCGCCGCCCTGGGGCTTGTCGGCGCGCTCACGTATTGGCTCGCCACTCGGTGGGCCATGGGCGAGCTCGGACGGCATCTCCGTACGTCAGGCGCGGCGCGCCTCGCCGAGGCGAATCGCTACACGCTCACCGCCTACGCTGCCGGCACCCTGCTCTCACTTGCGGCCGGACTGTTCGAGCCA
>DATJHY010000153.1:0-45407 GCA_035493635.1 Gemmatimonadaceae bacterium | reverse complement strand
AATCGTGGCCGTCGAACCCATCGCCGATGCCGCGCCCACGGTCACGCTCGACGCGCCGGCCCACGACAGCGTCCTGCGCGTGGTGCGCGGACGGATCCCGCTCGCTGCCACGGTTCACGACGACTTCGCGGTTGCCAGCGCCAGCTTCGAGTACATCGTGAGCTCGGGCGAAGGCGAGAACTTTACGTTCAAATCGGGGACGCTCGGCGCCGTCCGGCCCAACGCGGCGAGCGCGTCGCTCGCGGCGGCGCTGTCGCTCGATGCGCTCGCGCTCAAGCCCGGCGACATCGTACACGTGCGCGCCGTGGCGCGCGATGCCAACGACGTCTCGGGGCCGGGAGTCGGCAGCTCGGAGACGCGCGCCTTTCGCGTCGCGCGATCGGGCGAGTACGACACGCTTGCCGTCGACGCCGCGCCGCCATCCGACGAAGACAAGAGCTTGATCAGCGAGCGAATGCTGATCACGCTCGCGGAAGCACTGGAGAAGCGGCGGCACGTCCTCAAACGCGACTCGATCGTGACGGAATCCCGTGCGATCGCGGTCGACCAGAAGCGACTGCGCCGGACCGTCGGCGACATCGTCTTCATGCGGATCGGCGGCCAGCCGCGCGGCGAGGAAACGACCAACGAAGCGGCGCCCGCTCGCGCACGCACGATGGAAGAGATGCTGGCGCGAGCCGATTCGGCGACGAATCGGTCGGTGGAACCGATCGACTTTGCCGGCGGAGAAAGTCCCGTCGTCGCAGTCAACAAGCCGCTGCTCGAGGCGTACAACGCGATGTGGGACGCCGGCACCGAGCTGGAAGTCGGTGAGCCGGGGCGCGCGTTGCCGCACATGCGTCGCGCGCTGGCGGCGATTCAGCGCGCGCGACAGGCGGAGCGCATCTATCTGCGCGGTCGTCCGCCACAAGTCGTGGTCGACATCGCCAAGGCGCGGCTGCAAGGGAAAGAGAAGGGCGCGTCGAGTAACCGCCGGCCCGAGACGGTCTCGGACTCGGCGTTCCAGGCGCGCGTCGACCGATTCGTTCGTGCGGTGGAGCTGACGGCGCGAGACGCGCGCGCGGCCGTCGATTCGTTGCTCGTCCTGCGCATCGAGGCGCTGGGTGAGTCGCCGCAATTCGCCGCCGCGCTCGGCGACGCGACCGATGCGTTGCGGCGTGGCAGAAGCGCCGACGCCACATCGGCCCTTGGCCGCGCGCGCCGTGCGCTGGCCGGACCATCGACGGTGCGTGACTCGATCGCGCGCTGGGGGATCCTGCCATGAGCGGCGAGTTCGTCTTTGCCACCGCGCAATACGAATCGGGCGATTGGGACAGCGCGCCGCTCCTGCCGGCGAACATCATCGACACCATCGCGCGCTACACGGAGATCACGGTAGCGCCGACGGGAGTCGTGGTGGCGTTGAGCGACGTGCGGATGCTTCGATACCCGTTGCTCTATCTCACGGGCCATCTGCCCGTGCGGTTCTCCGACGCTGAGCGCGCGAACGTGCGCCGATTCGTGGAGCGCGGCGGCCTGCTGTTCGTGGATGACCACAACCACGACGTCGACGGAATCTTCCATAAGACCGCGACCGAGGAGATTGCGCGTACGGTCGGCCCGCTCGCCGAGCTGCCGAACGACCACCCGTTGTACTCGGCGTTCTTCAAGTTCGACGGACCGCCCACCACGAGCCACGAGCTGAATGGGTGGGGCGACAACCTGGTGCACAAGCACCTGCTCGCGTCGATGCGCGGGAATCGCATCGGTGTGCTGTACAGCAACAAGGACTACAGCTCGGAGTGGAACTACCATCCCGACACCAAGCGGTTCATGTCGGTCGACAACACACGATTCGCCGTGAACCTGATCGTGTATGCGCTCACGGCGTAGGCGACTCGAGATCGGCTGCCGCATCGCCGCGTTCGCGGTGCTGGGATGGCTCATCGGTACGAGCCTCATGCCGGCGGCCGAGCGTTCGCTGGAGCGTGCGACCTCGCGCGATATCGCGTCACGGCTGGCGGCGTGGACTCGACTGCCACCGGCCGTCGCGCTCCACGCCGATCTCTCGACGGCGCCCGATCCCTACGTGGCGGATTGGCTCGGCGCGCTCCGACACGCGGGCCACGCCGTGGCGTGGAGCGGTTCGCCACCGGCAGTCGCGATCGCCGCTGATGCACTGAACGATCCCGCCGGCGGCGTTTTGATCGACGTCGCCGCGCCGAGCGGCGCCGAAGTCACGGTCCGGGATGCGGCGAGCGCGATCGACAGCGTTCGCGTCGCCGCGCTCGGCGCCACGATGACCGCGTCGATCGCCGTCGACAGCATCGTCGCCGAATCGCGCGGCCAGCGATTCAGCGCGCCGGTTCCGGAGCCGGCGCGGGTTCGCGCCGCGCTCGTCGTGGGGCAAGCGGGATGGGAAGGGAAATTCGTGGCTCGTGCGCTCGAGGAGCGCGGATGGACGGTGATGGCGCGGTTTGGCGTGGCGCCGCGGGTCGAAGTCACGCAAGGCTCGGTGGCGTCGCTCGACACCAGTCGTTTCTCCGTGGTGATCGCGATCGATTCCACGATCGATTTGCTCGGCGCCGCGACTTTGGAGCGATTCGTCCGCCAGGGCGGTGGACTGGTGCTCGCCGGCGCCGCCGGCGCGTCGCGCGCCGCCGCTTCGCTTGCGCCGGGGAGATTCGGCGCGCGAACGCGGCCGTCGGCACTGCCACCGGACACGATTGGCCTGGGCGCGACGGGCTTTTACCCGGTGCGGGCGCTCGAGCCCAACGCGAGCGTCCTCGACCAGCGCGCTGGCGGCGTGAGCGTCGCCGCGCGCCGGGTCGGAGCCGGGCGCGTGATTCAGGTGGGTTACGACGATTCGTGGCGGTGGCGGATGGCCGGCGGGCCGGACGCCGAGGCGGCACATCGCGCGTGGTGGTCGCGCGTCGCCGGCGGCGTCGCGTACGTTCCGGTCGGCCGATTGGCGGCGGAAGACGGATACGGCGCCGCGGCACCGGTCGCGCACCTCGTCGAGCGCATCGGTCCGGCCCGTGCGACGGTTCAGCGCGCGGGGAGCAGGGGGGTCGACTCACGAATTCTCATGGCGATCATCATGATCCTCTTATTGACGGAGTGGGGTTCGCGTCGACTGCGAGGGCTCGCGTGATCGCGATGATCTCCAACGCCGACTGCGGCCGGCATGACACGGGGTGGGGGCATCCCGAACACGTCGGCCGGCTGCGCTCCATTCCGCACGCCCTCCGCGAAGCGCCCGAGCTCCTCGCGCGTCTCGTGCATCGCGAGTCGCGGTACGCCACCGAAGACGAGTTGGTGATCGCGCACGATCCGCGCTACGTCCGGCAGGTGCGTGAGCTGGCATCGGCGGGCGGCGGGCGGCTCGATCCGGACACCGTGGCGAGCGACGGCTCGTGGGCCGCGGCCACCGCCGCCGCCGGGGCCGTGCTCGACGCCGTCGATCTTGCGTTCGGCGACGGTCCCCGGCGAAGCTTCTGCGCGATCCGGCCGCCGGGGCACCACGCGCTTCGCGATCGCGCGATGGGCTTTTGCCTCTTCGGCAACGTGGCGATCGGCGCGCATTATGCCCGGCAGCGCCATGGCGCGGAGCGGGTGCTCATCGTCGATTGGGACGTGCACCACGGTAACGGAACCCAGGCGCTCGTCGAACGGGAGGCGGACATCCATTTCGTCTCGATGCACCAATGGCCGTGGTATCCTGGAACAGGCCCCGCGGAAGATCGTGGACCACATGACAACGTGTGGAACGTCCCGATGCGCGCCGGCCTTCCGCCCGAGACGTACGTCGACGCGCTCCGCACTGCGGTGGACGCGGCGACGGCGGCATTCGTGCCCGATCTCGTCATGATCTCAGCCGGTTTCGATTCGCTTCGCGGCGATCCGCTCGGCGCCTTCACGCTGGAGTACGAGCACATCGACCTCCTCACGCGCTTCCTCGTCGAGCGTGCCGACCATTGGTGCGGGGGGCGCGTGGTGAGCGCGCTCGAAGGGGGATACGCACCTGATCGGCTTGCCGGCGCGGCGGTCCGACACATGCTTGCTCTCGAGTAGAACCTCCACGACCATGGCACAGAGTCTTCCGTCGACCGAGCCCGCGACCACGCCGGTGTTCACGAGGAGCATCCATCTCAGAGGCCAGGGCCAGCCCGAGACTGGATTGGCGCTGAGCGATGTCAACGACATCATCGCGCGGCGCGACGGCTACCTCTGGGTCGACGTCGACACCAACGATGCCAGCCAGGTGGAGCTGTTCAAGCAGATCAAGGACCTGCATCCGCTTTCGATCGACGACGTGCTCAATCGAAAGAGCCGGCCGAAGCTCGAGGAGTATCCGAGCTACCTGTTCATGGTCATTCTCGGGCTTCGCCTCCATGAGGAGACCGACGATCCGTACGACCTGGAGACGTTCGATCTGTGCTTCTTCCTCGGGCCGCGCTTTCTCATCACGGCGCACGCCGGCCCGTCGACTTCGATTGACGAGGTGGCGACGCGGATCGAGAAGAGTCCCGATCTGCTGACGCGCGGCGTCGATCGCCTCACGCAGGCGATCATGGATGGCGCGGTCGACGCGTACTTCCCGCTGCTCGATCAGATCGACGAGTTCATCGACGGTCTGGAGCAGCGGGTGGTCGAACGCTTCGACCAGTCGGCGCTCCCGGAGATCTTCGCGGTCAAGCGGCTCACCATCTCGCTTCGCCGGCACATCGGGCCGGAGCGCGAAGTGTTCAACATCCTCACCAACCGTCCCAGCGCGCTGCTGTCCCCCGAATCGCAGCTCTACTTCCGCGACATCTACGATCATGTGCTGCGCATCAACGATTCGGTCGAGACGTTCCGCGACCTGCTGAGCAGTGTGTTGGACAGTTATCTGACGCAGGTCTCCAACCGGCTGGGTCGCGTCACGAAAGGACTGTCGGTCATCGCGACGCTCAGCATCCCATTCGTCGTCGTGAGCGGCATGTGGGGGATGAACGTGCCCGTTCCCTTCGCGACGCATCACGGTGCATTTTGGTGGATGCTCGCGGTGCAGGTCGCGCTCGGGCTACTCCTTCTTCTCATCCTGCGGTTCCGGAACTTCCTCTAGATGGCGCTTCGCCTCCACGCGATCACCCTCGCCGACGCCGCGCAGAACGTTCCGGCGGGAGACGGCTCGGAGATGGCCCTGGTTCCGTTTCGGGATCTGTGTGCAGTCGTCTCAACTCAGAGGAGTTTCGTGCTCGACGAGACTACGCCGGCGGCGATCGAGAGCCACCGCCGGATCGTCGACAGGATCTTTCACCAGGCGAGCGTGGTGCCGGCGCCGGTGGGGGTCGTATTCCGGTCGCCCGACGTCCTCAAACGGTGGATGGAGCTGCACTACGTGTCGCTGAGCGGAGCCCTGGAATTCGTGGACGATCGCGCCGTGGCGCGGGTGCACATCGTGCGCGCCGGCGCCAAGGACAGCGATGAGCGCGAGTCCGGCTCCGACCTCGCCGCGGCGGCGACTGAAGCTTTTCGGGCGCTGCGTCGTCATGCGGTTGCCGCGGTTCCGCTTCGGCTCGAGCACCTGACCGGCTTGGTGCTCAGCGCGTCGTTCCTCGTCGAGCGGGACCTATGGAAGGAGTTCCTTCGCGCGGTCGAAGACCAGCACGACGCTCACCATCTCTTGCGCTTCGACGTCACGGGCCCGTGGGCGCCATACGACTTCGTGCGCATGCAGTTCGGAGGCTGACTCGGTGTTTTGTCCCCAGTGCGGAACGTGGAATCGCGCGTCGTCGGCCAGCTGCCAGCGCTGCAACGAGTCGCTCCCCGAGCTCGAAAACGGGCCATTCGAGCGGCCGAGCGACGAGATCACGCGCCTCCGACGAGCCACCGGCAGCCGCTACCGGGTCCAACGCCGTCTTGGCGGCGGTGGTATGGCCGAAGTCTTCGTTGCCGAACAGGCGCTGCTCCGGCGGCCGGTCATCATCAAGGTCCTGCACCCGCACCTGGCGAAAGACGCGGAAGTCGCCGAGCGCTTCCGTCGCGAAGCGGAAGCCGCGGCGCAGCTCGTGCACCCGCACATTTGCGGCATTCTCGACTACGGCGCTACCGACGACGTGGTCTATACAGTCATGCCGTTCTTCGAGGGCGGATCGCTCGCCGACTTGATTCAGGCGCAGCGCTACGTCGCGCCGTCGCGCATCGCGGCGGTCGCCACGCAGGTCTCGTGCGCGCTCGACTACGCACACCGCCACGGCGTGATCCATCGCGACATCAAGCCCGACAACGTGCTGTTCGACGAAGACGGTAACGCGGTGATCACAGATTTTGGCATCGCGACCGCAAGATTCCACGCGCGACTGACGGCGAGCGGCCGCGCGATGGGCACGCCGCACTACATGTCCCCCGAGCAGGCGATGGGCAAGCTCGTCGACGGGCGGAGCGACATCTACGCGGTGGGGATCCTGATCTATGAATCGCTGCTCGGCTATCCGCCCTTCGACGCGGCCGATGCGTTTTCCGTGAGCTACAAGCAGGTGCACGAGGCTCCCGTCGCGCCGATCGCGGCAAACCCCAAGGTTCCGCAGGGGCTGTCGGACATCGTGATGCGCTGCCTCTCAAAGTCCGCCGGAGCGCGCTACGCTCGCGGCAACGACCTCGCCGACGCGCTGATCGGGTTCCTCCGCGCCACACCCGACAGCTCGGCGTCATACCGCGCCGCGGTCACGGCCCGGCGCTCGGGCGGGGTCGTCGCGAGCCGATGAAGCTCGCGCACGACGTCGCGGTCGTCCACACAACACATCCGTTCGTCATCGCACGCGGCGGCGCGAGCGAACACCGGCTGATTCGCGTTCGAATTCGCGACGACGATGGTGTGGAGGGCTGGGGCGAGGCCGCGCCAAACCGTTTTTACGGCGAGACCGCCGACACGGCGCTCGCCGCGCTGGCCCGCCTGGCTCCGATCGTCGAAGCATGCGATCCATGGGCGATCGAGGAAGTCGAAGCCGAGCTGAATCGCGCGCTCCGGCTGAACGGCTCCGTCAAATCGGCGATCAGCGCCGCGCTGCACGATCTGGCCGGTAAACGGCTCGGCGTGCCGGTCTATCGCCTGTGGGGACTCGATCCGTCGCGGGCGCCGCTCTCGAGCTTCACGATCGCCATCGCTGCGAGCGACGCCGAGCTTCGCGAGCGCATCGGGCAAGCGTCGTCTTATCCGGTGCTCAAGATCAAGCTCGGCACCGACCGCGACGAGCTGATCATCCGGACGGTCCGCGACGCCGCGCCCGGCAAGGTCCTGCGCGTGGATGCCAACGCGGCCTGGAGTGCGAAGCACGCGCTGCGCATGATCGACGTCCTCGCGGAATGCGGCGTAGAGTACGTCGAGCAACCGGTGGCGGCGCACGATCTCGAGGGTATGCGCTTCGTCCGCGAGCGCTCGAAGCTCCCCGTGATCGCCGACGAATCATGCGTCGTGTCGACGGACATCCCGAAGCTCGCGGGCGTCGCCGACGGGATCAACATCAAGCTCTCGAAGTGCGGAAGCCTTCGTGAAGCGCTGCGCATGATCGCGACAGCTCGCTCGCACGGCATGCTCGTGATGGCCGGCTGCATGATCGAGACGAGCCTCGGCATCACGGCCGCGGCGCACTTTGCGCCGCTTCTGGACTACGCGGACTTCGACGGGGCGGCGCTGTTGGCGGATGATCCCTACGAGGGGGCCACGATCGATGGCGGGCGGATCAGTATTCCGGATCGGCCGGGGCTTGGGGTGCGGGCCGGCTCAGCTAACGGCTGACGGCGCTCGGCTCAGCTAACGGCTGACGGCGCTCGGCTTGGCACTCGGCCGATGGCTGGCAGCCCTTGCTGGCGGCCAATTGGCCGGCGGCCAAGGCCATCAGCTGACAGCCCGGCCGTCAGCTGACAGCTAGGCCATCAGCACTCAGCTCGAGCCGACGGCTACCAGCCGTCAGCCCAAGCGGCCAGCCATCAGCCGAGCGCCAAGCCGAGCGCCGTCAGCCGCAAGCCGAGCCGGCAGTCTCCAGCCTAGCGGACGGCCGCGCTCGATGCGATGCTTAGCTGTCCTGCCGGCAGCCTCCGCATTTTTTGTGAGGGTATGATGCTCGAATCCCCATTCGTCGAACCTGGTCCGCAGTCCGGCGGCGACGGTGGAAAGTACGTGTACTGCATCGTTCGAAGCGAACGGCAACGTGACTTTGGCGCGATCGGCATCGGCGGCGGACAACGCGTGTTCACGGTGGCGTTTCAGGACCTCGCGGCCGTCGTAAGCGACACCCCGATCGTGATCTACGACCCGACCCGGGAGAACGTGCTCGCGCACGAGTTCGTGAACGAGACGGTGATGAAGGAGTTCACCGTCATCCCAATGTCGTTCGGCACGGTCTTCCGCTCGGAAGAGGACGTGACCGAGCTGCTGCGCTCGACCTACCAGGCGTTCAGCGACGTGCTGGACAAGATGCAGGACAAGATCGAGTTCGGTCTCAAGGTGTTGTGGGATCGCGAGAAGGTCATCACCAACATGGAGCGCGAGAACGACGAGATCAGCCGATTGAAGGACGAGATCAGCCGGCACACGACCACGTCGACGTATTTCGCGCGGATGCAGCTCGGCCGGCTGATCGATTCGGCGCTCGAGGAGATGAGCTCGCGGTACGTGTCCGACATCCACGAGGCCCTCAAACGCGTGGCCGTGGCCAGCCGGTCGAACAAGCCGATCGGCGACCGCATGATCCTGAATGCCGCGTTCCTGGTCGATCGAGCGCAGGAGCAGGCGTTCGACGAGCGCGTCAAGGAAGTCAGCCGGAAGTACGAGGACGTGCTTTCGTTCAAGTATTCCGGTCCCTGGCCGCCGTACAACTTCGTCAACATCAAGCTCAAGCTCGAAAAGGCCGACTGAGTCGGTGTCGCCGTCCGAATACGCATGTCTTGCGCTGCTTTCGGCGCTGGCTGAAGCTCCCGATCTCACCGCGGCAGCCACGTTCCTGCTGAACCATGTGCTCGGCGCCACCGGCGCGGGCCGCGCGTGCCTGCTCCGTTTCGACGCCGGCGAGCAGCAACTCGTGCTGACCGCGCAGGTTGGATTTGCCGAACTGCCGACCGAGCTGTCGATCGCGGAGCGGGCGCACCCCTGGATGGTTGCCGCGCTCGCGCTCACGCCGGTCGTGAGCGAGGCCAAACGCGAGACGCGGGCGATGCCGGTTCCACTGGACGGATGGACGGCGCTTCCGATGCCGCGGCCGCACTATCGCGGCGCTCCGGCCGTGTGGCCCGATTCCTACGCCGCCGATGTGCTCGCCCCGCACGGTGCGCGGCTCGTCCCACTGGAGACGCGCGCGCTCAGCACGGCCACCGGCGGCGTGATCATCGTCGACTCGATCCTGCCGGACAGCGCCGTACGCGACATCGCCCTGATCGTGATGTTCGCCGGCCCCGTCCTGTTCCGCGTGGCAGCTCACCTCGACGCCGAGCGCGGATTGGACGGCGTGAGCCGGGAACGGGGCCGCTTTCGCCAGATGGTCGACTCGCTGCCCGACCCGGTGGTGATCACGGACGCGTCGAACGACATCGTGCTCCAGAACAAGCGTGCCGAGCACCTGCTCTTCGTCAACGACGAGGATTCACCGGGGCGGCGACGCGCGGTCGAGTTGAACAATCTGCTCTTCAGCTCGTTCCTGTCGCGGGCGATGATCGGCGGAGCGCCGACCGGCGGCTCGCGCGAGCTCAACCTGGTCGACCCGGACGAGGGGCACGATCTCCTGTTCGAGGTGCTGACCCACCCACTCGGCGAGCGCGTGGGACCGGAGGACGCCGTGTTGTCGGTGCTGCGCGACGTGACCGATCTGCGCCGTGCGTCCCGCGAGCTCGAGCGCCAGGTGCAGCGCGTGCGACAGGCCGAGGTCGAGGCGACCGACGAGCGCGACCGGCTCAATCTCATCCTCGAGAACGTCGCCGACCCGATTCTCGTCACCGACAGCTCGGCCAACATCATCCTGATGAACGATCAGGCCGAGAAGCTCTTCCACGGACCGTCGGAAGCGACGCAGCGCGGGCGAACATCGCAGGCGATCCGGAAGAACGACACCAAGTTCACGTCGTTCATCTCGGACTTCGCGCTCACGAGCGAGCGCGCGCGCCGCGAGCGCATGTCGCTCGTCGACCCCGCGACCAGTCTCGAGCTGCCGGTGGAAGTCGTCTCGGGCAAGATCCCCAACGTGCGCGGCGAGCCGATCGCGATCGTGTCAGTGCTGCACGATCTGACCCAGCAAGCCGAGAACGAGCGGCTCTACGAGGCGCTCAAGCAGCTGAACAGCGAGCTGGAGGAACGCATCGTCGCCGCGATCGCAGATCTGGCTCAACAGAACGAGCAGCTGATGTGGCAGTCCGAGGAGCTGGTGAAGGCGAACAAGCTCAAATCCGACTTCCTCGCCAGCATGTCGCACGAGCTGCGCACCCCGCTCAACGCCGTCATCGGCTACTCGGCGCTCCTGCTCGACGGAATCGCCGGTGAGCTGACGGATTCGCAACGCGACTACGTGTCGCGGAGCCGCACCGCCGGCCAGCATCTCCTGTCGCTCATCAACGACATTCTCGATCTGTCGCGCATCGAAGCGGGGAAAATGCCGGTGACGCTCGAACGCGTGTCGCTCACCGAGCTGGTGGACGAGGTCGCGCAGCAGATCGAGCCGATGGTCGCATCGAAGCACCTGGACTTCACCCACACCGTCGGCTTCGACTCACCGGAGGTCGAGACGGACAAGACGAAAGTCAAGCAGATTCTGCTCAACCTGCTCTCGAACGCCGTGAAGTTCACCAACCACGGCGTCATCGATCTGTCGGTGTCGCGCGAGGCGGATGCGATGATCCTTCGCGTCAGTGACACGGGCGTTGGCATCCGCGCGAATGAGATCGACGCGATCTGGGAGGATTTTCGCCAGCTCGACCAATCCCGCACGCGCTCGTACGGCGGGACGGGACTGGGTTTGAGCATCACGCGCCGGCTCACGCAGCAGCTCGGCGGTACGATCGGCGTGGAGAGTACGTTCGGGGAAGGGACGACGTTCACGGTCAGGCTGCCGGTGGTGGGCATGCCGAGTGTCGCCGCGGAAGGGTTATGGCCGGCGTGAACGACGGACTGCTGAGTGCACCGCGAAGGCGGGTGTGTCGCGCCGGTCAGGGAGTGCTTAGGCGGTGAGATGGTGAGTGCGGTAGGACCGTGAACGGCGAACTGAAAGGGCATAGGCGGTGAGATGGTGAGTGCGGGAGAGGTGAGACACGGGCCGAGGTGGCTGCTGCCCGCCGCGGACTGCGAACGACCTGCCGCCGTTTGCAGTTCGTAGTCCGCGGCGCACAGCCGCTACCTCGGCACGTCTCTCTTAGCTCCCGCACTCGCCCCTCAGGCCTATGCACTCCCTGGCCGGCGCAGCGATCCCACTGGGTCGCGATCTCTAGCGTCGTTTCCCGCCTTCCGCGCAGTACCTTTGAGCACGATGCTCGTCTCTGTCTCCCTCCCGCTTCCGCTCTTCCGCACTTTCTCGTACGAGGTGGACGACGCGGATGCGGACCGTGCGCGGGCCGGGATGCGCGCCGTCGTTCCCTTTCACGGCCGCCGTGTCATCGGCGTAATCGTCGGCGGGGCTGAACCGCAGACGGGCATCACCCCCAAACGCGTGCACGCGCTGCCGGATGCCGAGCCGGTGGTGAGCGCCGCCTTGCTGGCGCTCTCCCGATGGATGGCCGAGTACTATGTCGTCCCGCTCGGCGTCGCGTTGCGATGCGTGCTGCCGGCGGCGCTCGGGTCGCACCAAACGCCGGAACCCGTGCGACGAACGCGGCGCGTGGCGGTGCTTCGCCGCGACCTGCCGTCGCTCATCCACCGCGAGCGCATCTTCGCGCGCGCGCCGCAACAGCGTGCGGCGTTCGAGCTGATCGAGTCGCTCGGCGGGCGCGTGCCGGTCGAGCACCTCACCGCGCAGCTCAAGTGCTCGCCGTCCGTGTTGCGCGGCATCGTCGCGCGCGGACTCGTGACGGTCGAGCCCGAGGTCGTGTCGCGCGATCCGTTCGCCTGGCGTCCGCCGCAGACGCCGGCGATCCACACGCCGTCGGCGGCGCAGCGGGCGGCGATCGAGCGGTTGTCTGCCGCGCATGGCGGCGACGTGTTTCTCCTGCACGGCGTGACGGGCAGCGGCAAGACGCTCGTCTACATCGAGCTGCTCAAGCGCGTCGTTCTGGAGGAGCGCCGCGGCGCGATCGTCCTTGTGCCGGAGATCGCGCTCACGCCGCAAACCGTCGATCGCTTTCGCGCCGTGTTCGGCGATTCGATCGCCGTGCTGCACAGCGCCTTGAGCGATGGCGAGCGCTATGATGAATGGCTCGCGCTCAAGAACGGCCGCAAACGCATCGCCGTGGGCGCGCGGTCCGCCGTGTTCGCTCCCGTGGCCGACCTTGGCGCGATCGTCGTCGACGAAGAGCACGAGTCGAGCTACAAGCAAGGCGAGACGCCGCGCTACCACGCGCGCGAAGTCGCGATCGTCCGCGCGCACGGCGAAGGCGCCCTCGTCGTGCTCGGCAGCGCGACGCCGAGTCTCGAGAGCTGGGTCAACGCTGAGAGCGGGAAGTACACGCTCCTCACGCTGCCGGAGCGCGTTGGTGAAGGACGGCTCCCCAAGGTCGAAATCGTCGATCGGCGGGTGTCGAAGGCGCAGGCATTCAAGGAGCGCGATGCTGGCGACTGGCTCCACGTGGTGATTGGCGAGGAGCTCGAATCCGCGCTCGGCGACCGGCTCGGGAAGGGCGAGCAGAGCATTCTCCTGCTCAACCGCCGCGGCTACTCGGCGTTCGTACAATGCGCCGCGTGCGGGTACGTCGCCGCCTGTCCCAACTGCTCGATCAGTCTCACCTACCATCGCACGCCGGAACGGCTCGTCTGCCACTACTGCCAGCACGCCGAGGCACCGCAGACCGTCTGTCCCAAGTGCAAGGGCGCGGTTCTGCGGCAGCGCGGACTCGGGACCCAGCAGGTGGAGCGCCTGCTGGCCGACCGCTATCCGTCGGCGCGCATCGCGCGCATGGACGTCGACACCACGAGCGGCAAGTGGGCGCACGCCGAGATCCTCGACCGGGTGGGGCGGGGCGAGGTCGACATCCTGCTTGGCACGCAGATGATCGCCAAGGGTTTAGACTTTCCTAACGTCACGCTCGTCGGCGTCGTCGACGCCGACGTGGGCATCAACCTGCCGGACTTTCGCGCCTCCGAGCGCTGCTTCCAGCTCCTGAGCCAGGTGGCCGGAAGGGCGGGGCGGGGGCCCAAGGGCGGACGCGTGCTGATCCAGACGCGCGTCCCCGACCATCACGCCGTCCGTTGCGCCGTGGCGCACGACTACGAGGGCTTCGTGCGCGAGGAGCTGTCGGGGCGCCGCACCCCGCCGTATCCGCCGACCGTACGACTGTCGAACGTGGTGTTCAGCGGCACGACCGAAGCGGCGACCGCGAACCTCGCCGCCTCGGCGGTCACGTGGCTACACGCGCTGCTGCGCAAGCGGCCGATGCCGGGCATCTCCGTAATCGGTCCCGCGCCCTGTCCCGTGGAGCGAATCAAGAATCGTTGGCGGTGGCACGCGCTCATCAAGGCGGAGCACCCCGCCGAACTGACGCGGCTCGGGCGCTACTTCGTCGAGCGGTTCCCGGTGCCCAAGACGGGCGACCTGCGCGTGACGTTCGACCGCGACCCGGTGGCCTTGCTGTAATCAGTAATTAGGGTCAGAGTCGAAATACCAAATTCACGTAAAAAGGGTCAGAGTCGAATTAGCGACCGCTAATTCGACTCTGACCCTTTTTGCGTTGTTTGCGAAATGGAGTCTGACCCCAATTAGCGAATCGTGGCGCGAGGAATCGGAACGTTGCTCAGTACGTGTCCTCGTCCTCGTCGAGCTCTTCCGCCTCCTCGCCAACCTGCAACGGCGGAAGCGGCACGTCGTCGTAGATCTGGTCGAGCGTGAGGACGGTCCCGAGGAACGGGATCGAGATGTCTCCGGTTCCGAAATACTCCATCCCCTGCCACTCGCCGCCGTGCACGTGCGAGTACACGGTCACCATCCGCCGCCTCTGCTCGACGATCAGGTACGATTCGAGACACGGAATGAGCCGATACGCGGCCAGCTTTTCCCGACGGTCCGTCGTTCGCGTGCTCGGCGAAGTGACCTCGACGACGATGGACGGACTGTCGACGACGAGTTGGTCCTCGGCAGGCTCACGGCATGCAACGATTACATCGGGGTAGTAGATCTTATCCTCTGCCGCGCGGAGCTTGACGCCCTCCATGTAGACGCGGCAACCACGGCGCCGGGCGGGGCCGTGCAGGTTCCTGAGAATGTTCGACGAGATGAGGTTGTGTCGTAGACTGGCGCCAGTCATGACATAAGTGACGCCCGCGACGTACTCGTGGCGCTCGGGGCTGGACTCCTCGAATGCCAGGTATTCGTCGACGCTCATCGGCGACGGTATGGAATGCGTCTCGCGCATACGCCGAGTATATGCTCGGCGGGACGGCTCGCGGAAGTCCCCGCGAACCCCTCGAGCAAATCGCCGATTGCCGGGTTTGCGCGACGTCCTCCGGGGTCAATCTCGTGTATCGCGGATCTACAGCGTACGGACTATCTCGCGCGGCCGATCCCCGTTCACGGTATCCGTGTCGCGAGCCGGTCGGGCGCGCGGCAGGGTAACCGTGACGTTCGTTCCCACGCCAGGCGCGCTCGCGATGTTCAGGCGCCCGCCGTGAGTGTGCACGATCCGGCGCGCGATCTTGAGGCCGAGTCCCGTGCCGTCCCGCTTCGACGACCGGAACGGCTGCTGCATCTCCACGAGTTGCCGCGCGCTCATCCCGACGCCCGTATCGGCGATCGTGACCTCGATCGCGCCGTTGCGGCGCTCGGCGTTCACTCGCGCGGTCCCGCCGGGCGACAGGGCCTGTGCCGCGTTGATGAACAAATTGAGAAACAGCTGCTCGAGCGCAGCCGCGTCGCCGTCCAACTCCAGGGACCCCGGCATCGCCCCGAGCGCCAATCGCGCGCCGCGATGCGCAAATTCCGGTTCGGCCGTCCTGCGTGCATTCTCCAGCACCAAGCGCAGGTCTACTGCCCGCCGGTCGATCGTGCCGCCGCGCGCCACGCGAAGCGCACCGGTGACTGCCCGGTCGATGCGTTCGACCTGTCGGAGCACCCGCGACGCGATGCGGTGAACGGACGCCGGATCGCCGGCGACTTCGTTGACCCGTTGGAGATCGAGGCGAACCGCCGTCAGCGGGTTCCGAACCTCGTGGGCGAGCTCGCTGGCAAACTCGCCGACTGTTGCGAGGGCCTCACGCTGGGCGAGCTCGCGCTCGACTTCGCGCGACATGCGTCGGGTGATCACGATCGCAAACAGGAGGACGCCCACTGTTGCGATGAGGAGCGCTAGCGTGGCCGACCGTGCGGTCCGAGCGAACGGTTTCACGTATGGGTCGATGGGCCCGGCGATCGCGAGGTCGACTGGGGGCTGCGTAACATGTCGCCGCACCGCCATCCAGTGCCGGCCATTCCAAACGGCCGATTCGTCGTTGAACACTTGCGGATCGACCGTTGGGGGTGTGATGGGCGCCGTTCCGGCGAGCACAATGGCCGTCACGGGAGCGTCGGTCGCCGGTGTCGTCGAGACGCCAGGGAGCAGCGCAGCGGCGCGCAGCTGCGCTTCGACCGCGCCGATCGTGTCGCCGGTCGCGAGATCCGTCACCGGAAGCCGGACGGAAATGCCGCGCAAGTCTGGTGTGGGAGACGACCGCCGCTCGGCCGCGGGAAACGACGGCGTTTCGAGGACGATGCGCACGCGTCCGGCGCGGTCGCGAATGATGACGTGGCTGAACGCGGTCATCTGATCCCAAGCGCGGCGAACGAAACGTGGCGTCTGTGGTGTGCCCGTCGCGTCTGACAACAACAGGCGAACGGGCTCGTTCTCGGCCAAGAGCAAAAGATCCGATCGCCGGCTGGCCCATCGGTTCTCCACGTCTCGCACCGTCTGTTCGAGCGTGGCGTCGAGTTGGTCGTGGAGCAGCGTTTTCCCGCTTCGCGCGGCGCTCCGCGTCGTCCACAGGGCGACGAGCGCGAGCGGCAGCACGGATCCGCCCACGACGGCGATGAGAAAACGCCTACCCAGCGCGTGACGCCTATGCGAGGCCATGCTTTTGAAGAAGGCGGTCAAGGCGCGGTCGCGAGATGCCAAGGATCTCCGCCGTGCGCGTTTTTTGGCGGCCCGTCGCGGCATACACGCGCGCGACGTGATCGCGCTCTGCGTCTTCCAGAGAGTGGAACAGCACCTCGTGGCCGTTGGTCGTCGTGGACAGTGTCAGGTGCTCAGGTCGGATGACGCCACCGCGCGCCAGCACGACCGCGCGCACCAGACAATTCTCCAGTTCGCGCACGTTTCCGGGCCACGGATGCGCGGCGAGTGTGCGCAGCGCCGGCTCGGAGAGCGCCACCGCGTCACAGTCCATTGCGCGGCAGGCGCGGGCGACGAGTTGCTGCGCCAGGAGCGGAATATCGCCAGGGCGCTCGCGGAGCGGCGGCAGCTCGATCTCGACGACGCGCAACCGGTAATAGAGATCCTCGCGGAATTTGCCTTCGGCGATCATGGCCTCGAGCCCCCGGTGCGTGGCCGCGATCACGCGAGCCTCCGTCCGCTCCGATCTCTCCGACCCCACAGGCTGATACTCGCCGTCCTGCAGTACGCGAAGGAGCTTCGTCTGAAACTCAAGCGATGTGTCGCCAATCTCATCGAGGAAGATCGTCCCCTTGCCCGCAATGGCGAACCGTCCGCGACGGTCGTTCGTCGCGCCGGTAAACGACCCGCGCACGTGCCCGAAGAGTTCCGACTCGAGCAACGTCGCCGGCAACGCGGCGCAGTTGACTGGAACGAAAGGCGCCGCGGACTGCGGCGAGTTGGCGTGAATGGCCCGCGCCACGATCTCCTTGCCAGTTCCACTCTCGCCGCGGACGAGTACCGTGGAACGCACGGCTGCCGCTTGACCGATCAGCTTGAAGGTGCGAATCATGCGCGGGTCGTGTCCGACGAGGACATCGAGTGACGGCGGAGGCTGTACCTCGTCACCGTTCTTTCGCTCCGCGCGGTCGGCAAACAATCGATCGACGGTTTGCCGCAGCTCGGTGAGGTCGAGCGGTTTCACCAGGAACTCCACCGCGCCCGCCCGCATCGCCGAGACGATCGTCGGCATGTCGTCGAACGCCGTCATCATGATGACGTCTGCATCGGGGAGCCGTTCCGTCACCAGCTGCAGCAACTCGAGACCGTCGATCCCCGGCATCCGAACATCGCTCAGCACGACATCAGGACGCCAGCGATCGAACGCGGCCAACGCCGCCGTCGCGCTCTCGGCGGTCCGCACGTCACGGTCGTGCCGCGCCAGCGACTCGGCCGTCGAAGTACGGATCGCTTCGTCGTCGTCGACGATGAGAACGCGTTGCCTGGCCACTAGAACTTGGGGAGGGCGAAGGTGACGATACGTGTGTTGTATGACTGCTCGGCCGTGAAGAAGGCCGTGCGTCCATCTTTGGTGGTGGCGAGCGGCCAGAAGTCTTTGAAGCTTGCCTCGCTTCCCGTCAGTATGCGCGGCGGATCACCGTTCATCGGCGTGAGAATGAGATCCCACTTCTCGGTATAGTTCGGGTCTTTGCACGACACACACGCGGTCAAGAGGAAGTTCCGGCCGTCGGGGAGGAAGTCCCCGTGCGACACCTCCCCGCCAAGCGCGTACGGATACTTCTTCGACTCACCAGTTGTGAGCGACACGAGGAGCGGCTGTTCGACGAGGGGCGTTCCGTCTCCCCCGCTTTCGGCGACCATGAGCAGCCATTGCCCGTTGATGTCGATGCGCGGCGCCAAACGGGTGACACCTGTGTAGAGTGCGCGGACGACTCCTGTCCGGGCGTTCACCAACTGCACGGCATTCCGTTGCCCGACGATGAAGAGCGTGTCGTTACGCGCGATGAACGACGGATTCCCTACCACCGCTGTTGAACCAACGAGCCGTTGCCGCCCGTCGAGATCGACCTCGTGTAGCTCGAGAAGCTGTCCCCCATTCGTCGCACGCCGCTCGAAGTAGCGCAGCGCGCGTCCATCGGAACGCCACTCCACGCTGGGCAAGCGACCGTCGCAGTCCGGACCGCGGTTACATAGTGCTGCCGCGCCCGGCAGAAGCTCACGCGTCGTCTTCGACGCGACGTCCACGACATGGAGATCAGTCTCGTTTGTCGTGTAGATGATCTGCTGACCGGTTGGCGACCATACTGAGCCGGAGCGGGCACCATTCACGAGCACCCGTATGTTCCTGCCGCTCGTGTCTGCGACCACGAGTTGTCTGACGCCGTCACGAAGGCGGATGTAGGCGAGTTCGCGCTCGTCCGGGGATAGCACGCCACCGTCCAATCCGGCCGAATCGAATCCAATCACGGTTCTGATGCGCCCGTCGGCGATCGAGACGCGTTGAATGCCCTTCGGCACGATGTGGTCGAGCGCGACGATCTCGTTGGGATTCGTGTGGCTCCAGCCGGCGGGAGCCAGCCTGGGGAAGGTTCGACCGAGGTCGACCGTCCGCGTCGACTTGCCATCGGTTGACAACAACGTCAGGACGGGTCGATTGAAAATGAACTGGGCCAGCCATTTTCCGTCGGGCGAGATGTCGATGATCGGCGCTTTCGACTCGCCCAGGTCGACGGCACGCTTATCGTCGAGCGACACTCTCACCGTTCGTGCAAGGCGGTTCGGCTCCGCGCGATTCGTGAACACGGAGCGCCCGTCGCGCGACCAGACGACAGTGTTGAGGATTCCTGGAGTCTCGAACAGCACCTGTTCATCGCCACCGTTGAAGGGAACCGCGACAATCGAACTTCGTCCCGGTTCGCGGGAGACGAACGCAATGCGGCGGCCGTCTGGCGACCATGCGACTGGTCCGATCCCTGGCCGCGTGCTCACGCGCCGCGACGCTCCGGCGGCCAGACCGGTTGCCGTGTCAATCGGAACTATCCACACGTAGCGGTCGCGCGACTGCTCGGCCTGACGAATGTAGGCTACGAATCGGCCATTCGGAGACCATCGAGGATTCTGGCCGGCGTTCCCGCGGTCGAGGTACGCCCAAGATCGCTTCACGCGATCGTAACGTAGGAACCCCGAGTCGTTCGATGCATAGCTGGTGAGCAGATAGAACCGTCCGTTGGGCGACTCGATGGCATCATTGAGCCAATCCGAGCGGAGGTCACTGACCGGCGCGAATCTTCCCATCTGGGCCGGCGGTGAAGACTGCGCGTCAAGCGGCCGCGAGGCCACGATTGTCAGGGCGAGTATCCAACGAGCGGGCGGTCGTCTCATGAGTCGATCTCCGAATGGGGGTGCCGACATGGAAGTCGCCTCCGCCCATTCAAACCCGAGTCCACTCGGTCGGCTGGCAGGAACTGCAGACGCCCCGCGAACTTACGACGTCGCGCCACATTTCGCGACACGACCGCGACGTTACACGACCGGCGCGGCGTTACACGTTCGCGTTACACCGTTGCCGTCCGCATGGCCCCTCCGTCAGATTGCACTCGTGACGAACTTCCCGCCTCCCGACTTCTCCGATCCCGAGTTCGCCGGATTCCCAGACGCCCAGTTCGCCGCAGCGCCGGCGGACGGTATCCTGCCCGACGGCTTCTTTTCGACCACTAACTTCCCGACCTTCGTCAAGGTCAAAGGTCAGTGGATCGCGCCGCGCGAGCCGCGTATGGACTCGGGCCTCGTGCTCGATCGCGACAGTGTGATCTGGACGCGCGAAGGCCGGCGCATCAGACAGGGCGACCTCGTCGCCGTGGGCGATAAGGAAGACGGCACGCAAGGCATCTTCGTTCAGACCCAGCTCGTGGCGCCAGGCGCCGATGCGGACGCGTTCGCGTTCATGTCGAGCGAGGTTTCGCGCGAGAAGCCGATCGACTACCCCACGATGGCACGGCTGCTCATCGAGGAGCGCGAGCGCGGCGGCTACCCCGTTTGGGTGACCGGCCCGGCGCTCGTGCATTCCCGCGCTCGCGCCGACATGAGCTGGTTCATCTCGCAGGGCTTCGTCGGCGCGCTGCTCGCGGGGAACGCCGTCGCCGTGCACGACATCGAGGCGTCGATGTACGGAACCACTCTCGGCATGACGAGCACGGGCGAGATCAGCCAGGGTGGCCACGGTCTCCACATGCGCGCCATCAACCGCGTCCGCGCCGCGGGATCGATCGCCAACGCGGTCGCGCAAGGGATCATCACCGACGGGATCATGTACTCGTGCGTGAAACGCGGGATCCCGTTCGTGCTCACCGGCTCGATCCGCGACGATGGTCCGCTCCCCGGCGTGATCACCGACATGCTCCAGGCGCAGGACGCCATGCGCGCGCACACGATCAAGGCGACGATGGCGATCATGATTGCCACCGCGCTCCACGCCATCGCCACGGGCAACATGCTTCCCGCTTTCATCCAGCTCCCCGATGGCTCGATGCGCGAGTTGCCGACGATCTGCGTCGACTCATCGGAGTTCGTGGTCAGCAAGCTCAAGGACCGCGGCACGCATCAGGCGTTCGGCGTCGTCACCAATGCGCAGGACTTCATGCACATTCTGCGGATCTACGTCGAGCGAGAGCTCGAGTCTCGCGCGGCCGTCGCGCAGCACGCCACGTCGGGGGCGGCCACGCCATGATCCTGTCAACCGAAACGAGCGAGCGTTTTCTGCGCGCGATCACGGCGCAAGTCCCCGCGGAGCGCATCGCCGAAATCCATTTCTTCGCACCGATTCGCCAGGGAGGCGTCGAGAGCGGTGTGGCCGTCGTCGCCGCCTGGCCCGATCAGCCGAGCGAAAGGCCCACCGCTGACACGCAGCACGAACGCGAGCTCCGTCCCGTAGTCTACGCTGCCCGCTACCGCCTCACCCTCAAAGGCCCCGACCGCGGCAAGTGGGAATGCTCGGTGACGGCCGAAGCCGAGGCCCCCCTCGGCACGGTCGACACGGTTGTCCGCGGCGTCCAACGCCGGGCCGGCGACGCCGACGACGCGACGCGTCTGGACGGCAACGAGATCCGCGCCTACCTCGATACTCACCACTCCAGCGCGACCCCAGCGGATTAAGGGCAGTTCCGCGGTTTGCGCCCGCCCTTCGCAGTTCACTGCTTGGTAAACACCGCCGTCCCGCCTCTGCGACCATACGTCCCGGTGATCGTCGCCCCGTCGAACACCCCGGTGAACACGTCCACCGTGTCCCCCTCCAGCTGATTCGCCAGCAGCGCGAAGCTGACGCTCGTCCCATTCAACTTTCCTAAAACTCCGTCCGCGCGACCGGTTGGCCCGCCGGTGACGTACCGGCCGCTCAACGCCGCCGGCACTCCGTTCTTGGCCGCGGGCGATTCGACATACAGCGTGATGCTCACCGGCGTCGTCGGATCGGTGACGGGCGACGTGACCCGATATCGTCCTTCGATGGGTTCCGTCTGATCCGCCGTTACCGTCAACGTGCCACTCGTCAGTGCGACGATCGACCCGAACAGCCCCAGCCCGCCGTTCACGCGGCTGATGATCCCCGTTCCCGTGAAGGGGTCGTTGGTGGTGCGGTAGTAGTCGAAGAAATTCGAATCGACGGCCGCCACCAGAATGTCCTGCCGAAACCCGGGAATGAAGACGCGCCGCAAGTCGCCGGCGAACAGGTTTCTGACGTCGCCCGCCAGTCGAAAATGCAGGCTGTCGGTGAACAAAAAGAACGGTCCGAACGGGCTCTCCACGCGCAGCGCGTACGCGCGAGTGGCACCGGCCGCGTTCCACTTCACGAGCACGGTATCGTGGTCGCGATTGAACGTCCGCGTCAATCCGCCGCTCGAGGTGACCTCGGGCCGCGGCACCCGGGTGACGGCGGTGACGTCGTCACCCTCAGCGGTCCGGATGCGCAGTCGGTAACGCTGGCCCCGCTGAATCACCGCGCCGCTGAGTGAAACGCGATATACGCCCGCGCCTTGGCCATTCGCCAGCAAGACCTTGTCCTCGACGGCGGTGAACACCGTGCCCGCCGAGTCGGTGATGTCCACCGTCGCGCCGGTCACCGGAATTCCGCCGGCGCTCGCGATCGGGTCGTTCGGATTGAACGTGGTGTCGGGCACGGTGATCGTGCCGGTCAGCGTGCGTTCCACCAGCACGACCTGCGTGGGTGCGCTCGTGTTCAGCACTGCGTGCACGACGATCCTGGGCGCGGTTTTTGGCACTGTGATCGTGCCCAGGTCGCAGGCCGCCGCGGCTGCTGCCGTGCCGAGGGCGAGCGCGAGCACCACGCGCCGGTCAAAAGCGAATCGTGACACCGGCTGACGGCAGAAAGGGAAACTGTGAGATGGCCTGCCGCGTCGGCGGGCTCTTCGTGTAGTCGAACACGTAGAGAAACACGTTCTTGGCAGCGTAGGCGTTCACGACGCTGAGGTACGGCGCGACGATCGTCCCGCGCACCTGGAACGTGCGTGTCACGTCGACGTCGAGGCGCTGCGTGGTGGGCATGCGCGCGGCGTTGCGCGGTCCGCCCACGAACTGCAATTGCGAGCCGCCGCCGCGCGTTCCGTAGGTGTTCACGCCAGGATCGTACACTCTGCGCACGATCTGGCCCACGATGTCGGTGTACGGCGTCCCCGTCGCGTAGCCGAAGCGCGCACCGAGCACGTACTTCGCCAGCCGCCAGCTCCCGACGATGTTCAGGTTGTGCCGCCGGTCGTGTCCCGGAAAGTAGTGCAGGCTGTCGCGGACTCGCGTAGCGACGGCGTAGGTGTACGAGATCCAGCCGCTCATCGGGCCGCGCTCGACCTGTCGCAGCAGGAGGTCGAATCCGTACGAGTCGCCCGTCACCGGAAAGAACTCGTCGCCGCGGATGCCCGGGTCCTCCTGCGGGTTGGCGTCGAGCAGCCGGTCGTAGCGCTTGTAGAACCCTTCGACGCGAGCGTACCGCGTAGGCCCGAACCATCGCTCGGCGCCGCCCACGTAGTGCCAGGCGCGCGAGACGGGCGTCACGGAGTCACTCGATACCCAGAAATCGAATAAGCGAACTGGTATGTCCTCGCGCGCCAGCGAGTGCGTCCACTGCGAGAAGCGCCCGACCGCGGCGGTGAGCGCGAGGTCGGGCGTCAGGAAGTGCTTCGCCGAGATCCGCGGCGAGAGACCGAGCCACCCCTGGCCGGTGATCGCCTCGCCGCGGAGTCCCGCCTCGACGATCCAGCCCGGCGCGATGCGCCACAGGTCGTCCACGTAGCCGGCCGCCGACGTCGGACGCTGACGCAGATCGTACAGCCGCGTGTCGCCGCTCAGCGCGGTCGCGATGTAATTGATTCCGTACGACGCGACGTCGTATCCATAGCTGCGGTCGTGCGCGCCCGTGTGCGCCGTCAGATTTCCGGCCAGCCGCCGGTCGGCAACGCTGTTGCGCAGCACGAGCGACCCCTCGCCGAGGTCGAGCATCGTCGAGAAGGTCGAGATCGACGCTTGCTGTTCCAGGGTCGTGCTGTCGCCGAAGAGCGCGCGGGCGAGCGCCGGTCGTCCCTGCCCGGCCACGCTCTTCGTGAACGTCGCGCCGACCACGGTGTTGCCCCAGCCAAAGCGGAACGTGCCGGCGCTCGCGTTGGCATCGGTCGAATCGCCAAAGCTCGCGATGTTCGCGTCGAGTGCGTCGCGACCATCGTACACGGTAAGGGACAGCCTGGTGGTGGGCGTGAACGCGTACGACGCGCGTGCCTCTTCGTCGCGAAAGTGATACGGCAGCTCGTTGCTGCTGATCAGGGCCACGAACTTGTCGGCGTAGGTCCGCCGCCCGGCGACCGACCAGCTCCCCTTGGCGTTCGCGAACGAGCCCCCGAGTTGTGCCGTCGTCGCGAGCAGCGACACCTCCGCGGCGCCGTGTATTCCCGGCCGAGCTTCGTCCATCGAATGGACGTCGAGCACACTCGAGAGCCGCCCGCCGTAGCGCGCCGGAAATCCGCCGGTCATCAGCGTGAGATCGCGCACCGTCGGGTCGATGAACGTGCTGAAGAGTCCACCGAGGTGAAACGGATTGTAGATCGGATAGCCATCGAGCAGAATCAGGTTCTGATCGGCCTCTCCACCGCGCACGTTCAAACCGGTCGAGAAGTCGTTGCGGGCTTCGACGCCGGGGAGCAGTTGCACGACGCGGATGATGTCCGCCTCGCCGAACTTGGGCACGCCTTCGCGCGCACGCGACGTGAGCTGCACGGTGCCCACATTGGGGCGTGCCTCGAACATCTCGCGCTCGACCAGTCGCGCCTCCGTGCGCACGGCGCCGAGAACCGCGGCTTCGGTCTCCAGCGACAGGACGACGTGCACGGTGTCGTTCGCGCGAACGGTCACCGCGCGGTCGAGCGTGCGATAGCCGAGCAGTCGCGCGCGCAACGTCACGACGCCGTGCGGCACGTTCGCAATGACGAACCGCCCCGCCGAATCCGCGATCGCGCCGCGCGTCGTTCCCACGATCGCAACTCCCGCTCCGGGTCGCGCGTCGCGCGTCGCTGCGTCGACGACCTGTCCCGCGACGACGCCGACCATATCGCGGATCGGCACCTGCGCCTCCAACCGCCCAACCGTCAGCCGAGAGCCGAAGCCGGGCAGACAGCCGACCAGCAGATAGCCGAGAGCCGCGGCGCCTCTCGCCACGCGAGCATATCGCGCCAGTACCGCCGCATGCACGTCCCGCGCATCCTCCAGCGTTGCCGTCCGAAGCTCCAGGTGCGGTGGCCCGATGAGGAACGGGTAGAGCTGACTGCCACCCGCCGCTCCGTGCGCGCCGATTTGATCGTCGAACGACACGATCTCATAGCCATCGTACGCCCCAAAGAGGACGATGTCGCCCGAATTGCGCTGAGAGATCAGATGCTCGACCGCGCGCACGACCTGCCCGCCCGTGCCGTACACCTCGAGCGGATTCGTCCCTTGCACCACCGCGAGCTCGCCACCCACGATCACGGCGGCTCCGCTCGTACTCTCCAGATGTATGGAAGGTCCGTTGCGTGTTCCCAGGAGACCCACACCCGGGTGCCGCAGCAGCTCATCGTACAAGTAGGCGCGACGCTCGTCCCGCGTGATGTCGCTAAACTCGAGCGGGCGCGGTTCGTCCACGAAGTACAGATGCGCGAGATCCGAGCTGTACGTGACCACGACGTCGTGCTGCGGTTCGACGCGATACTTCTCGGGAAGGATCAGCTCCCGGAGACCGTAACGGCTCCGCACCCAGTCTCTGAAGCGGAGCAGCGCGCGGCGCGTCGTGCGGTGACGCTCCGGCGTCACGTCGGCGACGGCCTGCACCACTTGCGCGCCCACGTCGGCGTACTCGGATTCCACGGCGAAGCTCGCCGTCGCGCGCAGTGCGCGCTCGCCGGTGTGCGCGGCTTCGTCCTCGAGGGTGCGTTCGACGGTACGCCCCAGCGTTTCGCCGAATTGCACGCGATAGCTGGCCGACGGCGTCATCCCGTGATCGGACAGAATCACGATGTCGTAGGGCCGGCCGCCGTGGTTCTCGATCATCCGGCGGATCTCGCGGATGCGGGCGTCGGTGCGCCGGAGGTCGCGCAGGGCCTGGAAGCTCGAGGGCCCGAAGTGGTGCGCGAGCTCGTCGTACTGCATGAAGGTGCTGTAGATGATCGGGACGCCCAGGTACACGTCGAGCAGGATGGCCATCGTCTGCAGCTCGCGCACGACGACGTTCACGAACACGCGCAGGAACGGGAAGAGTCCTTCGCTGTGTGTGCGCTTGCCGGCGAGCTCGCCCACGCCGCGCTCGTATTCCTCGCGCAGCCACTCGAGCACGGCCTGGAGCCCCATGCGCATCAGCCGGATCGGATGCATCAGGATCAGCATCGCCATGCGCCAGCCGCCCAATCGCCGGAAGACCGACATCCGCTCGCGCGTGGCCACCGTGAACGCGACCGTCTGCGCGTCGCCGTCGAGCAAATTCACGTAGCTCGACCCGCCCGCCAGCGCCCCCGGCGCGTGGATCCGGTCCCGGATGTATTGCACGCCGGCCGGTGTGTTGCACGTAATCACCCGGCCTTCGGCCTTGTCATAGAATCGGAATGCAGGGATCCCTTCGTTCTCGCCGTGGAAGATCCCCGCCTGTGCGTACGGCGTGGCCGACGGCAGCCCGCAGAACCACCGCCGCAGCGTGTAGCCCTCCTCGCGGACCATGCGCTCGATGGTGGGGCAGTAGCCGAGCTCGATCGCACGACGCAGTTCGGCATACGCCAGCGCATCGATCTGGAGCATCACCAGTCCGCGGTGGCCATCGTCCGGTCGCCGCTCGCGGCGAAACACGCGATATTTCACGGCGAAGTACCACCGCAGGAACCGCGACCCCTTTCGATCGGCGCGCCCCGGCGGTCCGTCTTTTTCAACGGAGCCTTCTCTGTCAGACATTGCGCTGCCGATCGCCTTTGGCGCCGGGCTGGCGAGCTTCCTCTCGCCCTGCGTGCTTCCGCTCATTCCCAGTTACGTCACGTTCATTACGGGGATGTCGCTGGATGACGTGTCGCGCGCGCGCAAACTGGCGCTCGTCCACGCGCTGCTCTTCGTCGTCGGGTTCTCGCTCATCTTCCTCGCGCTCGGCGCCTCGGCGACGCTCCTCGGCCGCCTGTTCATCATGTATCGAGCGTGGATCAGCCGGATCGGGGGCATCCTGGTGTTGATCTTCGGGCTCTACTTGCTCGGAGTCTTCAACCTAGGGGCTTTCGCGCGCGAGCGCAGAGTGCACCTCACTAACAAACCGTTGGGATACTTCGGGACCGTTCTCGTGGGCATCGCGTTCGGCGCCGGCTGGACGCCGTGCATCGGCCCGATCCTCGGCAGCATCCTCACGTATGCCGCGACTCAGGAGCAGGTGTCGCGAGGCATCTGGCTCCTCGCCGCGTACTCGCTCGGGCTCGCGGTGCCGTTCGTGATCGCCGCCGTCGCGGTGGAGTGGTTCCTCACCGCGTTTCAGGCGATTCGGCGGCACATGGTGTGGGTGACGCGGGTCTCCGGCGCCGTGCTGGTGGTCGTCGCTGTCCTGATGATCACGAACTACCTGACGGTGTTGACCGGGATTCTGCAGGGCTGGACGCCGGACGCGCTGAAGAACCGCCTCTGACCACTCGCTGTTTGGCTGGCTTTCTCACGTCTGACGGCTTGATGCTTCGTGCTCGAGCATTCAACGACTGGCGCGAACCCCGCCGTACCTCGCGAGCCACTCGGACGCCCGCGCGCGCCGCGGATGGTAGAGCGGATCCGCATTCCGCCATGCTCCGAGCACTGCTCGATAGTGTACGGCCGCGCTGTCCGGCTGCCGCGCGGCGGCGAACGCGTCGGCCAACAACTCGTGCAGCTCCGTGCGCGTGATGTACAGGTTCGAGGCGTCGATCTCGCCGCGCAGCGATGATTGCAGCGTGGCCACCGCTTCGCTCGGCCGGCGCAGGCGAATGAGCGCGCGCGCGAGCTCGTAGTTCACGCGCGTGAACCCGAGGTTGGGAGAATGGATCGCGGCGCGGTATTCGCGAACGGCGTCTTCGTCGCGCTGTTGCGCCGCGTACATGAGGCCTCTGAGATAGTGGTGAGCTTTCCGGTCCCGACCATACGCGCTATGGCTGCCCCATTCTTCGACGCTGTCGATCAGCGCGCGCACGCCGCCGGTGTCTCCCGCCGCCGCCAGTGCCATCGCCTCGAGTGTCGTGTTCCACGTGCGCACGCGCGCTCTCTGGCCCGACGACCAGTGCGGGTCGAGTCGGCTGGCCTTTTGCCGGAACACCGCCGCCGCGGCGCGCGGGTCTCCGCCCTCGAGCGCCAGAATGCCGGCGTCGAAGTCGTTGGGGTTCTGCGGCACCGCGGGGAAGCCCGGGAGCCACCCCGTGCGATGCAGCTCGAGCGCATCGCGCAGCCGGCCCTCGTTGCGGAGCGCGAGCAGCAGGTAGTTGGCTCCATCGGCCCACTCACCCGCGGCGGCCGACGCGAGCAGCGGACGGACGTCACGCTCGACGTTCTCGTAGGCGCCGAGCGCGAGGTCGAGGCGGACCTTCGTCCGGCCGTAGTCTCCACCGTTGATGGCGACGTTTCGTCGATAGGCCTCGTAGGCTCCGACGCTGTCGCCGAGGCGCGCACCGATGTGGGCCAACGCGTAGGAGGGATGTTCGGCGTTCGGCTTCAGCTTCGCGTAGCGGCGCGCGGTGCGAGCCGCGGCAGGCAGTGAGTCCCACCAGGTGTACGCGTCCTCCAGCTGGGCAAGGTCGAGGCAGAGATGGCACGCCGTGCCGCCGCTCGCTTCGGCGAGCGAGTCGAGCGCGATCGCGCGCTCGATCGCCGCGACTGCTCCCTCCCAATCCCCCGAATTGAACCGCGCCGTGCTCAGCGTTTCATGTGCTCGCGGATCCCTCGGGAATCGTGCCGCCAGCGACTCGGCAATCGCCAGCGCTTCCGGCTGCTCGCGAAACAACAGCAGGTTCGCGGTGATGATCAGCCGTTCGCGATCCGGCGCGCGACGGGCCAGACGAAGCGCCGTTTCCTGCGCGTCGCTCAGGAGCCTGCCGTCGGGCAACGTGTCTTGGGACGACCGTCCAGCGATGTCCACCTCGTAGAATGCCGCCATCGCGAATGTCGAATCTTCCTGCAGAGCCGCGTGCATCAGCCGCATCGCGGCTTTCGGCTCCCCCTGGAACAGCTCGCGCAAGCCCTGCTCGTACAATCGGTACGCGATGCTCGACGACGTCGTGGCCGTCGCGATCGAACCCGTTGGCGACGACAGACTGAAGCGGTGCGCGACCTGTTGCGTGACGCTGTCCACGAGCGCGTATCGGTCCGCAGCGCGCACGCGGTACACGTCGCGCACGATCCCGCTGCGAAGCTCGACGCGCCGCATCTCGAGCTCGAGCATCCCCAGCGGCCGCGTCGTCAGCCGACCCTCGAGCACCTCGGACGCGCCGGCGCGCCGCGCTGCGTCGGTGTAGCGCGCCGACGAGTCGTGACCCGGCTGCAACAGCTCGAGCAGCCGCGAGTTCGACAGTACCGCCAAGCCTTCGACCCGGGCGAGGTCTGTCGCCAGCATGTCGGTGAGCACGCCGCCGATGCGCGCAGAATCGGACAGTCCATCTTCGCGAATGAGGCCCACCGCGAGCACGGGGCGCGCATCTCGGTTGAACCAACCGTTCTGTCGGGCCAGGGCGGCGGTGACGGTCATGAGCAGCGACGCGGCGGCAACCGCCACGACGACACCGCGGCGCGGCTGAACGCGCCGCGCTTGCCCCGGCGCGCGCGCTGAGTGTTGCACGGCGACGGGCGGCTGCTCGACCTGCATCGGCGATTCGGGCGCAGTGGCGGCGATCGGGCTCGCCGCGGCGATCGCCGATCGCGCGGCGCTCGGCATCGCGCGCAGCTCGCCCTCGAGCCGGCGGATTTCCGGATCTGCGTCGGTCTCGAGCTCACGCCGCACCAGGGCTTCGTGTTGCCTTGCAAACGTCAGCGCTTCAGCGCGCTGCCCGCTCGCCTGGAGCGCCTTGAGATAGCCAATCGCGAATCGGCCGCTCAATGGTTCACGGACGGTGAGCTGCCGCCATCGCTCGGCTGCCGCGTCCAGCTCTCCGATTGCCGACGCCTCGGTTGCCAGCGTCAGCAACGCCGCTGTCACCAGCGACGAAAGCCGCGCGCGCTCGACCTCGACCCAGCGCTCGAACGCGGACGCCCCGGGCAGATAGAATCCGTCGAGAAACGGACCGCGCGCCAGTTCCACCGCTCGACGCCGATCGCTGGCGATCGCGACATGGAACTCGGCGAGATCGCTGTCGATCAACGCGGAATCGAGCGACAGGACCGAACCGCGCGCTCGAATGATTTCAATGCCGAGCTCGTTACGCATCGCGTAGCGTGCCTGGCGAAGCGAATGGCTGGCGTGCTGCTCATCCGCTTCCGGCCACAGGTAGCCGATCAGCCGCTCGCGCGAAACACCTCGCTCGCCCGCGGCTGCGAGAACGGCGAGTAGCGCCAACCTCGGCGGGCGCAGTCGAGGTGCGCCGACGCCGTCGTCGGACTCGAGCCCCAGGCCACCAAACGTGAGGAGGCGCAGCACAGTCCGGTGACGTTGCCGATCGACGCCGGGACTGTCAAGCAGGGTTCTCCCGCGTCCGACGTGACTCGAGACTCGCACCTGCCTCCGGCAGTGGTTTGGCCGAAGCTACCGGATTGGTGTCAGAGTCCAGCTGACCGTCGCTTCCATGTCCCGGCCGTCGAGCCGCATCGGCATCTTCTTCATTCCCGTGATCGTCGAGACGGACGAAGGAAGCGGAAGCTCTTTCAGGTCAATGCTCACGCTGTACTCGGCATCGCGAGTGCTCGTCTCGTTCCGCGTGTATGACTGCCCGGTTCGACATTTTTTCGCATCGATCTTTTTCTGTGTCGTTTGTTTGCCGGGCAAGCCGAATCCGGCCAGCAGGTCGAAGGTCTTGAGGTCAGGCGAGATTTTGAACGCCGATTGCGCCGTGTAGCCGCCGGTCGGTGGTTGCGCGACCGACGCGCTTTTCTGGACGCTGTTCGTCATCGTCGACACGGCGGTGAAGGGCTCCTCGTCGATCGGACAATTGCCCCGAAAGGTCGCGTCGATTCGAGAGTCGGCGTCGACCGACAGCGTGAGCGGCTTGGCCAGGATCTCGGGCGAGCCGCCGGCTCCCGCCTGGTGGTGCCACGCCGGACCTATCGGCTGGAACCCGGGAACGCCTGGCGTGCCATAGTTCAACGGAATCGACCCGACGTACTTCGTCGTGTACGTCTCACGCTCCTCTCTGCCCTCGTCGGCTGACCCCTTGGTCGCCGTCCTCACCGTCGTCGTCGTTCCCGTGACCGTGAGGCTGAGCATCCAACCCTTGGTCTTTTCCCACGCCGATCCCACGGTGCCGGGCGGCGATGGGTTGCCCCGGCCACTCATCGCCGCCGCCATCGCCGCCCGCGCTTCGGGCGGCAGGTTGCCCATGCCCGCCATTGGATTCCCCGCGTTTCCGCGGCCGCTCGGCATTCCGGCCTGCGCGGCACCGAATCCACCGATCGCGCCCACATCCATCTTCGTGTAGCCCGCCGGAATCGAGAACAGCGTCGCCGGCTGAGGCCCTTCGGCGATGCTGCTGAACTCCATCGACGACCCGTTGTCGTCCTGCGACTTCACTGGGAAACGCAGCTTCGTCGAGACCCACGCGCGCGTTCGCACCCCTTCGGCGCTCGTGTAGTCCCAGCGGACGGCGTCGTAGCCATTCACCGATTCGTTCGGACCCTTCACACACTCGGTGTTGCCGCTGCCGCCACCACACGGATTCGTCGGATCGGACGGACCCGCCGCGGGCACGCTCACCGGGCCCGTGCCAATCCGCATCTGCATGTACACCTTCTCACTCGGCATGAGCACGTACTGCGACTTGGCCTTGGGGTCGGCGAGGATGACGATGTTCCGGCCGTCCTTGGTGAGCTCGGTGCGCATTTTGGCGCCACCGAAGTACATCATGCCGGTCGCGGTCGAGCCGTCGGCTCCGTCCTTCATCTTGACGGCGGCCTTGAACTGCGGCGGTTGCTGGGCGGGCGCGGACGGGACCCGCGCGATCAGCAGCATCAACGGGGCGAAGCGAACGATTCGACGCATGGGAAGGGTCTCCGCTATTAGAAAACGAAGATGCCGCACGAGCGCTCAGCTCGCGGGCCAGGGAGCCATCCTACCGCGTCGTCATCAGGACGATGTCAACGGAACGTCAAGCCAACATCAATGTGCTGCTCGCTGTCGAGCGGTGGCACTCACGCCTTCGACAGCCACTCCCCCGCGCGCCTCACCAGCTCGCGCGCCGGCACCGGCTTCACGAGCACGTCGACGCACCCCGCCTCGAGGCATCGCTGGCGCGTTTCGGAATCATCGTGGCCCGTGAGCGCCACGATCGCGCCGGACCCGGCAGCGCGCAGCGCCGGGAGAAGCGACAAGCCGTCGCCGTCGGGAAGCGTCAGATCGAGCAGGACCAGCGCCGCGGAGTCGCTCTGAGCGACTGCCAGCGCTTCGGCGATCGAGCCTGCGATCGAGACTCGATGATCTGCGGCCTCCAGCAGAATCCGCAACGCGCTCGTCACGTGCTCGTTGTCCTCGACCACGAGAACGTGCGCCGGCTTGCTCGAGCTCACGGCCGGCCGCTCCGTTACTCCGGTTGCTCGATCGGAACCGTGAAGAAGAACCGGCTCCCTTTCCCGAGCTCGCTCTCGAGCCAGATCCGGCCGCCGTGCAGCTCCACGAGCTTGCGCGCGATCGTGAGTCCCAGGCCTGTCCCGTGGTGCGGCCGCGACGGCGTCGAATCGACCTGCGCAAACTCACGGAAGATGAGATCGTGATGCTCCGGCGCGATGCCCACGCCCGAATCTCCGACCTCCACGATCACCGAGTCGACCGGCTCGTGCTCGGCGCGCGTCGCACGCAGCCACACGCGGCCGCCGGCGGGCGTGAACTCGATCGCGTTGCCGAGCAGGTTGCCCACGATGTGCGTGATCTTTTCGCGATCGGCCGTCACCGTCGGCAGGTTCGGTTCTGCTTCGACCCACAGCGTGAGCCGCTTCTTCTTGAGCAGGGACTGGTTCAGTGAGCTGACCTGCTCGAGGACTTCGCGGACGGCGAAGCGCGATGGCACCAGCATCAGCTGGTTCGCGGCGCCGCGCGCGTAAGTGAGAATCTCGCCCACCTGCGTGAGCAGCTGGCGGCCGCCGCTGATGATCCCCCGTACGCTCTCGAGCTGGCGCGGGCTGAGATCACCCAGAATGCCGTCGCGCAGAATCTCGGCGTGCGTAATCACCGCAGTGAGCGGCGTGCGCAAGTCGTGCGAGATGTTGGCGAGGAACTGTGTCTTGAGCGCATCGCGCGCGCGCAGTTCGGCGATCTCGGCGAGGGCTTCGCCAAGCCTCGCTTCGAGGAACGCCAGCCGCGCCTCAGTCGTGGAGCCGGCCAAAGGCACCAGCCGTTCCGTCGCCGAATCGAGCCTGCTCATGCGTTGATTGTACCCTGCGTAGCAGCCTCTGCCAACTCGTCTTCAGCTTCGATCGCGTCCTCCAATTGCTGACGGCTGAGGAGCGCCCAGTACCGGCCGCCGGCCGCGAGCAGATCCGTATGGCGCCCTTGCTCGACGATACGCCCCTCGTCGAGCACGATGATCCACGAGGCGTCGCGGATCGCGCTCACGCGGTGCGACGCGATCATCGCCGTGCGTCCGGCCAGCGCCTCGCGAAGGGATCGCAGAATCTCCGCCTCCGTATGGGTGTCGACAGCCGAAAGTGCGTCATCGAGGAGAACGATGGTCGGTCGCCGGGCCAGCGCGCGGGCCAGCGCGGCGCGCTGCTTTTGTCCGCCGGAGAGGTTGATACCCCGCTCGCCCAGCAGGGTGTCGTATCCACCGGGGAATCGCTCGATCGTATCGTCGAGCTGGGCGATTTGCGCCGCCCACTGCGCGGTGTCGTCGCCGCCCTCGGCCTGTCCATACATCAGGTTGGTGCCGATCGTGTCGCTGAACAAGAAGCTCTCCTGCGGGACGTACCCGATCTCGCGACGAAGCTCTGAGAGATCGACTGCACGAATCGGCACGCCGTCAATCAGAATTTCGCCCTCCTGCGGATCGAACAGCCGCGGCACGAGATCCATCAGCGCGCTCTTCCCGCTGCCCGTGGAACCGACCACGCCAATCGTCGCTCCCGCGGGAACCGTGAATGTGATGTCGCGCAGCACCCACCGTGGTTCGTGATCTGGATCACCAGGATAGTGAAATCCCACGTTTCGAAACTCGATCGAGCGACCCGCGGTGGCGGGCGGGAGCGCACGTGGCACCACCGGCTCCTCGAGCGCCGAGCGTGCGTCGAGCACGTCGAGCAGGCGTGTCATCGACGCCGCGCCGCGCTGAAAGAGGTTGATCACCCAACCGAGCGCGATGAGCGGCCAGGTGAGCATGCCGAGGTACAGCCCAAACGCAACGAAGCTCCCGACGCTGATCGTGCCGCGCAGCGTCAGCACGCCGCCGAAACCCAGCACGGCCACCATGCCCAGCCCCGCGAACACCGAGAAGCCGGGCTGCATCAGACCGTACATCTGGATCAGCTTCATGTTTTTCTCGAGGTATCCCTCGTTCAGCGCGGCGAATCGGGAAACCTCGGCATCCTCCTGCCGGAACGCGCGCACGATGCGCACGCCGGCCAGGTTCTCCTGCGCGAGCGTCGTCAGGTCGCTGAAATGAGCCTGCACCGCCTCGAACCGGCTGTGAATGTGGTGGCCGAGGAGAATGCCGAGCGCCGGCAAGAGCATCATCGGCAGCGCGGCCACGAGTGTCAGGATCGGTGAGATGCGCAGCATGAACGCTAGCGCGAACGCGCCACCGGCGATGGTGTTCGTGAGATACATGATCGCCGGGCCGGCGGCCATGCGCACCGCGCTCAAGTCGTTCGTGAGTCGCGCCATCAGATCGCCCGTGCGCGTCCGCGTGTAGTACGTCGCATCCAGCCGTTCCAGGTTGCGGAACAGGTCGTTGCGCAGATCGAACTCCATCCAGCGGCTGATGGTGTTGAGGATCTGGCGCATCCAGAATCGCCCGATGCCGCCGATGATCGAAGCCGCGATCATTGCGCCGGCGAGCAGCCAGATCGACCGAAGGGGCTCGCCGTTACGAATGCCGTCCAATGCGCGTCGCAGGAACCAGGGGACGACGCTCGAGAACGCTGCCGAAGCGACGACGAGCACGAGTCCTGATGCAACAGAACCGCGGTACGGACGGTAATACGGTAATAGCCGGCGAAGTGAGCTCAGCGTCGGCACGTGCTTTGCCACTATTCGCTCGACTCCGGAGGAAGACTCATGACGAAATATACGCGGCGCCTTGGTGTCCCACTTCTTGTAGCGGCCGCTCTACTCGGAGCGTGCCGATCAGAGCCCAAGCAAGGTCCTGACAGCGCCGCGCTCGGCGCGGATAGCACGTTGAATCGCGACCTCGCGATGGCCAACCGCGACTCAGCCGCACAGCCGCAACTGAAGGACGTTCCGGCGAACCAGCCCGCGGCAGCGCCGGCTCCAACGACGACGCGTCCGCGCACCACGACTCCGCGCACGACCCGGCCGTCGGCACCAGCACCGCGTCCGTCGACGCCGGCTCCGACGACCACCACCACGAAGAGTGGCAATACGCAGACGACGAATCCGGGCGCCGCGGCCAACCCGTCATCGACGGGTGGCGGCGCGGTGGGCTCGATCGCCGCTGGCACGACGCTGACGACGCACGCCAACGCGAAAGTCTGCACGAACACGAACGCCGTCGGCGATCACGTGACCGCGACGCTCGATAACGCGGTGTCCGGCTCGAACGGCGCGGCGATCCCCGCTGGTGCCACGGTCAACCTCACCGTCACGCGCCTCAAGCGCAGCGAGAACGCGAACGATCCGATCATCATGGAGTTCGCGGTGAACTCGGTCACGTTCGGCGGCCACACGTACCCGATCGAAGGCACCGTCGAATCGGCCAAGGTCGACCGCATCAAGGATCAGCCGTCGGGCAAGGACGCGCAGAAAGTGGCCATCGGCGCGGCTGCTGGCGCGATCGCCGGCCGCATTCTCGGCAAGAGCACCAAGGCGACGGTGATCGGTGGCGCGGCCGGTGCAGCCGCCGGTGCCGCCACAGCCGCCGCGACCGCGAACTATCAGGGCTGCGTGCCGTCGGGCGGCCAGATCGTCATCAAGCTCACGGCTCCGGCGAGCGTCAGAGCGTAGGTTGGAAGGTTGGAGGGCTGGAAGGTTGGAGGGCTGGAAGGTCGGCTGACAGCGGTCGCCGACCTTCCAGCCTTCATCGTTTCGCGTCTAGCCTTTTAGCCCTCTAGCCTAAAACCCCATCCGGAATCCCACGCGAAACGTCATCAGCCTCGGCGCGCTCCGCGATGCGTTGTCGCCCTGTGGATGCAGCACGAACTGGAATTGTTCGCCGACATACGCCTCGGTGATCGGCGAAAAGTTGTACCCAAACCCGCCGCCGAATCCGAAGGTGAAATCGCTGCTCGAGCCCGACGGCGGCAGCGCGGCGCCGGTCGCGCGTTCGCGGAAGTGCGAGAACTGCGTAATGCCCGCTTCGATCGAGTACATCCCGTGAAATCCGGAGCTGCCTCCGGCGCGCAGCGTGGCGAGCCACTGCGTCACGTCGGCCTTGGCCGCGCATCGAGTGGCGCAGGCCGTGCCGCCCGACGAGCCGTCGTAGTCGAGCGGCGCCGTCGCGAAGCCGGCGCTCGCCCCGATCGACACGCCTGATTGGATCGTTTTCTCGAGCGTGGCGCGGATCTGCGACGTGTAGCCGAAGCGCCAGACCGAGTTCGTGGCGTTGTCGCTGATCTCCGTGCCGTCCACGTAACCGTACGACAGCCCTACCCAGTACCCGGGGTCGGGGCTCCGTGTCGCACGGCGGCCGATTTGAGCCCCGGCAACGCTGCTCATCGTGAGCACGACGAGCGTCGAGTACCCGATGCGCTTGCGCATCTTCACCTCGCGTTGTTGCGGGTCGCGCACGACTCCGCGTAAGTTAGCCCACGACATGACGTTCATCGACCCGCGGCTCACCGAGCGCCGGAACCCGCGCACCGCCGAGATCGATCTCGCTTCGCCGCTGGAGATCGTCGATTTAATAAACGCCGAAGACCGGACCGTTCCCGAGGCCGTCGCCACGCAACGCGAGGCCATCGCCCGGGCCATCGAACAGGCCGAAACCACCTTTCGCCGCGGCGACCGACTCTTCTACATCGGTGCCGGTACCTCCGGGCGGCTCGGCGTCCTCGACGCCGCCGAGTGTCCGCCCACCTATGGCACCGACCCCGAGATGGTGCAGGGCGTCATCGCCGGCGGCACCAAAGCGCTCACACGGTCACAGGAAGGCGCCGAGGATCGCATCGAGAACGCGGTCGACGATCTCGCGGCGCATGCGTTGCGCGCGGGGGACTTCGTGATCGGCATCGCCGCGTCGGGCACCACGCCCTACGTGCGCCGCGGACTCGAGTACGCGCGTCAGGTTGGTGCGGCGACGGGACTCGTCGCCTGCTCGCCGCCGCCCGATGAAACGCTCGCCGTGGTCGACATCCTCATTCTGCCGATCACCGGCCCCGAAGTCGTGACCGGATCGACGCGCATGAAGGCTGGCACGGCCACCAAGCTCGTGCTCAACACGATCACGACCGGCGCGATGATCCGGCTGGGCAAGACGTTCGGCAACCTGATGGTCGACCTCCGCGCGACGAACGACAAGCTCAAGGACCGGAGTGAGAGAATTCTCATGGAGGTCTGCGACGTCGATCGTGCTCGCGCGCGTGAGCTGCTGCGCGGCTCAGGTGGCGTCGTGAAGACGGCGATCGTCATGCACTTCATGGGTGCGGACCGCGACACCGCTGATGCAGCCCTCGACCGCGCCGGCGGCGTGATCCGGCGGGCGATCGACCGCGATCCGCCGCCGGTCCCCACAGCGTGAGCGTCTACGTCGGGCTCATGTCGGGCACGTCGCTCGACGGCATCTCGGCGGCAGTGGTGCGATTCGTCCCGGCCACGTCGGGCGCCTCGGACGCCGAGGCAGGCCTCGAACCCCAATTATTGGCCTTTCTCACGAAGCCGTACTCCAAGGCGCAGCGCGAGCGATTGCTGCGCGCGCTCGAGGGCGGCACGGCCGATGAGTACTGCCGATTGTCGTTCGACCTCGGAGCCTGGCTCGCCGACACGGCGGTCGCCGCGCTCGCCGAGGCAGGCGTTCCGCGCGCCGACGTGCGCGCGATCGGCTCGCATGGGCAGACGATCTGGCACGCCCCGCCGCATTCGACCTGGCAGCTCGGCGAAGCGGCCGTCATCGCCGAACGGCTTGGCATCGACGTGGTCAGCGACTTTCGTGTCCGCGACGTGGCCGCGGGCGGGCAGGGGGCGCCGCTCGTGCCCATTGCCGACGCGATGCTCTTTTCCGGCTCGGACTGGCGCGCGCTGCAGAACATCGGTGGCATCGGGAACGTCACGGTGCTGCCGCCCGGCGGACACATCGACGGCGTACGGGCATTTGACACCGGGCCTGGCGTCGCCGTGATCAACGGTGTCGTGAGGACGCTCATTCCAGATCTGGAATACGACGTCGACGGGCGACATGCCGCGGCGGGCGCATCGATCGACGCGGTGGTCGCCGAGCTCCTCGAGCATCCATACTTCCGCGCCGAGCCGCCCAAATCGACGGGGCGCGAGCTGTTCGACCGGAGGTACGTCGAGCGACTCGTCGCGCGAAGCCGTGAGGCGAAGCCCGGCGCGAGCATCGACGACATCGTGGCGACAGCGACCGCGCTCACGGCGCGCAGCATCGCCGACGCCTATCGGCGGTTCATGCCCCAGCCGGTCGCCGAAGTGCTCGTCTCGGGAGGCGGGGCGAACAATCCGACGCTGGTGGCGATGATCGGCCGCGCGCTGGACCCGGTGCGCGTGCGTCGATTTGATGAAGTGTTCTTTGACGGCGAGGCGAAGGAGGCCGTGGCGTTCGCGTTGCTGGCGCACTTGCACCTGAGCGGACAGGCTGGCAACGTGCCGCGTGCGACAGGGGCGCGAGGGCTGAGAATTCTGGGCAAGCTTACGCCGCGGTGAGGGTTCAAGGGTCAAGACGGGCCCGACGACAGACGGCCGATATCTGACATCCGACTTCAGACTGTACCGAAAAACCGCAAAAAGGGTCAGAGTCGAATTAGCGCTCGCGCTAATTCGACTCTGACCCTTTTTAACGGCGTTGACCGGTACCGCCCAACGCCCTTATCTGATGTCGGATGTCGGATGTCCGCCGTCCGTCGTCGGGTGCCACTCGACGGCAGCCTCGCACCTCGACGCCAGCCCGAGCGCCGTTCCGCCGTTACCGTGCGAACGCCAGGTGGTACGCAAACCACAACGCCCCCGCCACGAGCACCACGAGTAGCGCCGCCGACACCATCTGCCCGGCGCTCCGCCGCGCCGGCGACACTTCGGGCGCGACTTCCGCCGCCGCCGTCGCTGGTACGGCCGTCGCTGGTGCCGCCGTCGCTGGTACCGCTGCCGCCCTCGGCGGCGTGGCAACCGTTGGTATCGGGTTCGCCGGTTGTGCCGGCGCCTGGGTCGGCTCGGGCTGCGCACTCCGTGCCGCCGCCTCAGTCACGCTTCCTGGCGAGGTCGCCCTTCCGCCTACCGGCCGCACCATTCTCGGCACGACTCGCATCGGCTGCGTCGGCGTTCCGAGCGGATCGATCTTGACGCTCGGGTTCGTCGGTGTCTGTCCGGGCAGCGCGAACACCTGATGCCCGACTTCATCATTCTCTGATGGCGCCTGGAGGCCGGGTCCGTCGAAGCGCGCGATGATCGCCGTGATGTTGTCGGGTCCCCCCGCCGCGTTCGCGCGATCGATCAGACGATTGCAGGCCATCACGAGGTCCTGCTCCTGGCTCACGATCGCTGCGATCTCTTCCTTGCCCACCTGGCCCGACAGTCCGTCGCTGCAGAGCACGAGCGTGTCGCCGCGCCGCACGGGCTGATGTGTGAGATCCACGTTGACGATCGGCTCGGGGCCGAGCGCTTGCAGGATGATGTTGCGACGCTCGCTGTGCTCCGCTTCTTCTTCGGTGAGCTCGCCGGCCTCGATCAGCTTCTGCATCAGCGACTGATCCTTCGTGATCTGACGTGCCACGCCATTGCGCACGAGATACGCGCGGCTGTCGCCCACCTGCGCCAAATACAATGTGTCGCCCAACAGACCGGCGATCGTCGCCGTGGTGCCCATGCCGCGGTATTCGGGATGGTGCGCCGCGTAGGCGTTGATCTGTTCGTTCGCCGTCTTGGTCGCCTGACGGATCGCGCGCACGAACGCCTCGGTCTCGCTGGCTTCGGCCGCCACCCAGTTCGTGCGCAGCTCACCGAGAATGATTTCGACCGCCATCGCGCTCGCGATCTCCCCCGCGGCCGCGCCACCCATCCCGTCGGCTACCATGAAGAGCGTGCCCTTGGGACCGAGCGGTTCGTGCCGCGCCGCGTGCGGCAGCGTGGCGTTGCCGCTCGTCAGGTCGGCGACGACGAACGCGTCTTCGTTGTGCTCGCGCGTGCGGCCAACGTCCGTGCGTCCAAAGACGTGCACGGTGATGTCGCCGTTCGACACGTTCGAGCTCATCGACGATGGTGTGGATTTGACCAGGGGCACGTGCGTGTGGGGGCGTTCGGGTCGGCTGGCGAGCTTCGGGTGACCTTGCTCAATCCTCGTGCCGGAGGCGCACGCATGGGCGGCGAATATAGGCCGCGAACCCGCGGCTGGTCAATGAATTGCACCCTCTTCCGCGGCCCATTCGCCTACCCTGGGTCCGGCTCACGTGAATACCTTCTGATCCATGCGAATCTCTCGGGTTGTGCCGAGCATTGCCATCGCGGCCGCTTGCGCCGCGCCGCCGGGGCCAACGCCCGTCCCGGGCCCGCCCACGGGCGAGCGCGGAATCACGCCGCGGCCCGCACCGCCGCTTCCCCCGATCCCACTCGTCGAAGGCCCGCTCGTCCCCAAAATCGTCTATCCGGAACCAAACCAGTCCATTCCCGTTCGCGACTCCAACTTCGTCTTCGGTTCGGTCGGAAACGGCCACGCGACGCTGAGGATCAACGGAGCATACGTCCCTGTCGCGCCGAACGGGACATTCCTCGCCTATCTCCCCGTGCCGGCACCCACCGCACCTCGATACGACGTGGTGGCTCGAATCAGCGGCGGCGACAGCGCGCGCGTCACGGTTCCCGTCCGCGTCCCACCGCCACGCCCCGATCTCGCGTTGACGGGCGCCCTCGTCGTCGATTCGTCGAGCGTCTCGCCGCGCAACGGACTCCTCACGCTCCGCGACGACGAGCCGGTACGCGTGACGATCCGCGCTCCGGCCAACGCGAGCGTGTGGGTGGCCGCCAACGAGAACACGCGCCTTCTCGCCAACGTCGACGGCAACACGTTCGCCACCGACGTGCCGGCGGGCTGGCTTCGCACGGGCGCGACGCTGTACGCCGCGCGCGGCAGCGACACCGTGCGCTTCACGCTCACTCGCGCGCGCGACGCGCGGCCCAGCCGCTTCGTCAGCCTCGGCGATCCCGCCGCGCAGCGCGACACCGATGCATACGTCATCGGCCGATCGACGCCTGCCGGGACGTACAAGTGGATGTTCATCCCCGGTACGATCGCCGAGGAGACTGGCCGCATCGGCGGCAACGTGCGCGTGCGGCTCGATTCGCAGCTCGAGGTGTGGGTCGATTCGGAGAGCGTGCGACAGCTCGCGCCGGAGTATCCGTCGCCGCGGCGGACCGTGGGCGCGATGTCGTTCGTGCCCGCCGCCGAGTGGGTCGACCTCGTGCTGCCCGTCTCGTCACCGCCGCCGTATCTCCTCGAGCAGGATCTCGATCACCTCACGCTCACGCTTTACGGCACGCAGGCCACGCCGGATGTAATCAAGTTCCTCCAGAACGATTCGCTCGTTCGGGTGATCAACTGGGTCCCCGAGCAATCCGATCGGGTGCGACTCCGAATGGAGCTGAGCCAGCAGCCATTCGGCTATCTCGTGCTGTTCGAGCCGGGTCGCGGCATGATCCTTCGCCTTCGCAGGCCTCCGCGCGTCGATGCATCGCGCCCGCTCGCCGGACTCACGATCACGGTCGATCCCGGCCATCCGCCGGGCGGCGCCATCGGGCCGACCGCGCTCACCGAGCCCCAGGCCGTACTCCCCATCGCGTTCAAGTTGCGCGACATTCTCGAGCAACGCGGCGCCAAAGTGGTTCTCACCCGTACGACGATGGAGGCGGTCGATCTCCATCTCCGCACCGTGATCGCTCGCCGCGCGAACTCGGCGGCGCTCATCTCGATTCATCTCAACGCATTCGGCGAGGGCACCAATCCCTTCCCGAACGTGGGGACGAGCACATTGTTCTTTCACCCGCAGACCGAGCCGCTCGCCCGACTGGTGCAGGCCGGCATGATGCGCGAGATGGGCCTGCGCGATCTGGGCATCCACTACCAGAACATCGCCATCGGCCGCACGATGTGGATGCCATCACTCATCTGCGAGGGCGCGTTCCTCATGGTCCCCGAGCAGGAGAACGCGGCGAAGACGCCCGAATTCCAGGAACGCTACGCTCGCGGCGTGGCCGATGGCATCGAGGCGTACTTCCGGACGTTCGCGGTTGGGGCTCGGCAATAGTGATTCGCGCTCGGGCTGGAACTGAAATGCCAACTCCAACTCCAACGGCAACTGCTCAACGCGGAGGAGCGGAGGACGCGGAGGGCGCAGAGGAGCTACTCAACGCAGAGGCGCAGAGGCGCGGAGACGCAGAGCCTCTCGTGGCGAAGCGGATCTCGACGCAACGAGCCCGGACGAACTCATTTTGGGGACGGCCGCTCGGGAAGCCTCTCGTGGCCTCCCGACCGGCGGTCCCCCCCAAACATCCCGGCTCATTGCGGTGGAAAGCCTTTGTCGAGCAGTACTCTGCGCCTCTGCGTCTCCGCGCCTCTGCGTTGAGTAGTTCAATACGCGTCCTCTGCAGCGGGCTTCTCCTTGCGACGGGAACTCTCCACGCCCAGCGTCCCGACCTCGACTGGCGCACGATTCGCACGCAGCACTTCTACGTGCATTTCACAGCGCCGACCGAAGGGCTGGCGCGGCGCATCGCTGCTGACGCCGAGCGCGCGTACGGACAGTTGTCGCGGGAGATGCATCCGCCGCGCGGAATGATCGACGTCGTTGTGTCGGACGACGTCGATTTCTCGAACGGATACGCGACGCCGTATCCGACGAACCGCATCGTCGTCTACGCCAACCCGCCGGTGTCCGACGGGCTGCTTCGTTACACGAACGATTGGGCGCAGCTCGTCATCACCCACGAGCTCACGCACATCTTTCACCTCGACCGCGTACGCGGCGTGTGGGCGTTGGGCCAGACGATCTTCGGTCGCGCCGCCACGCTCTTTCCGAACATGTACTCGCCCTCGTGGATCACCGAGGGATTGGCCGTCTACGAGGAGTCCAGGCTCACCGGCGCGGGGCGCATCCAGGGGTCCGAGCACCGGATGATCGCGCGGGCCGCGGCGATCGATCACAGCTTTCCCGCGATCGGCGCGCTCAGCTTGGCGCAGGGGCGCTTTCCATTCGGCGAATCGGCGTACTCGTACGGCTCGCTCTTCATCGACTATCTCGCGCGCACGCGCGGCGAATCGCGCATCCGCGCGTTCGTCGACAAGTCGAGCGCCGACATCATCCCGTATCTCTTCGACGTTCCCGCGAGACAGGGGTTCGGCGTGAGCTTCTCGCGCGCGTGGCGCGAGTTCAGCGATTCCGTGTCGCGCTCGATTGGCCAGCCCCAGCCGCCGCTCGAGGGCTGGCGCGAGTTGACGAAGGACGGCGTCTACGTCTTCGCGCCGCGCTGGGTCTCCGATTCCTCGGTGATCTACAGCGGCTCGCCCGGCCGGCAGACCTTTGGCGCGTACAAAGTCGATCTCACCGGTAAGCGCACGCGCATCGGCCGCCGCAACAGCCGCTCGGCGAACGTTCCAGTAGCCAATGGCGGACTTCTCTACGCGCAGACGGAGTTCGTCAATCCATATCAGGAGCGTTCCGATCTGTGGGTCCAGCGTGGGCGGCGTGAGCGGCAGATCACCTTTGGCCAGCGTCTCACGACTCCCGATGTACGTGCCGACGGCGAGATCGTCGCGCAGCAGATCGTCCCCGGGGCCACGCGGCTGGTGCGCGTGTCACGCGACGGCAAGCGCGTCACGCCGCTCACCCTCGGCGACTACGACGATCAGTGGACGGAACCGAGATGGTCGCACGCCGGCGATCGCATCGTGGCGTCGCGCTGGAGGCGAGGCAACATCGCGCAGATCGTCGTCCTCGACACGCTCGGCAGAGTGCTCCACATGGTCTCGAGCGGCCATTCCATCGAGTCGGCGCCGAGCTGGCTGCCCGGAGACGCCGGCATTCTCTACAGCTCCGATCGTGACGGAAGCGCGCAGGTGTACGCCGAGTTGTTCGGCGATATGCCTGACTACAGCGGCGCGGTGACCTATCGCGTGAGCGACGCGCAGACAGGTCTTTTCGAGCCGAGCAGTGCGCCGCGCGGCGGGCGCGCGGCGGCCGTGGTGTTTCGCGCTGACGGGTATCACCTCGGCGTCGCGCCCTGCTGCGCGCCGCAGGCCGACCGGCGCGTCGCCGACCTGCGCGACACCACGCCGACTGCTGCTACGCCGCCGGTCGCCATCGACAGCGGGCCGGTGCGACGATACAGCGCGTGGCGCACGTTCTACCCGCGCTACTGGCTTCCCACCGTCGACCAGGGCCTCGACGGCGGATACCGCATTGGCCTCATGACGAGCGGCTACGACGTCGTTGGCCGGCACAGCATGACGGGCGAGATCGAATTCCCCACGAACAATACGGGTATCGTTGGGGACATCTCGTATCAGTACAGCGGCCTCGGTCTCCCGATCGTGCAACTCGACGCCGCGCAGGAGTGGGAAGCGCTCGGCAGCGTCTACTCGCGCGACGCGCAGCGGCAGATCATTGGCGAGGTGTTCCGGCGGACATGGAGCGGGGACGCCCTTGCCACCTGGCTTCGCCAGCGCGCGCGCACGTCGCTCTCACTCACCGGCGGCGCCGGCATCGAGTATCGGCACCACCGAACGACTGCCGACGTGCCCCTCGCCGATCTCGACACCACGGGAGCGCTCGCCTCTCCCACGTTCCCCAGTCTGATCGCCGCCGCGGGGTTCGCCAACTACCAGCGTCCACCATTCAGCATCTCGCCGGAAGACGGCATCCAGCTCAATGCCACGGTTCGTGATCGCCTGAGAAGCGGCGGGGCGGGGAAGGGTGCCTCGAGCATCAGCGTCGTAGGGTCGGCGAACGTTTACAAATCTCTCAACCTGCCCGGTTTCGCGCACCATGTGATCGCGTTACGCGGCGTCGCCGGTTGGGCCGACGATCGGGCGAGCCAGTATTTCTCCGTGGGCGGCGTGAGCGGCAATACGTTTCAGATCATCCCGGGCTATACGCTCGGCGAGGGACGAAAGACGTTTCCCGTGCGCGGGTTTCCTCCCGGCACGTTGATCGGCACGCGCGCGCTCGTGGGTTCGGTGGAGTACAGAATCCCGCTGCTTCTGACCGGTGGCGCGCCGGGGCCGCTGCCGTTCTTTCTCGACCGCAGCTCGCTGACGCTGTTCGCCGATTACGGCACGGCGTACTGCCCGAACGTGAAGGCCGGCCGCGAGGTGTGCAACAACAGCAACCCCACTCTCACGAGCCAGCTCGACATCAGCTCGGCGGGCGCCGAG
>DATJHY010000152.1:0-4909 GCA_035493635.1 Gemmatimonadaceae bacterium | reverse complement strand
CAGCACGAGCCGGATACCCAAGTCGACCCGCACGACCATCGCGACAGCAAGCATCGCCACCGCCGCGACGAGCGGAACCGCCGTCGGCCAATCGCGCCGCGCGCGGACGGCGCGCAGCGCGTCGAAGCCGCCGGCGACGCTAAACAGGAGCAGCGGCAGCGGAGTCTTCACCGCGAGCGCGACCGGGAAGTAGTACCACCACCCGTGATTGCCCGGCCTGCCGAGCAGAAAACTCGGATGTCCGGAGCCGCCATGCAGCAGGAAGCGGTCGATGCCCGCGATGAACGCTGGCGCGGGAACGAGCATGCCGTTGGGCGACGGGCGTCCGACGTCGAATCGATAGACCGCCCACACGATGAGTCCGAACACGACGACCGCGCCGGCCATCCTGGCGGTCCGGCGCGCAGCGTCGAGCTCGGAGCCGAATGACCATGCGCGACGCGCCCAGGCACGGAGCGCGTAGCAGCTCATGAATGCCGCGCCGAGAAACGCGACCGACGACAGGCGACTGGCAACGGCGAGACCGATGGCCGCGCCGAACGCGATCGTGTTCGTCCAGGAGGGCCGGTCGATCCAGACAACCGCGAGATAGAGGGCGAGGGTGGTCGTCGCGGCGCACGCGATGTCGGTCGTGGCGAGTCCGGCGTGTGCGAGGAGGTTGGGGTTGGTCACGACGAACAACACGGCCACACCCGCGCCGATGTCGCCGATGAGACGTCGTCCCCACGCCCACACCACGATCGCCAGCATGACGAAGAACACGATCTCGCCATGGCGTGCGCTGGCCAGCGTCTCGACGTAGTGCGGTCCCGTACCGAGGAGAGCCGAGCCCTCGTCGTACACGCCGGAAGCGCCGCGCGCACGCTCGCCGCGCATGAACGGGCCGAGCGCCGCGGCAACGCGGCCGAGGGGCGGGTGCTGGAGATCGTACGTATACGCGCCAGTGGTCAGCCACTGCATCCCCGCGGCGAGATGCGCCGGCTCGTCGACGGTCCCGCTGAACACGCGCGCGGTCGACCAGACGCTGACCGTGGCGAGCGCGATCAACGACGCCGCAATCGCGCGCCAGAGGCGGGCAGGGAGTGCTCCTCGTTCAAGCTCGGCCAAGCGGGATGAGACCTCGTGAAAGCGTTGTATATCAAAACGCTCGCTTGAGAGGTTCACTGCCCAAGCGTAGCTTCAACCGCGCACCGTTCTGCCCCAGTCCACACCGCCCGCGCGCCCGCCTCTCTTCCAACGACTGCTCCGCCGTGATGGACTCAGACTCGATCGAGATTCGGCCACTCGCCTCACAGGCCGAACTGCGCGCGTGCGTCCACCTGCAGGAGACGACGTGGGGTCAGGACTTTGGCGACATCGTGCCGACGAGCATTCTCAAGGTTGCGCAACGGATCGGAGGGGTCGCCCTCGGCGCCTTTGACGGCGCGGACCTGGTGGGATTCGTGTTCGGGCTCACCGGAGTAGAGCGTGGGCGGATCGTCCACTGGTCGGACATGCTTGCCGTACGGCGCGACGCGCGGAATCTTGGGATCGGCCGCCGGTTAAAGGAGGAGCAGCGCCGGGCGGCGCTCGAGGTCGGCGCCGAGATCATGTACTGGACGTTCGATCCACTCGTCGCGCGTAACGCGCATCTGAACGTGAACCGGCTCGGCGCTCGCGTGTCCGAGTACGTAGAGAACATGTATGGGCTGACCGACAGCGTGCTGCACGGCCTCGTCCCGACCGACCGGCTCGTCGTGGCCTGGCCGACGCACGACGATGAGATCGAGCGTCGGCTGTTCGAGGTGAACTGGACCGTATCGTCGCCCGATTCCCAGCAGGCGCCGATCGCGACCCCCGATTGGATCTCGGACGTCGAGGGCGCGTCGATCCTCCCGCACTGCGTGCGCGTGGAGATCCCCGGCGATGCCGAATCGCTGCTGCGCACATCGCCCGAGGACGCCGCACGCTGGCGAAATTCCGTTCGAACCGCGATGCGATGGGGATTGACGTCCGGCTACGCCGTGAACGGATTTCTGTTCGACGAGTCTCGAGATCGCGGCTTTTACGTCATGACGAAGGCTTCCCGATCGTCACTTCCCGCCGCGCGCGCGTGACGCCCGACGGCGGCCTGCCGCGCATTCCCAATGCGCTGCGCTCGCGGCTCGTGTCATTGCGCCGCGCAATTCACGAGAACCCCGAATTATCGCTGCAAGAGTCCGCGACGGCGGAGCGTTTGGCTGCGGCGTTGCGAGAGCTCGGCATCACGGACGTTCAACGTGTTGCGTCGACCGGGCTCGTAGCGCGCCTACCCGGGCGCAATCCGCGGGCCCCACGCGTAGCGATCCGCGGGGACATTGACGCGCTGCCGATTCAGGAAGCCACGGGGCTTCCATTCGCCTCCAAAACCCCGGGAGCGATGCACGCCTGTGGGCACGACGTGCACGCCGCATGGGCCGTGGGTGCCGCGGCACTGCTCCGAGACAGCCCCGCCCAAGGGGACGTGCTCGTCGTGCTGCAGCCGGCGGAGGAGATCGGCAGAGGAGCGCTCGCCATCCTCGAGAGCGGCGCGCTCGACGGCGTCGAGGCGATCTTCGGCGGGCACGTTGACCGGCGGTTCGAGGTGGGGCAGGTCGTCGCGGACGAGGGTCCGCTCGCCGCGTCGGCCGACATGTTCGAGATTGAGCTGATCGGCGGCGGCGCGCACGCGGCGCGCCCGCACGAAGCGCGCGATCCGATCGTGGCGATGGCGGCGGTGATTACGGCGCTCCAGACGATCGTGGCGCGCCGCCTCAATCCGGCGACACCGGGCGTAGTTACGATCGGCGCGATGAACGCGGGATCGGCTCCGAACGTCATTCCTGATCGAGCACGTGCCGCGGGCACGGTGCGCGCCGTCGAGCCCGAATCGCGCGCGCTGATGCTGGCGGAATTGGAGCGTATCGCCACGTCCGTCGCGCATGCGCACGGCGTCGACGCCAAGGTGAGTATCGAACGAGGCACGCCGCCGATCGTGAATCCGGCAGAGGCGACGTCGTGGGCCCGACGGGCCGCCGGCGCGGTCGTCGGCAGCAAGAACGTCGTTCCACTCGGCTTCCTCAACATGGCGGCCGAGGACTTTGCCCACTACATGGAGCGGATTCCCGGCTGCTTTCTCCGTATCGGGGCGCGAGAAGCCGGCGGCGCATTCATACCCGCCCACGCGCCGACGTTCTACGCGGCGGAGGAGAGCATCTTCGTCGGCGCGGCCGTGCTCGCCGAGTGCGCGCGGACCGCGTCGTCGGAGCTAGAGGGCTAGAGGGCTAGAGGGCTGGAGGGCTGGAGGGCTGGAAGACGCCCGGCATGGGATCTTCCAACCTTCCAACCTTCCAACCTTCCAACCTTCCAACCCTCCAACCCTCCAACCCTCCAACCCTCCAACCCTCCAACCCTCCAACCCTCCAGTCCACTGTCGCACCCCCGCGTCGTCGATTTCCTTTCGAGTAATGCGTTTCCTCTCTCATAAGACGTGGTGGGCCCTCCTCGCCACGGCGGCGCTCTCGTGCGGCGGCGACTCGACCAGTCCTGTCGTCGGGCCGCCGGCCCGGCTGAACGCGATATCCGACGGCAATCGCAGCGGCACGGCGGGCGAGCCGATTCCCGGCGGCATCGTGGTCAAGGTGTCTGACGCGTCTGGCCACGCGGTGACGGGCGCGTCCGTCGCGTTCGCTGTGACGGTAGGCAACGGGTCGACCAGTCCGCGCATCGCCGTGACGGACGCCAAAGGCGAAGCGACCGCCACGTGGAGCCTCGGCACGATCGCCGGAGTCAATGAGGTCGTCGCGAGCGTCAGCGGAGTCACGTCGCAGCTTCATTTCTCAGCGACCGGAACTGCCGGAGCGGTCGCGTCGATCACGATCACGCCGCAGAATCCGCGCCTCCTGGTGAACGTCGACACCGTTCGCCTCACGGCTCGCGGGCTCGACGCGTTCGGTAACGTCGCCGCGCCGCCGAGCCTTGCCCCTCGCGACCCGACGTTGATCAGCGTCGACCCGTCCGGACTGGTGCACGTGCTACGTCGAGGCGCTGGCACCTACGTGATCGCTACCGCGGGCGCGAAAACCGACAGCGTGCTTATCACCGTGCTTGCTCCCGGCCAATCCATCTGCACCGGCGCCGCCGATGCCACTGAGCTGAGCGTCGGTCAGGTGGTGACTGACGTTTCGGGCCAGGGCTTCTGCGTGCACGCCACGGCGAGCAACACCGAGTACGCGTTCATCCCGTACTACAACGCGGGCACGCCGAACGCATCGACGCGGGTCGAAGTGCGCGGGTTTGGAATCGCGCCTCTCTCTCTGCCGTCGCCGATCGTGTTCCCGGTGCCGTCGACTCCACAGACGCCGCCGAGCCTCGTTCCCAACGACGCGTTCGAGTCACAGCTCCGAATGCGTGAGCGCACGGAGGCGGCAATCCGGCTCGCGGACCCGACGTCGTGGCGCCGGCCGCTGCGTGACCTGTTCCCGTCACGAGCCGCGACGACGGCGGTACCCGCGATTGGCGACCTGTTGCAACTCAACTCGAGCTCGAGCAACTTCTGCGACAATCCGACGTACCGCACCGGTCGCGTCGTTGCGATCACCGACAAGGCAATCGTCGTGGCGGACACGTCGAACCCCAGTGGCGGCTTTACCGACGAGGAGTACCGATCGATCGGCGTCACGTTCGACACGCTCGTCGACCCTGTGGATCGCGCTGCTTTCGGCGCCCCCAGCGACGTCGACAACAACGGCCGCGCGCTCATGTTCTTCACGCGTGCGGTGAACGAGCTGACGCCCAGCGGTGCGTCGGGTGTGACGCTCGGATTTTTCTACGCGCGCGATCTCTACCCTAAGACCACGGCGCCGGGACCGTGCGTTGGCAGCAACGCCGCCGAGATGTTCTACCTGCTCGT
>DATJHY010000151.1:0-6942 GCA_035493635.1 Gemmatimonadaceae bacterium | reverse complement strand
GCGCCGCCGGCCTGGTGCACGGCAAGCGCGATCCCGAAGTCGGCGACGAGCGCGTGATCGCCCTGCAGCAGGATGTTCTCGGGCTTGACGTCGCGGTGGATGATGCCCATGCCGTGCGCCGCGCCGAGGGCGTCGGCCACTTCGCGCGCGATCCTCAGCGCATCGTCGATCGGCAGCTGCCGCTCGCGCACCAGTCGCATGCGCAGCGTCTCGCCCGGCACGTACGGCATCACATAGTAGAGCAGCCCGTCCGCTTCACCGGAGTCCAGCAGCGGGAGAATGTGCGGATGCTGCAGCTTGGCCGTCGTCTTGATCTCGCTCAGAAAGCGCTCGGCGCCGAGCGCCGCCGCGAGCTCGGGATGCAGCACCTTGATCGCGACGTCACGCTCGTGCTTGACGTCGTGCGCGAGGTAGACGGCCGCCATGCCGCCGGAACCGAGCTCGCGTTCGACGCGGTAGTGCGACGAGAGCGCTGCGTTGAGCCGATCGACGATGTCCACGGACGTCCAGGCGAAGGAGGGCGGGCCTGGCAAGTATAGGGTTGGGGAGACGAAACGGCTATCAGCGATCGCCGGAAGTCTGCGCGACCCGTTTCCTGGCGATCACTTCAGCAAGACTGGGAAGGACCTGCACAACGCCGTCGACGCGTCAGACGGCGAAGCCCAGCACCGCTGCGACCTCGCGCTGCCGAGCATCGAGCGTGACGAAGGTGAGCTCGCCTGGCTCCGGCGCCACGTAAAGCGCGGTCGCGAGGTGCCAGCAGTCGGCGCCTCGCACATAGCCGGCGGACAGCACGCGAGCAATCTCCGCGCTGAGCGGCCGCTCCGGCGAGATCCACGAGACCGATTCGAGCAATGCTTCGGGGCCCTCGACCTGTTCGCGGAGAAATGCGGCGCGAAGCTCCGCCTCGAGCAGGTTCGACGCGACCAGCTCCTCGAACCGGCCGAGCCGTCGCGCCAGCGCCGTGGCGCCGCGCTCGCCGAATGCGATCGCCACCAGACACGATGTGTCCACGTACCCGACGCTCACGCGTCGCGGTCTCGTAGAAATCGCTTCAGCGCTCCACGGCGCCGCGTGATCGGCCGCAGCGGGTGCCGTACCCCGGCCGGTCGCTGGAGCACGCCGGCTTCGGCGAGCGCCTCCAAACGGGCCTCGATGCCAAGCTCGCGAGACTGGATCGGCCGGATTTCCGCGACGGGTTTGCCGTGGACGGTGACGATCGCTCGGCGTCCCTCGCGCACACGTCGCACGATGGCCGAAAGCTTGGCCTTTGCTTCGTAGAGCGAGTAGGTGTCGGCCACGCCGGCAATTTAGTCAATTTGACCAATCTGGTCAAATTCGTCACCAGGCTGAACCAGTCTGATGCTGGCCGGACTGCTGTTCGTCGTCGATCCCTATCGCGTCGCTTCGCTCCGCAACGCTTCCACTTTGCGCCGGACCACCGCCGCGCCCGCAGTGTCGCCGAGTTGCGACCGGAGGCGAGCCTCCACGGCGAGCGATGGCGCGAGGTACATCCCTTCCGGGAAAAACGGCATGCGCCGCCGCGAGGCCGCGAGCGCTCGATCCGGACGCCTATTCAGCGTGAACAGCTCGGCCGCGGCCAGGTTGGGGTAGAGTCGCGGCCAATCGAACGTCGCCGCGGACTCAGTCGCCAGGAGCGTGTCGAGCGCCTCGACGGCGGCGAGATTGTGCGCACCGTTCGTGTTCGCCGCGATCGCGCCAAGGAGCGTGGCGGCGACATGATTCGCGACCACGCGCCGCAGCGAGTCGCGCAGTGATCGATGAGCCGTCAGCCGATCGAGCGCGCGCGAGAGGCCGCGACGGCTCCCGTGCCAGAGCTCCCATTGCGTGACGACCGCGATGTCTTCGTACTGCATGGCTCGCGCGCGCGCATCGCGCGCGAGCGGAGCGTCGGCGAATCGCCGGAGCGTGTCGGCGGCTGCCCGTGCTGCTGCCGAATCGCCTCCTGCGTAGAGCGCGTCGAGGACCCGAATGCGAAGATGCCACCGCGGAGCCGGGTCGACGTCCGCGATCGCTTCCGTGGCCCGCAGCGCGTCGTTCCACCGGCCGCGGTTGAGCGCATACGCGTGCGCGTGCAGGAGAGCGAACGCGCGCTCCGCCGGCGTGGTCGCTCGCCGCAGCATTTCCGCGATCGCGCGGTCTGCATCGTCGAGGTCCACCGCGTCGCACTCGGCGGTGGCGAGAATCGCGTGGAGCACACCCGGCGGATCCTGGCCGAAGCGAGCGCGAACTGCGCGCAGTTGAGCACTATCGCCGAGCGCGACGGCTTTGCGCCAGCGGACGATCTCCGCCGCCTCGCTCGTCGAGTCGTGCTCCAGTAGTTGCGCGCCAACCCGACGAACCGTGGCCGTGTCCCCGAGGCGGGCGGCAAGCTGCACCAGGTGCACGACCGCCGGAGCGTACGTCGGGTCCAGCGTCACGGCGCGGCGAAGCGCGACCTGCGCACGCTGGAGTGGAGACGCGATCCCGATTGCCGGCCCCAGGTGCAAGTAACGGTCGCCCACCTGGTACCACGCCTCCGGGTCGTCGGGATCGGCTTCGGCGGCGCGCTCCCAGGCGGCAATTGCGGTCGTATCGGGCACGTAGCCGCGCGCCAGCGCGTCCGGGCCACCAAAGCCCGCGAGCAGCGACAGCCGCGCCGGTGGAGAGAGTCGATCCCGATGTGCCCACGCCAACTGCGCCGCGTGATCGATCACCGGGAGCATGGTGCCCGCCCACCCAGCGGCGCGTGCCAGGCCGAGCGCCGCCAACGCGAATGTGGAATCGGTCGCCAGCGCGCGGCTGAAGCGTCGCACCGCGTCGTCATAATTGCCGAGTCGGTACGCCGATTGTCCCTCCACGTAGTCGCGGACGCCCGCGAGCGGCGTCGCGCCGAGCACCGAGTGCTCGACCGGCCCGACCGCCGGATCCGACTCGAGCAAGAGTGCCGCGCCGAGCCGATCGACGAGCACCGGCAGACTGTCGGCGATTCCCGACACGCTCGCCACTCCGACGATCGCGCCGCTCGGCACGGCGAGCATTTGGGCGGTGAGAAGGAGGTGGCTCGAAGTGCCCGTGACACTGCCCACGAGCACCCGTCCCGCGCCGAGCTGCTGTGCCGTGCGCACCGCCGGTCCCGGTGACAGATCGGCGCCCGCGGAATTGACACCTTGCCACGCGTTCAGCGCGGCGCGGGGATCGACGGCTCGAAGCGTACCGTCACGCTCGCCAGTTAGCTGAGCAGCGAGCAGGTCCACCATCCCCGTGCCTAAGAAGGCGAGGCCGGAATCGGCGCCCGCCACGCCGAATGGAACCACGGCGATGACCGTCGGATCGACGGCCGCACGGGCCGACGCGGTGTCGCGAACGCGGCGCACCGTCTGGAGCGCGCCAAGGCTCGTCACTGCGACGAGCGCCGCGATGCTGCCGCGAGCGAGCAATCGCGTACGCGTGCCTCGCCGCTGCGGAACCGCGCGAGTCGCGGCGGGAACGATGTCGGCATCTGCCGAAGGTTCGGCGATGCCGGCGCCGCGAGTAGCGACGATGCGCGCCGCCAGGCGCGCACGCTCTGCACATACCCAACGCTCGAACTCGGGGACGTCGCCGAGCGAAGCGCCGTCGAGAAAGGGACCACGATAGAGCGCCAGCGCGCGCTCCGTCTGGCCGGCGTCGAGTGCGGCCTCGAGGTCCGCGACGTCGTTCGTGAGGAGAGCGGAATTGATCCGGAGCCGGTCGTCATGGGCGACGAAAAGTTCCGGCGCGCCAAGATCGCGGCGGAGCGCATAGAGCGTCTGCTTGAGAACATTCCGGGCGCGGGCCGGTGTGCTGTCGGGCCACAGATGCAGCATCACCTCGTCACGCGTTCGGCCGCGCTCACCGGCCGTCGCGAGGAACGCGAGTAGAGCCAACGGCCGCCGCTGCACGGCGGCACCGCTCAGGCGCGGCGCGTGTGGAGTTTCGGTCGAAGCGAGGGACGCTGCCGGCGTGCGCTGCTCAGTCGAATGGTCGATCGAGAGGCCGCCAAGCATGTGGAGGCGGAGCATCGGGACCTGCCAAAACGGGTACAGCCGGCAGTTGACGGTGTTTTGACCGGCGTTTGACTGTGCGCGAAGATCGTACACGCCGAAGAACGCTTGCGCAACGGGCGGACGTATGCGCAGCATGGGCCGCGCTCCACATCGTGCGCTCCGATATCCGGACGAAGGAATCGGCGGTGATCCCACCGCTTCCAATCTCTTGAACCACTTTGCCAGGAGACGATGACATGCTTCCACGCCGCGCCGTCCTGATCACAGCACTTGTCGTGGCGTCCGTTCCCGCGGGAGCGCAAAGCGGCGGTCAACCGCCCGGAAGCGGTGTGAGCCTGATCCAGCTCGCCAACGAAGTCGCCGCATTGGAGGCGCGCGTCTCCAAGCTGGAGAGCGGCGCGATCGTCGCCGCCGATCTGGTGGGCCAGTGGAGGGTCTATTCGCTTGGCGTCGAAACGGGCGCCACTCCGCCGGGCGGTGCGCCCCTCCCGGCGTATATCGGGACGGAGACGGTGGCCCCAACAACGGTGACGCTCAGGGCTGACGGCACGGGGACATGGCAGGATGGGGGCAACAGACGCTTCGATCTGTTGCAGGGCGCGCCATGGCACCTGCAAACGACGCCGCCGTCGCCGGCGTCAGCGGACTTCACCTGGTCGCTGGTGAACGGCAACCTGAGGATCAGCCTCTTCTACGACGAGGATGGAACGGCTGGAGATGTTGCAATCGCAGCGGGCGGACGGGTGCTCGTGTGGGGAGCGGGTAAGAGCAACGACGGCGGGGCAAGCAGCTGGAGTCAGCTTGGCATCGCAATCCGGATCCCGTGACGTCAATCCTGCGTCAGCGGTGTGATCGGAAGCTGGCGCAGCGGCATGGCGTCTTCGCCTTGCTGTGTGCCGGACTGGCCGCGTGTGCCGGTGGTACGACGGACGCATCCGGATCCGGCGGGCCATCTGGTACGGTCACGGCGACTGCCTCGGTGCCGATGATGATCGTGTTCATCGGCGGCAGCGCCACGGCCACGGTCAACATCACGCGCGCCAACTACAGCGGTGTGGTGACGCTCGCCGCCAACGGGTTACCGACGGGCGTCACGGCGTCCTTCGACCCGCCGTCGCTGAGCGGGAGCACGCTCTCGACTACCCTCACCGTCGCCGCGTCTACTGACGCGTCGCCCGGCGGAGGAAGCGTCAACATAATGTTGACGGGCCCCGACAGCCTCCAAGTGGGTTTGGCGATCCCATTGACGATCGGACGACCGCAGGTGTTCGTCACGCGCGCCGGTCCCGGCACTGGCACCGTCACGTCCAGTCCGTCGGGAATCAACTGCGGCAGCGCCTGCAATGCAGCGTTCGCCTATGGAACGGAGGTCACGCTCACCGCGACTCCGGCCGACGGCAGCGCGTTTGGCGGCTGGTTCGGAGGCGGCTGCACCGGCACGAGCGCGACGTGCACCGTCTCGGTCAAGGCGGCGCCGCAAATCACCGCGACCTTCAACAGCACGGCGCAGAGTTTCTCGCTCGGCACGAGTCCGACTACAGCAGTCGTTGCTCAGGGTGGCAGCGCCACGGCGACCGCCACGATCACGCGCGTCAATGGGTTCGCCGGTGCCGTGACGTTCACGACGACTGGAGCACCGAACGGTCTGAGCGTCGCCGTGAATCCAACCGGCGCGACGGACACCACGGCCACGATCAACATTACCGCCGCGGCGTCGGTCGCGGTCGGGAATTATCCCATCACGCTGACCGCCGCGGCGGCGGGCGTCCCGAGCCAAACGACGACCCTCCACGTGCAGGTCACCGCGGCACCGGGCGGCAGCGGCAACGTCGCGATCAGTTTCGCGACCTGCGATCCGAGCGAAGTCCCCGTGTGGTTCGCCGTGCAGAGTGGGACGGGCGCCTGGACGCGCGTCACGCCCGGGGCGAACAACACCTTCACGTTCGCCGCCGGCGCGTCGGGCGGGGTCGCCTGGGTGACGCCTTCCGAAACGGGCCACGTCACCAACGTGATCTACGGAAGCCGAGCCGACATCACCTCGCTGGCCCTCGGCAATCCGTGTGCTGGCGTGCATGCATCGACGGGAACGAAGGGGCTCACAGGCACCGCAGTCCACATCGCTACTCCGTCCGCGACAGTCGTACTGGGCGGCGCATCGACCGACTTCGCGGCTCAACCCGGCGCCACATTGAACTACGCGCTCGATCACGTGCCGGCAGGCCCGCGTGACTTGATTGGCGCCGCCACTGTGGTCAACACGGGCGGCGTGAAGGGAGTACCGCGCCTCATTCTCCGCCGCAACGTTTCATACACCGGCACCATCCCGCAGCTGGATTTCGGCGGACCCGAGGCTTTCATCCCGCCGATGAGACCCATCTTCGTGAATGGCCTCAACGGGGATCAGAGCGCGGTGGACGCGGCGTTCATCACCGTGAATGGTTCGACCGCGAGCTACCTCTCTGGGCCGGGCGGCCCGGCCGGCGGCGTAGCATATCCGAGCGTGCCCGACTCGCTCCTCCAGCCGGGTGATCTGCACGCCGTCACGGTGTTCGCCGGAACAGGCACCACTACGTCGTTCCGCCTCGCGGTCATTTTCCGGCATTCAGCCGTGCCGGACACGGTGACGTTTGGCCCGGCGCTCAACCAGCCGACGGTCACGAGCCTGGGGACGAGCCCATATCTCCGGCTGCGTGCTCAGGTCGCATCACAGAGTGAGTACAATGGAGGCGCGAACGCCCAGTTCACGCAGAACGCGAACGCCGTCGACGTCACGGTCACCGCGGGTTACGCCGGGGGCGTGCCCGCCACGTGGACCGTCGACATTCCAGATCTCACGAGCGCAGGCTACGACCCGGCGTGGGGAACCAAGAGCGGTTCGCCGGTGGATTGGCAGGTGGTCGCCGTGGCCGGAGAC
>DATJHY010000150.1:0-16348 GCA_035493635.1 Gemmatimonadaceae bacterium | reverse complement strand
GCGCAGGCCCTGCTCGGCGCGGCCTACCAGACCCCGCAGCTCGCCGGCGAATTCTCGAGCTACCAGGTCAACGTCCCGCAACTCTTCGCCGACGTCGACCGCGACAAGGTCAAGCAGCTCGGCATTCCGCTCAATGACGTCTTCCAGACGCTGCGCATCTATCTGGGCTCGGCGTACGTGAACGACTTCAACAAGTTCGGTCGCACGTATCAGGTGATCGCGCAGGCCGACGCGCCGTTCCGTTCGACGGCAGAGGATATCGCGCAGCTCAAGGTGCGCAACACGCAGGGCGAAATGGTTCCGCTCGGATCCGTGCTGAACGTCAAGCAGTCGTACGGACCCGATCAGGTCACGCACTACAACGCCTATCCCGCGGCCGACATCAATGGTAGTCCGGCGCCTGGCGTCAGCGCCGGCGAAGCGGTGCAGCACATGGAGCAGCTTGCCGCGTCGACGCTGCCGAACGGCATCGGCTTCGAGTGGACCGAGCTGACGTACCAGCAGAAGCTCGCCGGCAACACTGCCGTCTTCGTGTTCCCGCTCTGCGTGCTGCTCGTGTTCCTCGTGCTCGCCGCGCAGTACGAGAGCTGGTCGCTGCCGCTCGTCATCATCCTCATCGTGCCGATGTGCCTGTTGTCGGCGATCGCCGGTGTGTGGATCACTCGTGGCGACAACAACGTGTTTACGCAGATCGGATTGCTCGTGCTCGTTGGACTCGCCTGCAAGAACGCGATCCTGATCGTCGAGTTCGCGCGGGATCTGGAACGCCAGGGGCACAGCCGGCTCGCGGCGGCGCTCGAGGCGAGCCGAATCCGGCTGCGTCCGATTCTCATGACGTCTTTCGCATTCATAATGGGGGTCGTGCCGCTCGTGATCGCGAGCGGGGCCGGCGCCGAGATGCGCCACGTCATGGGAGTCGCCGTGTTCTCGGGGATGCTCGGCGTGACCGTGTTCGGTCTCGTCTTCACTCCACTCTTCTACGTCATCGTCCGCGGCTTCGTCGAGAGACCGAAGCAGCCGATCAAGCTGCCCGATGGCATCGTCCCGTTCCGGCCGCTCGAACATCCACAGCGCGCCGTGGCCGAAGGTGAATTCCATGCGTAAATCCATTTCGAGTGTCGGTCTTGGCGCGCTGGCACTAGTCGCCGTGTTCTCTGCACGGGCGCGAGCGCAGGCCGCCACCAACGGGCCAACCACGATCTTTTGGCAGCAGATCGGCGACAGCACGCTCACGCGACTGATCTCCGAAGCGCTGCACGACGGCACGAGTATCCGCGTCGCCGAAGCCCGGCTCGACGCCGCGCGCGCATCACGCACGCTCTCGGCGTTCGACCTCGCACCGACGGTCACGGCGAGCGGCAGCGCCTTTCGCACGCGTCAATCGATGGCGCAGGTGCCGGGGCTCACGAGTCCGCTGCCGCAGCGAGATCTCTACGACGTCGGCTTCGACGCCGCGTGGGAGATCGATCTGTTCGGACGCGTGCGACGGAACGTGAGTGCGCAAGGTGCGCTCGCCGCGTCGGCCGAGCATTCGCTCGAGGACGTGCAGGTGAGTCTGTCGGCGGAGGTGGGCCGCACGTACTTCGAGCTGCGCGGCGCGCAGCGGCAGCTCGCCGTCGCGCTGCGGAACGCGGACGTGCAGCGAAAGACCGTGTCGCTCGCCCAGGACCGGCTCGCCGCGGGGCGGGGAACTGCGTTCGACGTCGAGCGTGCCCGCGCGGTGCTCGATCTCACGCTCGCCGCTGTGCCGGCGCTCCAGGCGCAGATCTCGGCGACGTGGTTCCGTATTGGCACGCTGCTCGGACGCACCCAGGACGCGACGCCGCCGCAGCCGCTCGCCGACGTTTCACTGCCCGACCTTCCGGATTCGGTGGCGATCGGCTCGGCGCAGCAGCTCGTCCGGAATCGGCCAGATGTCAAAGCCGCGGAGCGGCAGGCGGCGGCGCAGTCGTTCTCGGTTGGAGCGGCGCAGGCCGACTATCTGCCACGCGTTGCTCTGGCCGCGAGCACCGGCTACACCGCGAACAGAATCGAGTCGCTCACGCGGACGGGGACGTCGAGGGTGATGGTTGGACCGGTGGTCAGCTTCCCGCTCCTCGACCTCGGCCGGGTTCGACAGCGCGTCGATCTTGCTCGAGCGGGCAAGGAGGAGGCGAACGCGCAGTACACGGCGACCGTGCTGCACGCCGTGGAGGAAACCCAAAGCGCCTCAGTGACTTATGCGCGGGCGCACGAGCGGTTGGCGCTGCTCGAGCAGGCCGTCAAGTCGAGCGCGCGGGCGTCGGAGTTGTCGCAGGAGCGCTTCGAGGCCGGGCTGACCGATTTCCTCCAGGTGCTCGACGCCGAGCGCACGCTGCTCGACGCCGAAAACCAGCTCACGAGCGCGCAGACCGCGGCCGCGACAGCACTCGTCGCCTTGTACAAGGCGGCGGGGGGAACTTTGTCGCTCCGTTGACCCTTCAGAGAATGAGTGGATCGAAAGGCGCCAACGGCGCCTGGTGTCCAGGGAGAGCTCCAGATGTCCGATAGAGACTGCAAATCGATCGCGGCTCAAACGCCGCCAGCACTTCGCCCGACCACGCTTCGCGCAGGGCTCATCCTGGCGATCATCGCGGCGCTGGCCCTGTTCGCCGTGCGGGCGGAAGCGCAGCCGCCGATGGCGCAGGAACAGCCGATGGCCGCCGTGCCGTTCGCAGTGGGTGAGGAGCTGGTGTTTCACGCGAAGTTCGGCGGCCTTCCGGCCGGCACGGCGCGCATGCGCGTGGATGGAATCGACACCGTGCGCGGCCGGCTCGCGTACCACGTGGTGTTCTCGGTCGACGGTGGAGTTCCATTCTTCCGCGTGCACGACCGCTACGAGAGCTGGATGGACGTCGAGACGCTGTCGTCGCTCCGCCACGAGCAGCACGTGTCGGAAGGCCGATATCATCGCAACACGACGTACGAGATCATGCCGGAGCAGGCGCAGTACCAGAAGAACGACGGCGAGCTGCAGGCGAGCGTCGCTAATCCGCTGGATGACGGCTCATTCATCTACGCCGTGCGCGCGGCCGGCATTCGCGTTGGCGAGACGCGGAGCGACGACCGGTACTTCATTCCCGACCGCAACCCGGTCGTGCTCACCGGCGTGCGCGAGGATACGGTCAGCGTCGGCGCCGGCACGTTTGCCACGACGGTCGTTCGTCCAACGATCAAATCGCGCGGGATCTTCTCGGAGAACGGCGACGCGCAAGTCTGGTTCACCAACGACGACCGCCGGCTCCCGGTGCTGGTCAAGACCCACTTCGCGCGCTTCTCGCTCACGCTCTCGCTGAACTCGGTTACGTACGGGAACGTCGCGTCGCGCTGACGCCGCTCGCGCTGGCCACTAAGACGATGGTTTGAAAGCGGATGCCTCGGATGGGGCGGATGCTTCGGATCGTTCCTCGCGCGGTGAAGGTTCGCCGCAACATGAGCCCGGAAGATTTTTGTTGACGGCCGCTCGGGAACCTCCGCGCCGGAGCTTCTCGAGCGGCCCATCCAAAAATCCTTTCACGGCTCGTTGTGCATGGAGTCCGGCCGAGCCAGCGGAGCGATCCCAAGCATCCGCCTCATCCGAAGAATCTGCTTTCACACATTCGTCTTAGATGCCGGCCCGAGCGGCTTTTTCCCAGCCGGCCCGAGCGGCTCTTCCCGAGCGGCGTCATCGAAGCATCTGTCACAGATCTTCCGCCAACATTGTCTTATGTAGCGACTGGGCAGACATCGGACGAACGATGCTCCCCACCCCGACCGTTCCAGACCAGAGGGAAGAGATGTCATTCAGCAGATTCTTACGGCCGAACGCGATAGCGAAGGCAACTGCACGCCGGCGCGACGAGCGCGTCCGGTCCACGAGACGATCCGCGAGCGCCTTTAACGTCGTACGTATCGCGCGGGCATTCTACTGTGATGCCATGCAGGGACGACAAGTGTGGGACTCCGAAGGCGCCAGCGGACTCTCGTTCATCGTGCAGGGAGCGCGCATCGACGTGAGCACGAGCGCCGCCGTCGATCGTGAGCCGGTCGTGCTTCCCGTCGACAACCCGGACGTGCTCGCCGAACGGTGCTGGGACGCGGGCTATAGCGTGCGAGTAGAGCACGACGCGACACGGACCACGCTATCCGTGATCGATCCATTCGGCCGCCAAATCGATCTCGTCCGATGAGCGCGCCAAATCCATCTCGTGCGATCAACGCGACTGAAGCACGCTCGGACATCTTCGCGTCGACGCGGCCGCTGCTCTTTTCGATCGCCTATCGCATGCTCGGCAGCGTCACCGACGCGGAAGACCTGGTCCAGGACGCCTTCGTGCGCTGGCTCGAGGCGCCGGAAGCCGAGGTGCGCGCGCCGCGCGCGTATCTCGCGACGATCGTCACTCGGCTCGCCATCAATCACCTGCAGTCGGCGCGCAGCCGACGCGAAACCTACGTGGGGCCGTGGCTCCCGGAGCCGCTCGTGACTGAACACGCACCTGATCCCTCCGAGCCGATCGAGCTCGCGGAGTCGCTCTCGATGGCATTCCTCATGATGCTCGAGCGGCTGTCGCCGACGGAACGTGCCGTGCTCCTGCTGCACGACGTGTTCGACTTCGATTACTCGGAGGTCGCGCGCATCATCGACAAGTCGGAGGTCAACTGTCGGCAGCTGCTCACGCGCGCCAAGAAGCACATCGGAGAGCCCCGCACTCGCTTCGAGGTCGATCCGCAGCAGGCTGACCGGTTGCTCAACCGATTCATCGAGGCAACTCGCGCCGGCGACATCGATGGCCTGCTCGGCGTGCTCGCCGAGGACATCACGCTGTGGGCCGATGGCGGCGGCAAAGTTCCCGGCGCGGCATTGCGGCCGATTCAGGGTGCGGACGCCGTGGCGCGATTCGTCGTTCAGCGGGCACGAACCGGCGCATCACAGGGAGGCACGTTACGGCCGACATGGATCAACGGCCAACCGGCCTTCATCGTCGATCGGGGCGGCCAGCCGATCGCGGCGCTGATTCTCGAGACTCGCGACGGGCGGATCCACGGCATCTACGCGATCGCCAATCCCGACAAGCTTCACGCGCTGTCCCTGCCGGCCTAGCGCGACGACTCTTTGGTCCATTGGAGGATGCTCATCCATGTACTCGATATCGCTCTTTTTGCACATCGTCGGAGCGCTCGGCATCTTCGCCTCGCTGGCGTTCGAGCTGGCCGGCCTGTTCAACCTCCGCCGCGCGAGCACCAACGCGCAGGCGCGCGAGTGGCTGTCGCTCTTTCGTACATGGCAGCGCATCCAGGGACCATCGGCGCTGGTGCTCCTCGCGACCGGATTGTACATGATGGCCACACGCTGGAGCCATCAAGCGTGGGCGGGCCTGGGACTCGTGGGCATGGTGTTGATGGGGATCATCGGCGCGGTCGTCACCGGCCGCCGCATGAAGACGATCGGCCCGGCGGTCCCCGCCAACGATAGACCGCTGTCCGCTGCGCTGCACCAGCGTCTCGACGACCCGGCGCTCCGCATGTCCGCATCGGTCCGGGTCGCGCTGGCGCTGGGGATCGTGTTCAACATGTCCGTCAAGCCGGCGACTGACGGAGCAGTGGCCGCACTTGTCGTGGCCACGGTGCTTGGACTGCTGGCGGCCCAACTCGGCCGAGGATCCTCGCGCGAAACGCGCCGCCCTGCGGTGCAGGAATGAAGTCGCGCCGTGCCTTCCGTGAAGTGCGATCCGACAAGACAGCTCGCCCTCCGGAGAGGGCGAGCTTCGTTATTCTAGATCTCTGGGTCCGGCGGCGGATCCCCGGGATCGCCAAATAATTCAGCCGGGTCGACGCCTCTGTCGACGAGCAGTTTCTCGAGCACGAAAATGTCACGACGCACTCTGCGGCCGAATTCGTACCAATCCTTCGACCATTCCCGCAGCGCAGCGGGCCCGACGCGCTGCGGGAATTTCACCACATCCGGCGTACCGTCCCATGGTAGGCCGGTTTTTGGATCCGGCATCTTCTTCGACTTGATGTGGGCCTTCATCTTTTCGCTCGCCACGGTGTCACCTCTGCGTTGAGGGTTCACGGCCACTACCGGTCAACCTCACGTACCGCTGATGCAGCGCGTCCGCGTACGGCCCATCGTCCAGCCGGCGCTCGAGTTGCTCGCGCAACACGAGGCTCGCCGACAGCCACGGGACAAACCCGAACGACGCCGGACTGTCGAACGCGGACGCCACCTCCGCCGCTCGTCTCGTACGACCGCGAGCCGCCAGCAACTGCGCCAGCTTTAAGTGCTCCCAGGGCAGTGCCTCCCAGGGGCTCCAGCGCAGCGTGGCCTGATCTGCCGTGGGCACGAGGCGAGTCAACTGCTCGATGGCCGCTGTCGTGTCGCCGCGCGCCAACGTGAGCCGCGCTCGCAGGCTCGCCACGAACAGCTTCGGCCGCCGCGCGTCCGGAGCAGCCGCGGCACGTTCCAAGGCGGCGACCATCGGTCGCACCGCCGCAGTGTCGCCACGCTCGAGAAGCCAAATCGCCGCGGCCCAGGTTTTCAGGTCGACCATCGCCGAGTCGGCACTGCGTCGCAACCGCGCGGCAGCGCTGTCGGCCAGATCGACAATCGGGACGGCCGCCGTCGCCAGCAGAATCGTTACTGCGTCGGCCGACGCGCCTTGCTGTTTGAGCAGCCGCAACTCACTCGTATCGCGCCTCGCGGCGTAGACAGCCGCGAGCTCCAGTGTTCCGTAATACCGCCACACGAATCCCTTCTCAGACGTGTCTGCCGTAATTGCGGCGAGCGCATCCCGCGCGCAATCCGGATAGCGCAACCCTCCCACCGTCAACCACGTCGCAGCCTGCGCGGTGGTGCTCATCGAGCGACGCGCCGCCGCTTGCCACACGGCTGGCGTTGCCGATCCGTCTGCGCAGCCGCGCATCAGCGCCAACTGCTGTCGTTCCTCCGACGAGTCGGGCACGACAGCGACAAAACGACGCCACAGCGAATCGGCGCGCGCGACATTCCCACTCCATATCGCATGCTGAACGGCATGAAACAACGGCGCCGTGAACGCCGGATCGTAGGTCAGCGCCGAGTCGAACTCGGCCTCCGCCGTCTCGCGCGCGTATCCGGTGCTCGGCAGGTAATGGTGGTAAACCTCCGCCAGCGCATGGTGCGCCTCGGCCCATCGATGATCCAGCGTCAGCGCGCGCCGAAAGTATGCAACCGCGGAGTCGGCATTTCCGGCGTCGTACGCCGCGAGACCGCGCGCGAGCGATGCATAACGGGGCGGCAGCGAGTCCACTTTGCGAAGAGCGACGTCGAGATATCGCGCGGCGCGCTTGCGATCGGTGAGCCAGTTCGCCGCCTGCGCGCCACGCAACGCCGCCCAGGCGAACGTCGAGTCATGCTGCACGGCGAGCCCAAACAGGCTGTCCGCCGACCGATAGTCTGCCCGACGGTATGCGCGCTCCCCCTGGAGATACGCCGCCAGCGCCGGCAATTCCGCCGAGAGCATCGCGACATCCACCTGCGCGCCGCCGGGACGGATCACGTCGGGAAGTACGGCGCGGGCGATCAGCCGCGCCGTCGAGAACGCGTCGCTCGCCGCCGGCAGCGCGATCTCGCGGAGCAGCGTTGAGCCGTTCGCAAGATCGTGCACCTGAATCTCGACGCGCGGATTCGCATCCGGCGTCACGCGACCGGTAACGGCGTATCGCGTCCGGCGTGAGCGGGCCAGCCGGGACACGGCGCTGTCCGGCCAGGTCGCTTTCACGGCCGAATCGCTCGACGACGCGACGGTCGCGATCAGGCTGTCGGTCGTGTTCAGCGCGTCGGCCAGCGCCGTCGCGACGTCTTCGCCGACCAGCGCAACGCTCCCGCGATTCTCGAGCGGCACTACCAGCACCCGATGCGCGTCGAGCGGCGGGGCGGGCCTCAGGATCACCGCTACTGCGACAACGCCCGCGGCGGCGATCGTGCCAATCGCGATCCAGCGGTTACGGCGCTTGTTGTCTTTGCGGCCGAGCGATTGCTCGAGCGCCGCCACCGCTTCGCTCGCGGTGCGATATCGGTCGGCGGGCACCTTCGCCAGCATGGTGCGGAGCACCGCGTCGGCCGCCGTACCCGCGGGTGGACGCACCGTTTGAACCGGTGGGACTGGATCCAGCGCGTGACGCGCGAGGATCGATTCGCCGGTGGGGCCAGTGAACGGCGGAGTCCCCGCGATCATCTCGTAGAGCACGCAGCCGAGCGAGTAGATATCGCTGCGAGCGTCGAGCGGCTTGCCGCCACCGCGCGCCTGCTCGGGACTCATGTATGCCGGCGTGCCGATGACGAGCGAGCCGCTGGTGAGCGGTGCCTCATCGGTATCGAGCGGGATGCGCGCGATGCCAAAGTCGGCCACCCACGCGTGATCGCCCTCGAGCAGGATGTTCTCGGGCTTGATGTCGCGGTGGATGATGCCGGAGGCGTGCGCGCAGTCCAGCGCCGAAGCGACCTGCCGGCCGATCGCAATGATCTCGCTGAACGGCAACTGGCCGACCCGCTTGAGACGGTCGCGCAGCGATTCGCCGTCGACGACAGGCATCGCATACCAGAGACAATCCTCCGCGACGCCAGAGTCGAGCAGCGGAAGGATGTTGGGGTGCTGCAGCCTCGCCGTAACGCGGATCTCGCGCAGAAAGCGATCGGACGACGTGGCCGTGGTGATCTCGGGACGCATCACCTTGATCGCCACCGGCCGGTCGTGCGCGATATCGTGCGCGAGATACACCGTCGCCATGCCGCCCCGCCCGAGCTCGCGCTCGAACCGGTATTGGCGAGCGAGGCCATTGATGCGCTCCCAGGGCGGAGCTTGCATGGCGGTGGGGGGTGGGACGGTGGGAGGGTATTCGATACTCCGCTAACATACCGCGACCGGCGGACGACGCCAGCACACGCAGTCCGGTCAGCGGACCACGGTCAGAGGACGCTCAGGCAACGCCTGGGCGACGGCCGTCTGGTAACGTAGTCGCGTCCTGCTCACGGGAGAGAGCCGTGCAAGTCGCCAGGTGGATGCTCGCAGTGTCCGTCGCTGGAGCGGTTGGGTCTGGCGCGCTCGCCGGGTGCGGCTCCGCGGACGCTCCCGCCAGCATCCGGACGCCCGTCGATACGTCGATCGAGATTGTTCTGGCCGCGCATACGCTCGAACCGACTGAATCGATGTATGCCGAGGCCGCGCTCGTCTGGTCTGGTGCGCGCCACATCCCGTCGCCTTCGGAGATCGTGTGGACCTCCTCCGATCGGACGATCGCGACGGTCGATGCCGGCTTGATCGTCGGAGGCAGGCCCGGCACCGTGACCATCACTGCCCGTGTCGGCGGTCGGTCCGCGTCGGAGGAGATCAGTGTGGAATGGAGGCCGGATGCGACTCTCGGCGTCAGGCTGCCGGACGGCACCATTGCCGTCGGCGCGCGATTCCAGTTGACGGCCTTCGTGCGAGATAAGTACCTCGGGCGCAGCGGGAAGTGGTCTTCCGGCGACACCCAGGTCGCGACCGTGGACTCGCTCGGCGTCGTCACGGCGCTCGCCGTCGGACACGTCACGATCCGGGTGGAGTTCGCCGGCTTGATCGGCGCGGCGGCCTTCGACGTCAACGCGGCGCCGACAATACCGCGCTTTGGCTACGTCTACTCCTATAGCGCGCCGTCGGTCGATGACTACGAGGGAGCGGAATGGTCTCCGCCGTCCGACCAGGGCTACTCCACGTCGGCCGGTCTGCGCCTAACGCTCCTGCCGCCATATCCAGTCAGCCCGGACCTTGGCTGGACCGGGCGCTTGATGCCAGCGCTGGGCGCGCTGCTGCATGTCGTTCCATTCGATTTGGCGCCATGCGCCGCGTACTTCAACACCAGACAGGATTTCACCTGGCTGTCGCTCGGCGCGCCTCAGGTCGACTGCTTCGATCAGCGGACGCTTCGCTCCTCGTACCGTATGGAGTTCGTCGCGTTGACCCCCGATGCGTTCACCGGCACTCTGGCCCTGGTCCGGCCGGGTATGCCGTCGGTCATGTCCAATGGAGCAGCGATTCGGGACGTCGACAACAGTGTGAAGGCGCGCGACTACGAGGCCACCGGTTTCACTCGCGACTCGCTGTATTGGTTCGTCAGCTCAGCGAGCCCACTGCCGGCCACCTGCAGTGTCGCGCCGGCAAGCGCCACGCCGACGACGGCGATGGCGCGCATCGTCTGCCGCAACAGCCTTGGCGTTGCCACGGAACCGGTTGCGTTTTCGATTGGGTTCGGGACCGACGCCGCGCGCGGCTCGAATCCGCGCGGGTTCGCTGAATTGGACTCGCTCGGGAACGTCCTGCGTGCTTCGACGACGACGGGCCTGGCGATCACCGCTACCCGATCGACAAGTGACCCCTCGCCAACGTTCGACGTCTCGATCAGCGGCGCGCGGGTCGCGGAGTTCGAGCGCCTCCCGGCCGTGTTTCTGACGCCCGTGTCGTCGAGCGCGCCGGGCTGCACGATGAACGCGTCGCGCGTCTCCGAAACGCGCGTGAGGCTCCGCGTGACCTGCGCGTTTCCCGTCGACGGTCTTCTGATTGGCGTTACGTATTGAGCATGCCGGCTCTCATCGGCGAGCGAACGCCTGGCTCACTGAGGGCGCTTGGCTTTATCCAGTGGATCGGCCGGCACGCCGTCCTTCGTAATCTTCACGGGAAGGATGAATCCGCGCTCATCGAAGTGCAGCTCGTCGATGCTCACGACTCGGTGATTACGATCCGTTTCGCCCAGCGGACGCCGATGGTACACGATGTACCACCTGCCCGATGCCGGCGATTGGATCACGGAATGGTGTCCCGCGCCCGTGGCCACGGACGAATCCTGCTGCAGAATCTTGCCCACCCGCTCGAACGGCCCGAGCGGTGACGAGCCGATCGCGTATGCCACTGCGTAGTTTGGACCCGTCCAGCCGCCCTCCGACCACATGAAATAGTACTTGCGGTCCTTGAGCAGCATGAACGCGCCTTCCACGTAGCCTGCCGGCGTGATCTCCTTGAACGTGCTGCCGTCGGGGAAGGGAACGAAGCCCGTGAAGTCGGCGTTGAGCCTGGCGACGTTGCAGTGACGCCAGCCGCCATACACGATGTAGTACGAGCCGTCACGATCCTTGAACACCATTTGGTCGATCGGCTGCGCGCCGTTGTGGAACTTGTCGATCAACGGCTTGCCGAGGTAATCCTTGAACGGACCGTCGGGTTGTCGCGACCGCGCGACGCCGATGCCGCCCAACGCGCTGTCGCTCTGGATGTCGTTGGCGCCAAAGAACAGGTAGTACCAGCCGTCCTTCTCGACGATCGACGGCGCCCACATGGCGCGGCGCGCCCACGAGACATCGCGGACGTCCAGCACGTGCGAGTGCTTCGTCCATGTGACGAGATCCCTGGACGAGAACGCGTCCATGAATGTTTGCTGATCGTACGGCGCCGAGTAGGTGGGATAGATCCAGTACTGTCCCTCGAACACGTGGGCTTCGGGGTCGGCGTACCAGCCAGGCAGAATCGGATTGCCCGAGCGTGCGGTTTGGGCGAGGATCGTTGTGCTCGACGTGAGCGCGAAGAGCGCGAGCGTCGTCGCGGCTCGCATCGCGCGGACCACCTGCGAACGTTCCGCCATCCATTCTCTCTGATGCACAGGCATGGCGATAGCGTATCCTCGGCTCGGCGTATTGAGCAAGCGAACATACGCCGAGACTGACACAAGCAGATCCGTCCTACCGCGGCTGCTGCCTGAGCCTGAGAGCGAGCTTTTGCAGCTCGAGTTCGCGCTGCTGCACGTCCAACTTCGTCCTGACCACATCGAATTCGCTGGCCACACCGGCGGCCCGCTGCCGATCGATGCGCGCAGCGCGTTCGCGCGCCAGGGTCAGCTCCTGCTTCGCGACCTCGAAATCCTGCTGGAGTTCCGCGTTCGCCATGCGCGCCACGAGTTGCTCGGCGGGCGTCCCACGCTCGACGAACTCCTTGCGGAGGTTGAGTCGCTGCGCGAGCACCGCCATCGCGGCGCGTGCGCGCCCTACCTCGACGCCCGCTTCGAGCGGCGCAATGTCGGAGGCCGCGCCGACGCGCGCCCGCCGCTCCGTCTCGCTGTACGCCGCCTCGGCGGCGGTGAGCCGCTGCTGCGCGGCCGCGAGGTCGAGCATGATCCGGTCCTTCACATAGTCGCGATTCCCGACGAGTGGCGCGTTGAGATCGTCGCGCGGCGGCTGGGCTGTGGCCGTGATCTCCTCGATGTTGTATCGCGCCCGCATCGCCTGCGTCTCCATCGCGCGCACTTCGGCGTCCGCGTCGGCGAGCGAGGTGGCGTCAGACGCGCCGACGTCGTATTTCCGCTTGACGTCGGCGAACCGCGCGCGTGCGACGTTGAGCCGCACCGCGGCAAGCGTCGCGTCGGCACGCGCCACCTCGAGCAGCGAGTCGCGGCGCGCGGCGTCGCGAATCTGGCCCGACGCGACGCCCGCGCTCGCGCCGATCGCCACCGAGACTATGACGACCGCGGCCCAGCGCATCCAGCGCGTTCGGCTCACTCGTCTTCGGTCGTCGAGCTCCTGCTCCAGGCGGAACGTACGCACCACCGCGCGCTCGAGATGCTCGCGGAAATTCTGCGTAGGCTCATGCATCGTGTCGTCAGTCATGTTCATCTCCTTCTTCTTCTCCGTCGGCGGCGAGATCCGCCTCGATCTGTTTGCGAAGGTTCTGTCGAGCACGTCGTAATCGCCCCTCGACCGCGCGCTCGGACAACCCTGACGACGCAGCGATGTCACCGACCGCGGCGCGCTCGAAGTGGAAGGCCTCGAGCAGGCGCATTTGCGACAGCGGCAGCCGAGCGAGCGCGCGTTCGACGAGCGAACGCTTCTCCCTCCGCTCCACGGCTGCGTCGCGATCCTCGGCGAGTGGCTCGCCGGCCTCGTCCAGTCGGTGCTCCGCCGGACGCCGGAAGTGATTGCTCAGCAGCCGCGCGGCGACCGTGGTGAGCCAGCCGAGCGGGCGCTCGGGCAGGCCATCCTGATACCAAACGCGAACGGCGCGAAGCCACGTCTCCTGCGTCACGTCCTCGGCGAGCGCGCGATCGCCGTCGCAGCGCCGCGAGACGAAGCGGTACAGATCGTCGATCGTGTCGCGGTAGATGCGGCGGATGTCGTCTTCCGTCGCCGAGTGAGCCATCCGGCCTCCGTGGGTCCGATAACATGACACGGAGGGCTCGAAAAACCCACGCCGACCAAGCGACCGTGGGAAACATGGTCAGGCCCCAATTGCGAATTGGGGTCAGACCCCAATTACCGATTCCCCGAGAGCTTATCGGAGGCGATGGATCGACGTCGCAACCCGCCTCCCTCGCTCGAGCCTTGTGCTCTGCGCGGATGCGGATAACAATGGATGGTCCGCCTGCTCCAGTCCCGACTCCCACGCTGGCAGGACCACCATGACGCCAGACGTCATCACGACCGCCGAGCCACAGCGCACCGAGTACGCGCCGCCGGCCGTCGCCGAGTACCGCGCCGCTCCAGTCGCCGAGTCCGAACGCATCGAGATCGTCGACGTCATCCGCGGCGTCGCCGTGCTCGGCATTCTGCTCATGAACATCCCGTTCTTTGCGCTGCCCGACCGGTTCGACGCGGCGTGGCGTGCCGATACGACGAGTCCGAACTTCTGGGTGATGGCGGTCAACACGATCCTGTTCGAGGGGAAGATGCGTGCGCTCTTCTCCGCCGTGTTCGGCGCCGGGATCGTGCTCTTCACCGAGGGGAAGGAAAAGGCAGGCCGTTCGGCGACAGGACTGTTCTATAGAAGGATGATGTGGCTGACGATCTTCGGTCTCATCCACGCGCATCTGGTCCTGTGGTTCGGCGACATCCTGTACTTCTATGGTCTGGTCGGGATGCTCGCCTTCCTGTTTCGCAAGGTGAAGCCGCGCTGGCTCGCGATGGGTGTTCCGCTGGTGGCGATCATCGGCTTTACCGCCGGATCATTGTTCTATTATCACAACATCCGGGCGAAGCGGCTCGCCTGGCGCGAGGCGGTCACCGCGCAGGCCGCGGGGCGCGCGCTCACGCCGGTACAGGACTCGGCGCTGGTCGCGTGGCGCCAGCTCGAGAAGGACATGATTCCCAACGAGGCGGAGATCGCGCAGCAGACGAAGCTCATGAAGGGGAGCTACGGGCAGGTGGCGAGCGTCGTCCGCAAGAAGGCGGCGGAAGGGGAATTCAAGTACCTACTCTTGGCCATCTGGGACATGCTGGGCCTCATGCTGCTCGGCATCGCGCTCTACCGCTGGGGATTCTTGACGCTCAAGTGGAGCAACCGTGCGTACGCGTGGACCGCGGTGATTGGATATGCCGTCGGGCTCACGGCGGTGACCTACTCCTTCGCGCACACCGTGCGAGTGATTCCGAATCTTGCGGCCGGACTCGCGTACATCGAGCGCACGCCGATTCAGTGGTTCCGTGGTCTGTACGACGTGCAGCGCATCGCGCTGATGATGGCGCATGTGTCGGTGATCATGCTGATGTATCGTGCTGGTTGGCTGCGCGGACTGTTCGCGCGGCTGCGTGCGGTGGGCCGGATGGCGTTCACCAACTACGTGATGCAGAGCGTAATCTGCTCGCTGGTCTTCTTCGGCTACGGGCTCAAACAGTTCGGCGGCTGGCAGTACTACCAGCTGTACTATCTGGTCGGCGGGATCTGGCTGTTCCAGCTCATCGTGAGCCCGCTCTGGTTGCGCGCGTACCAGTTCGGTCCGCTGGAGTGGGCATGGCGGACGCTGACGTACTGGCGCCGGGTGCCGATGCGGCGCGCGGCGTAGTCAACCACGGCGATTCGGGATCGCCGCGGCGATGACGGCACCGATCGGCAAACCGCCGATGATGCCGAACACCGCCGCTTCAGCAGGCTCCGGATGGCCGGAGAACGCATCCCATATCACGGGAAAGACTGCACCGAGCAATGCACCGAGCGGCAGGCCATGCCGGAATACGCGCCGCAGGAAGATGGGGGCGGCGCGGAGTTCCCACGACTCCTTGAGGCGATAGCAGCCGAGTCGACCGTCAGCGCTCTCCCGTCAAGCCCTCAATGTCGGCTCGGTCCTTCGTCCGTCCAGTCGAGCGCTTGTTCTCAATCAAGTCGCTGAGGCTGATGACCGGAACGTGTACGCCATCGACCACTCCCTCGATCCGATTCGCCCACGCCTTCTCGAACGCCAGCCCCGTTACGCCCGTCAGTATATCGATGCGGTTCGGCGGCAGGCCGAGTTGCACGACCACGTCCGGGCGCACGAGATCTTGTCGGCTCACGTCAAGCGCGTCCAAAGGTGCTCCGAACGCGGCAAGCGCTTGCCACACGCGCTCGGCATTCTCTTTCGTCGGCTCGACCCAAAGGTCGATGTCGACGGTGGCTCGTGGATATCCGTGGGCGGCCATGGCATGTGCGCCGACGACCAGAAACCGAGCCTGCTGTTCGACCAGCGCGTTGAGAATGTCCCGATAGTCCTCGTTCACCACCGCGACGCTCCGCTTTATTGCTCGGCGAGCGTCGTCACCCGCACGGGCATGGTCGCGCGCGTGTACGAAGGAAGCGACCGACCGCTAACCTCCCAGGCGTGGCGACTCAGCGCGGTGACGAGCGCCAGACGCTCGTCGATCGTTCCGCCGACGCGCGCATCACCCGCTTCGGCACTTCCCAGCGGGACGACTCGCGCCGTCATGCGTTCGCGACGACCGTGACGATCCATGCGCGAAAATTACCTGGGCTCACGCGGTTCGACCATGTTCTTCGCTTCAGAGCGTGACTACTTCCCGCCCTCGCCTCGCATCCGCCGCCGCGCCTCCGACCACCAGTTGTGCCCGACGACGAGTCGCGGCGTCTCCCCTTTCACCACGAGCAGCTTCTTCCCATCGGGCGACACGTCGTAGTTCGCGTGCGGCGCTCCGAACGGTCGATAGGTGTCGTCCATGAAATTCGCAGTCGACGTGACTCGGAACGTCGGCGTGGTGGAAACAGACGCCTCGACGAAGTGACCGTTGCTTCTATAGAACAACCGCCTCCCGTCCGGCGCCCACACCGGCTCGAACCCCCCGCTGCTCGAGATCTGGATCGGGGACCCACGCGCCGGGCCGGGGAATGGCTGCACCACGACCTGTGACAGGCCCGACTCGGTGCTTACGAACGCCACCCAATGTCCGTCCGGTGACACGCGCGGCATGATCTCGCTTGCCTGACTTCCCGTGAGCGGCTTGAGCGACGTGTCGCCCTGCAGCATGCGGTAGCCAATGGTTCCGCCGCTCGTGTCAACCTGAAAGACCAGTGAGCGGCCGTCGGGCGAC
>DATJHY010000149.1:0-9092 GCA_035493635.1 Gemmatimonadaceae bacterium | reverse complement strand
AACGGCGGACGGCTGAGTGTGTCGTGGGGGGTTGGATCGTCGCGCTGGTCAGGGAGGGCATAGGTCTGAGGGGCGAGTGCGGGAGCTCCGAGAGACGTGCCGAGGTAGCTGCTGTGCGCCGCGGACTACGAACTGCAAACGGCGGCGGGTCGTTCGCAGTCCGCGGCGCGCAGGAGCCACCTCGGCCCGTGTCTCATCGCTCCCGCACTCTCGCCTCACCGCCTATGCACTGGGGTTCTCTCATTCCTCAAACCTCAGCTCCCTGCCCCGTAAATGGGGTCAGACTCGGTTTAGCGAACTCTAAATCGAGTCTGACCCCATGTGCGCCGTTTGCGCCGTCAGCAAATACGCGGCAGCTGATCCCCCGGCAGCATATCCACCACCCTCGTCCCGCCCAGCCCCGTCCGCATCACCACGAGCCCGCGGTGATCGTCGATCACCTTGCCGATCCTCCGCGCCTCACGCCCGAGCGGGTGGCCGCGCATCGCTTCGACCGCCTTGTCGGCCAGGTGCTCGGGAACGAACGCCACGAAGATGCCTTCGTTCGCCACGTACAGCGGATCGAGGCCGAGCATCTCGCACGCGCCGGCGACGCCAGTCGGCACGGGGAGTGACGCCTCATCGATCTCGATCCCGACGTTCGATGCCGACGCGATCTCGTTGAGCGTGCTCGCCACGCCGCCGCGCGTCGGATCGCGCAGCGTCGCTACGTGGTCGTCGGTCGCGCGGCGCAATACCTCGACGAGCGGGTAGAGGCACGCCGTGTCGCTCGCGAGATCGACCTGGAAGTCCAATCCCTCGCGCGCCGAGAGGATCGTGATGCCGTGCACGCCGATCGAGCCGGACACGAGCACGGCGTCTCCCGCGCGTGCGCTGGTCGGCAGCGGGCGGAACTCCGAGTTCGCCAAACCAAGGCCGGTCGTATTGATGAACAGCCCGTCGCCCTTGCCGTGCTCCACGACCTTCGTGTCGCCGGCCACGACCTGGACGCCCGCGACCGTCGCTGCACGCGCCATGGACGCCACGATGCGATCGAGCACCTCCATCGGCAGGCCTTCCTCGATGATGAAGCCCGCGGTGAGATAGGCGGGAGTGGCGCCCATCATCGCGATGTCGTTCACGGTGCCGTTGATCGCGAGCACGCCGATGTCGCCGCCCGGGAACTCGAGCGGGTTCACGACGAACGTGTCGGTCGACAGTACCACCTGTGTCCGCCCGGCGCTCACGATCGCGCCGTCGCCGAGCATGCGCAGCGCGTGGCTGTGGAGATGCGGGAGGAAGTGCTCCTTGAGCAGCGCCGCGCTCAGTTTACCGCCGGAGCCGTGGCCGAGCACCACGCGGTCGTGGGTTGCAATGGGAACCGCGCAGCTGATGTTGCCCGAGATCGTCGCGCTCATTGTGCCTCTCCTCTCGGCGTGCTCGCGCCTGCCGCGGCGGGCCGGGCGCGACCGTAGTTGAAGTACGCGGCGCACGCCCCTTCGCTCGAGACCATCGGCGCGCCCATTGGCCGCTCGGGTGTACACGCGGTGCCGAACATCGGGCACTCGTAGGGTTTGATCCGGCCGCGCAGCACGTCGCCCGATCGGCACTCGACGGGCTCGTTGGTCGTGATGTCGTCGAGCGCAAAACGCCGCTCGGCGTCGAAGTCGGCGTACTCCTCGCGCAAGGCGAGTCCGCTCGCCGGAATCTCGCCGATGCCGCGCCACTTGCGATCGGAGAGGCGGAAGATCTTCGAAACTAGCGCCTGTGCCGCGACGTTCCCCTCGCGTCGCACCGAGCGAACGTACTGGTTCTCGACGAACGCCTGTCCCGACTCGAGCTGTCGAACGGCCAACCAGATGCCCTCGAGCAGATCGAGCGGCTCGAAGCCGGTGACGACGATGGGCACCTTGTACTTGGCGGCGATCGGCTCGTACTCGTCCCAACCCATCACCGTGCACACGTGCCCGGCGGCAAGGAACCCCTGCACGCGATTGTCGGGTGCGTCGAGGATCGCCAGCATCGCCGGCGGCACCGTGACGTGCGACACGAGCATGCTGAAGTTCGAAACGCCGAGCTGCGCGGCACGCCACACCGCCATCGCGTTTGCGGGAGCGGTCGTCTCGAAGCCGACGGCGAAGAAGACCACCTGCTTGTCCGGGTTCCTGGTCGCCAGCGTCACCGCGTCGAGCGGCGAGTAGACGATGCGGATGTTGCCGCCGCGCGCCTTGACGCGGAGCAGATCGCAATCGCTGCCGGGCACACGCAGCATGTCGCCGAACGACGCGAAGATCACGTCGGGCCGCGACGCCAGGTGCACGGCACGGTCGATCTGCTCGAGCGGCGTCACGCACACCGGGCACCCGGGTCCATGAATCATCTCCACGGCGCCCTCGAGCAAGGCGTCGATGCCTTGCCGCACGATCGTGTGCGTCTGTCCGCCGCACAGTTCCATGAGCGTCCAGCGCCGAGTCGCCGTGTGGTTGATGCGATCGGCCAGCGCGCGCCCGATCGTACCGTCGCGATACTCGCTCAGGTACTTCATGGCGCGCCTCCTGGAACCGGCGAAGCCGGCGGAATCGCCTCGGCGACCCACTCCAGCTCCTCGAGCTGGCTCATGTCGCGCAGTACCTCGAACGTGCGCTTGGCCTCGGCTTCGTCGACTTTCGAGATCGCGAAACCAACGTGGACGATGACGTAGTCGCCCATCGTGACCTCGTCGGCGACGTACGCCAGGCAGGCCTCGCGGCGGACGCCACCAAAGTCGATCGTTCCCATCGGCAGGCCGCGATCGGCTCGGATGTCGATGATCTTGCCTGGAATCCCTAGGCACATATGCGCCTCCTGGTCGGGGTGAGGCGTTACTGGTGATCGTGCAGCACGGCCGCCGCGACGACGGCCTGCCCGTAACTGAGCCCGCCGTCGTTCGCCGGAAGCGAGATCGATGTGAGCACCTTCAAATGCACCGCCTCGAGCCGCGCGCGAAGCGACGTCGTGAGCCGCGCGTTCTGGAACACGCCGCCGCCAAGCGCGACGACGTCGAGTCCCCGCGACTGGCATAGCGTGACCACAGCCGCCGCCGTTGCCGCGGCGACCGACTCGTGGAACGCGGCGGCGAGATCCTCGATGCGCTCGCCGCGCTGCCGCGCCTCGGCGAGAGCGGCGAAGAGCGGAACCGGATCGAGCAGGAGCCGGCCCGAGACGTTGATCACAGGGAACGGAAGCGGCTCTGCCGCTCGCGATCCGGCCAGCGCCTCGAGCCTCATCGCCGCATCGCCCTCGAACCGGGCGACGCGACACACGCCGAGAATCGCCGCGGCGGCGTCGAATAACCGTCCCATCGACGACGCCAACGGCGCGTTGAAGTTGCGTTGGACCTGGCGTTCGGCCGCGTGGCGTTCGTCGTCCGACACACTTTCGAGTGCGTTCGCGAATGCCGCTGCCATGCTTGGCTCGAGGGAGGAGTAGCCAAGCGCCGAGCGCCAGGGGGTCCGGACGGCCAGATCGCCGCCCGGCAGTGGTGCCGCGCGCAAATGTCCGACGCGCTCGTACGACTTCTGATCGGCCACGAACAACTCGGCGCCCCACGACGTGCCGTCGTCGCCCGCGCCGGTGCCGTCGTACGACACGCCGATCACGCGGCCGTCATGGCCATGCTCGCCGAGCACCGCCGCGATGTGCGCATGGTGATGCTGCACGACGATGCATCGTTCGGCGTCGAGCTCGGCCGCGATGCGCGTACTCAGGTAGCCGCTGTGCAGGTCGCGCGCGACGACCCGCGGGACGATTCGGAACAGCCGCGAATATCGATCGAGCGTGGCCCGGAAGTGCTGGAGCGTCTCGAGCGTGTCGAGATCGCCGAGGTGCGGGCTGACGTACGCGTCATCACCGGCCGCGAGCGTGAAGGTGCTCTTGAGATGGCCACCCACGGCGAGAATCGGCTCGAGCGCCGTGCACGGAAGCGGAATCGACTTTGGCGCGTAGCCGCGCGCGCGTCGGATGAAGGCGGGCGAGTTGCCGCTGACGCGAATCACGCTGTCGTCGACCGGCGACTCGATCTCGCGGTCGTGCATCAGAAAGAGGTCGGCGATCTCCGACAATCGCGCGACGCCGTCCGGAATCGACGCGGCAATCGGCTCCTCGCTGCGGTTGCCGCTCGTCATCACGAGCGGCCGATCGGCGAGTGAGAGCAGGAGATGGTGCAGCGGCGAGTACGCGAGCATCACGCCGATCGTCCTGAGACCGGGTGCGACCGACGGGGCGATCCGGGTCGACGAAAGCGACTCGAGCAGCACGATCGGGCGCTCGCGCTGCATGAGCAGCTCGGCTTCGACGTCGCTCACGCGGGCGATCGCGCGCACTTCGTCGAGCGTCCGCACCATTACCGCGAGCGGCTTGGCGTCGCGACGCTTCCGCTCGCGCAGCCGGCGCACGGCATCGTCATTGGTCGCGTCCACGGCCAGGTGGAAACCACCGACACCGCGCACGGCCAGGATCCCGGCGCCGCGGAGGAGCGCGGCGGCGAGCCGCAATGGTCCGCCGTACCGATCGGTGTTGTCTGGCGGGGAGTCGACCCGCTCGCTCGGAAGCGCGATCCAGAGTCGGGGCCCACACACCGGGCAGCTATTGGTCTCGCTGTGATGGCGGCGATCGCCGGGCGTGCGGTACTCGCGCTCGCACTCCGGACACTGGGTGAACCACCGCATCGTCGTGCGCTCGCGGTCGTACGGCAGCGATTCGATGACCGTGTAGCGTGGACCGCAGTCGGTGCAGGTGATGAAGGGGTACTCGAATCGCCGATCGCTTGGATCGAACAGCTCACGCTCGCAGGCGGCGCACATCGCCACGTCGGCGGGCACGGGCCGGCGGCCTCCCTCGTTCGACAGGCTTTCGAGAATCCTGAAGCCTTCGTCGACGGCGTCGGTCTCCGCGACGTCCACGTCCACCGCCGATACCTTGTCGATCCGCGACAGCGGCGGCGCCTCGGCCCTCAACTCGGCGAGAAAGGCCGCGACGTCGGCGCCGGCGCCGTCCAGCTCGATGTCCACCCGACCAGAGGTATTGCGCACCCAGCCGTCGAGGCGGTGGCGAGTGGCGAGGCGATGCACGAACGGGCGAAACCCGACCCCTTGCACGATTCCCGCGACTTGCACGCGGCAGCGCCGGCGAGTCGCGGCCGCGGTCATGTGGACTCCGCTACGACGTGCGACGCTCGCCGCACGTGCTCGTGCAGAATGTCATACCACGCATCAAGCCCCTGGCCCGTGCGAGCCGAGGTGAGCAGCACCTCGATGTTCGGGTTCACGTCGCGGAGATAGCCGATCGCCCGGTCGAGTTCGAAGTCGAGATGCGGCAGAAGGTCGACCTTGGTGATGAGCGCGTAGCGCGACCGCTTGAACATCTTGGGATATTTGAGCGGCTTGTCCTCGCCTTCCGTCACGGCGAACAGCACGACGTCGGAGGTTTGTCCGAGGTCCCAGCTCGCCGGGCACACGAGGTTGCCGACGTTCTCGATGAACACGAGGTCCGTGTCGTCGAGGTCGACGGCGTCGAGCGCGGCGGATATCTGTCGCGCATCGAGGTGGCACGCGCCGCCGGTCACCACCGCCTGCACGAGTCGCGACGTGTGACGCGACAGGCGATCGGCATCGTTTTGTGTTTGCACGTCACCCACCACGGTCGCGATGCGAAGCCTCGGCGCGAGATCGGCGAGCGTCCGCTCGAGGAGGAGCGTCTTGCCGGCGCCCGGCGACGACATGAGGTTGAGCGACGGCACGCCCGCGGCCTCGAGGCGCTGGCGCACCTCGGTCGCAATCAGGTCGTTTTGCGCCATCACTCGCTCGCGGACGTCAATGACCCGGACGGGCATCGTCCACCTCCAGGTAGTCGACGCGAAGCGCGTCGCCCGCTTCAGGTGCGATGTGAATCGTCGCGCCGGCGAATGGCGGTTGGGCGAGCAATGTCTCGAGGCAGAACTCGAGACTGGATCGCTCGATGCCGGCATCGTCGCCGACGACCAGCCCGATCCCGGTCAGGAAACGCGCGCCCGCCGAACCCACGTGCTGCTCGGCGATGCGGCAGATCTCGAGCGCGACGCCCATCTCATGCATGCGCGGGCTCCAGCGGACGCGGCGCGTAGCCCCAACGGCGCAGGCGGAACTCGATGTCCTCGAGCAGGGCAGGGAGCGTTGCGTTCACGACGGGCGACAGCTCGAGCGAGAGCGCGAGATTCTCGGGCTGAATCCCTACGGCGGTCGTCTCCTCGGGCAGCCTACCACGCAACTCGGCGAGCGCGAGCACTTCGCGCAGATCCAGCTGATGCGGTGAAAGCGTGCGGCCGAGATAGCGTGGAATATCGTCGCGGTGCAGCGTCACGAACGTGCCCGGCTCGGCGTCGCGATCGATCGCGTCGACGATCAAGAGCCGGCGCGCCTGCTCGATGATCGGCAGGAGGTTCATCCCCCACGTGCCACCGTCGACGAGCATGAGCTCCGGCTCGTCGCCCCACAGGGCGCGAAGGCGGGCGACGACGGCAATGCCAAGCCCGTCGTCGCCCATGAGTGGATTCCCGACGCCGAGGATGACGTCGTAGAGCGAATCGCCGTCATCCATCGGCGTAGTGCTCCTCGACCGGCACGAACCGGCCGCCGCTCACCATCGACGACATCGTCCCGCTGCGCTCGAGCAGATCGGAGCGGATCGCGAGGTAGATGTGGAAGACGATGAACATCGGGAAGTACCACGTCGCGACGTGGTGGATCACGCGGACCATTTGCAGCCCGCCGAGCAGCGGCGTGAGACGCCCGAAGGTCTGCATGATCAACCCACCGGGATTCGCCTGGCCGATCATGATGAAACCGGTCAGGGCCATCAGCGCCGCAAAGGCGTACGTGATCGTGTAGAAGATCTGTTGCAGCGGATTGTGGCCGAGGTAGCGCGGCGCGCGCTCCGGGTGGATGAAGATGTAGTACTTGACCATCCTCACCAGGTTGCGCCAATCGCGCGGGCGCACCGGGAAGAGAGCGGGCAATCGCTCGAAGCGGTTGCCCATGAGCAGCCAGTACACACGCACGATCGCGGTCGCGATGAGGACACCTGCCGCGATGAAGTGCGCGAGCCGCACCCATTGGAGCGTGAACGAGGACTGGGCGCTCGTCGCCATGAAGTACGGCCGACCGATGTAGAAGCCGGTGAGGAAAAGCGCCACGATCGAGATGGCCGCGGCCCAGTGCATGGCGCGAATCGGCCAGTGCCACAGGTACACCCAGCGGTGCTCGGGATGCCCGAGCGGAACGACCTGCTCGAAGGTCGTCGTGAGCATGCGTTCATCGACCGCGGTCCAGTGGGGCTCGCGTTCGCGATCCGGATCATAGCCGGTCATTGCGCCTTCACCTCCGTGATCTCCTCGCCGGCGGCGTCGAGCACGTGCACGCCGCACGCGATGCAGGGGTCGAAGGAGTGGATCGTGCGCAGGATCTCGAGCGGCTGATCCGGCTTGGCGAGCGGGTGGTTGTCGGTGAGCGCCGCTTCGTAGGGGCCCACGACACCTTTGTCGTCGCGCGGCGACGCATTCCAGGTCGTCGGCACGACGCACTGGTAGCGCTCGATCTTGCCGTTGGCGATCTGGACCCAGTGGCCGAGGGCGCCACGAGGCGCGTCGAGCGCGCCGTAGCCCTTGGACTTGGCGGGCCACGTCTCCGGCTCGAACTTGGCCGGGGCGAACGTGGCGACGTCGCCGGCTTTGATGCGGGCGACGAGCGAGTCGTACCAGGTGCTGAGCCGGCGGGCGATGAGTACGGTCTCGATCCCCCGTGCGGCGGTGCGGCCGAGCGTGGAGAAGAGCGCCGCAGGAGGCGCGCCCAGAGCCTTGAGCGTGTCGCCGACCATGGCCTGCACTTCCTTGTGCCCGCTGGCATAGGCGACGAGCATGCGCGCCAGCGGTCCGACTTCCATCGGATGGCCATTGTACCGCGGCGCCTTCATCCACGTGTACTTCGTTTGATCCTGGAGATACGTCCACGGCGGCTCGGGACCCGTGTACTTGGGCTGCGTTTCGCCCTCGTACGGGTGGAGGCCGACGTCGCCCTTGTCGTACTCGTACCACGAGCTGTGCACGTTCTCGGTGACCGCGTTCTGATCGTAGGGCAGGACCTTCGTGAGATCCTTGTTCATGATCACGCCGCGCGGCAGGTAGAGCGATTGGAGATCTCGAATGTCGGTCTCCGGGAATTCACCCACGGCCAGGTAGTTGCCCGTGCCGCCGCCGACCGCCGCCCAGTCCTTGTAGTAGCCGGCCACGGCGACGAGGTCGGGCCAGTAGACCTGTTCCACGAACCGCTGCGCACGGGCGATCATGCCGGCCACGTCGGCGAGGCGCGCGCTGTTGATCGTGGCGTCCTCGTCGAGGTTGATCGCCGAGGCCATGCCGCCCACGAGGAAGTTGGGGTGCGGATTCTTGCCGCCGAAGATGGTGTGCAACCGGATCACGTCGCGCTGCCAGTCCAGTGCTTCCAGATAGTGCGCGACGGCGATGAGGTTCACTTCGGGCGGCAGCTTGTACGCGGGATGTCCCCAGTACCCGTTGGTGAAGATGCCGAGCTGTCCCGTACCGACGAACTTCTTGACGCGATCCTGCACTTCCTTGAAGTGGGTCGCCGAGTTGTTCGGCCAGGGCGAGATCGAGGCGGCGATCTTGGCGGCCTGGTTCGGATCGGCCTTGAGCGCGCTCACCACGTCGACCCAGTCGAGCGCGTGCAGGTGGTAGAAGTGGATCACATGGTCCTGCACGAACTGCATGCCGAGCACGAGATTGCGAATGGTGTTGGCGTTGGCGGGGATGCGGATGTCGAGCGCGTCCTCGACGGCGCGACACGACGCGACCGCGTGCACGACCGTGCACACTCCGCAGATGCGCTGGGTGAAGGCCCACGCGTCGCGCGGATCGCGGCCCTGCATGATGATCTCGATGCCGCGGAACTGCGTCGCCGACGCCCAGGCGTTGGTGATCTTGCCGGCGTCCGTCTGCGCCTCGATGCGCAGATGCCCTTCGATGCGCGTGATCGGATCGACCACGATTTTGGTGGTGGCCATGGTCAATCCTCCTTACGCTGCGT
>DATJHY010000148.1:0-18897 GCA_035493635.1 Gemmatimonadaceae bacterium | reverse complement strand
CCGTAATCGACTCTGCGCCGAGCTCGCGACGCACTCCGAACAACAGTTGGTAGAGTGAGTTGCGGCCCTGATCGGTGTCGCTCTCGGGCCACAGGTAGGCCAGTAGCCGCTCGCGGCTCATCCCGCCGCGGCCGGCGCTCGCGAGGAGCGCCAACAATGCCAAGCGCTTGCGATGGGCCGCGAGCAACGGCCCGGACTGATTTCCCCCGTCCAGAATCAGCCCACCGAACGTTCGAAGCCGGAATTTTGTCGGACTCACGCGCGAAATAAGACTGGACTAAGGGTCAGCTAGAGACGCGGCGCCTACAATAGCCGCTGATTCCGCGCCTGACAACCGACCACCAGGTCTCCCTGTCTCTACGGCTCGACCATCCACCCCGAGACCCCGGCGACAGCGGCCCCACACACTCTGCCATCAGGAGGTTCCAATGAACCGCCGCACCCCCGGCATCGCGTTCGCCTTCACGGCGCTCCTCTCGCTCGGCTGCTCGGAAGCCGGAGCTCCAAGACTCGTTGCGCCCGGCATGGCCAGTGAATCGAAGGCCGCCGGCGGAAAGCCAAGCAGTGATCCGCCGATCCGCTGGGAAATCCCCTTCGTGGCGGACGGCTCCTCGAAGATTCAGGGCTCCGCGAATGCGCTCACGGTCAGCGTATCGCCCGCGACGGGAACCGCGCAGGCCTATGTCTTCGACAATGGCTCGTGCGGAGTGAAGGCGCTTCTTCATCAGAATGGCGGCGGCGACGCGACCGTGCAGCCGAACGCGAACTGGTCCGGCTTGAAGCGCTCCGTGAAGGACGCGTGCGGCGGCTCGCCGCTCGCACTACGGTTCGATTTCCCCGATGGCTCGGCGACGAACAGCGACAATCAGAACGTCTGGGCCGTGGACCCTGTTGACCTCAGCCGTCAAGGCATCGCCGTGTTTGCGGCCGGCGCAGCATGTGGCCAGCTGCGATATGGTTCGACCGATTTGACGACGCGGGACCTGCCGAGCGTGCAGGTGACCCAATTGGCCCCGAGCGGTGAAAAGCGGATCTGGCGAGTCGAATCGACCGCCGATCCATTCAGCGGGCAGCATCTCGCGTATTGCTCCCTCTCCGGCATTACGTACCACATGCCCTTCACGCTCTACATCTATGAAAAGTGAAACGCGAAAGGCGCGCTCCCTGGATGGCGAGCGCGCCTTTCGCAGTCATGTGTCGAGCGAGCACATCGTCCGCATCGGCGACGTGCTCCTCGGACTCAATCCCCCGCCGCCGGCACCGGGTGCTCGGCTGTCATCTGCTTTGGCTGCGCACCGAGCCGCCGCATGAACGCGCGCCGCCACTCATCCAGAATCTCGTACCCCGTCGGGATTACGAGCAGCGTGAGGAACGTCGACGTGATCACGCCGCCGATAACCGCCACGCCGAGCGGCGCGCGGAACTGCGCGCCTTCGCCGCGGCCGAGTGCCACGGGAATCATCCCGGCGATGAGCGCGAACGTCGTCATCAGAATCGGACGCAGACGAATCGCGCCCGCCTGAATCAGCGCTTCGCGAAGCGGCATGCCGCGCTCCTCGCGCGCCCACTTGGCGAAGTCGATCAGCAGAATCGCGTTCTTCGCCACGATGCCCATCAGCAGGATCACACCGATCAGGCTCATGATGTTGACCGTCTTTCCGGTGATGGCGAGTGACACCATCACGCCGATCAGCGACAGCGGCAGCGACATGAGGATCGCGATCGGGTCGATGAACGATCCGAATTGCACGACCAGGATCAGGTACATGAGCAACACCGCGAGCCCGAGGGCCGAAAAAATCTGGCCGAACACTTCGGCCTGCGATTCCGCGTCGCCGCCGATCGTGTAACGGACCCCGGCAGGCAGGCGCATCTTGTCGAGTCGCGCTTGGATGTCGGCCGTTACGTCACCTGCGGCACGGCCGGCCGTGTTCAGCTCGACCGTCACGACGGGCTCGCGGTTGAGGTGATCGATGATCGCCGGACCTAGACCTTCGCGGATCGACGCAACCTGTCCGAGCGGCATCGTCGACGGCGCACCGTTCGGGCCGAGCACGAGCATCGGCAGATTCATGAGATCCGCCGCGCGTGTTCGCGACTCGGGCGTGAGACGGACCGTGACCTTGCGCGACTTGCCGGAGGGGTCGATCCAATAGCCCGCGTCGATGCCCGCGAATGCGGGACGCAGCGACTGCGCGACCTGGCCGACGGTCAGACCCACCGATCCCGCCACGCCTCGGTTGAGGTCGACCTCGAGCTCGGGCTTCTGTCCTTTCGTCGACAGCCCGATGTCCACCGCACCCGGCACCTTCTCCACCTCCGCCTTCACCATGTCAGCGGCCTGCGCCAGCGCCGCGACGTCCTGCCCGCGGAGTTGCAGCTGGATCTGCTTGAATCCGCCGTTCAGATCATTGATGAACACCGAGATCGTGGCGCCGACCACGTTTTTCGTTTCTCGACGTAGCTCTTCGGCAAGTTGCTCGACCGACTTGTTGCGCTCCGTCTTCGGCACGGTGCGAACGTAGATGCTGCCCTCATCCACGCCACCCGTCGCGTTGTTGCCGAGCGTCGTGTAGGTGTACACGACCTCGGGGTGCGCGCGCGCGACGCGCGCGGCCTCCTCAGCCTTGAGTCGCGTGTACTCGAGGTTGGAGCCAGGCGGAGTCTCGAGCTGCATGATGAACTCGGCCCGGTCGTCTTCCGGGAAAAAGGCCGTGCCCACGGTGCGCGCCGGCGTGATCAGAAGGGGAGCGGCACCGAAGGCCATCGCCCCTGTGTAGATGAACGTCACGGCGCCAAGGGCGATGAACAGCGTTCGCCCCGCCCCGTGCAGGCCCTTTCTCGTCTGCCCGAACACGATCAGCACGATTCCAACGAGCGCGACGCCGAGGCCGGTGAGTCCGAGACTCGGCAGGAAGAACGACGCCAGAAACGTCAGCGCCGCCGTCGTCACCATGGCGGTGCGATGGTCGAGCGCCCACGCGACGACCTTCTTGTAATTCTGCGCCTGTTCGTTGAACCAGTGATTGAACTTGTCCAACTGGCGAGTGATCCAAGCGCGCTGGTGCGGCGGCTTGTGCGGGTCCGCCCAGTAGGCCGAGAGCATCGGGTCGAGCGAGAACGACACGAAGAGCGACACCGCCACCGAGCACGCGATCGTCAGCGCGAACGGCTTGAACCACTGCCCACCGATGCCGGGCATGAAGCCGATCGGCACGAACACGGCGAGAATCGAGAACGTCGTCGCCGCCACCGCGAGGCCGATCTCGTCCGTCCCGTCGTGCGCCGCAGTGAAGTGGTCTTTCCCCATCTCGACGTGCCGCACGATGTTCTCGCGGACTACGATCGCATCGTCGATGAGAATGCCTATCGCAAGCGATAGGCCTAGTAGCGACATCGTCTCGAGCTTGAATCCCATCCCCCACACCGCGATGAAACTCGCCAGCACCGAGATCGGAAGCGCGACACCAGTGATCACGGTCGAGCGCCACGAGTTCAGGAACAGGAACACCACGAGGACGGTGAGCACCGCACCGAGGAACAGCGCCTCCTCCACGTTGCTCACCGCGTGCTCGACGCGCGTGCCCGAGTCCTTGACCAGATCGATCTTGGTGCCCTTGGGCAGCGTCTGCTCGATCTGCGCGAGTCGGTCGCGGATGCGCTGGGCGACGTCGGTCGTGCTGTAGCCCTTGGCCTTCTTGATGTCGATGCCGATCGCTTCCGTGCCGTTGTACAGCGCGAGCGTGCGTGGCTCCTCGGTGCCGTCCTTGATCGTCGCCACCTGGTTGAGCCGAATGAGCTGTCCGCCGCGATCGGCGACGACCAGGTTCTCGAACTCGGCGGGGTTGTCGAGGCGGCCGCGCAGCCGGATCGCCCGCTCGTCGAGCGTGCCGTTCACGCGGCCCACGGGCGCGGCGAGGTTCTGCATCTCGAGCGCCTGGACGACCTGCGCGACGCTGACGTTTGCCGCTTGCAGACGGTGCGGATCGACTTCGACGGTGAGCTCGCGTTCCACCTTGCCGAAGATCTGCACGTCCGACACGCCGGGGATCGAGCGAAGCTCGCGCGTGATGCCGGGATCGGCGAGCCGCGTGAGCTCGGGCGGCGACAACACGGTCGACGAGATCGCGATCGAGACGATCGGCCGGTCGGTGTTGTTGAACTTCTGAACGATTGGTTCCTTGATCTCCGTGGGCAGGTCGGCGCGGATGGCCGAGATCGCGTCGCGCGTTTCCTGCGACGCGACGTTGAGATCCTTGTCGTAGTAGAACTCGATCATCATCATGGCGTAGCCGTCGTACGCCTTGCCCATGATGCGCTTGACGCCGGCGATCGAGCCGATCTGCTCCTCCACCGGCTTGAGCACTTCGCTCTCCACGACGTCCGGCGACGCGCCGGGATAGATGATCCCCACCGTGAGCCAGGGCGGCGCCACGTCGGGGAACTCGTCCGTCTTGAGCCGGAGCAGCGCGAACAACCCGAAGATCACGAGCGCGACCATCGCGACAACCGTGATCAGCGGACGCTTGATGGCGAAATCGGAGATGATCATGGCTTGCGACCCGTGTCCGCCGCGACAGGGCTCACCCTGACGGGCGTCTTCTCTGAGATTCCGCGTGCCGCGCCCAGCAGAATGGTGTCGCCGGGCTGCACGCCGCTTCGCACTTCGACCGTCTCGGTTGCGGCGTCACGAATGCCGAGCTCCACCTCGGCCTTGTTGACGACGCCGTTCTTGATGCGCATCACGAATGGCTTGAGTCCACGCTCGTCGACGGCGGCGAGCGGCACGACGGGCGCCGTGCGCACCTCGCTCGCGACGTGGCCGTCGGCAAATAATCCGCCGACCAGCACTCCGTTCGCGTTCGGGAGCGATACGATGATACGGACCTGCCGCGTCGCGGGATCCGCGACCGGGTTGATGTTCGTGATGCGACCGGTGAACTGCCGGCCCGGATAGCCGCTCACGGTGAAATCCACGGGCGCGCTGACTCGAACCGAGGCGAGTTGATCGGCCGGCACGGCCGCCTCGAGTCGCATCGAAGAAGGGTTCACGATGGTGTAGAGCGCACCGCCAGATTGCACGACGTCGCCGGCGCTCACCTGGCGGGCGCTCACGATCCCGGCGAACGGTGCCGTGATCGTTGCCTTGCTCAACTGCTTCTCGGCGTTCGCGAGCTGGGCCTTGGCATTCGCGAGCTGCGCCTCGGCCGCCGAATACTGATTGCGTACGAGCTCGACATCGCGCTCGGAGATCGCGCCCGCCTTGAGCAGCGCGTCGTTGCGATCGAGCTGCCGCTTGTTCAGGTCGACCGTGTTCTGCGCCGTCGTCACGGCGGCCTTTGCCGAGAGCTCCGTCTCGCGCAACGCCGCGTCGTCGATGCGCGCGAGAACCTGACCCTTCCCGACCCGCTGTCCCTGCTCGGCGTATGTCTGAAGGACCGTGCCGCCCGCTTCGGCGCGCACGTTCGCCTGCTGCTCCGGCTGTAGCGTGCCCGAGACCGCCGGCCCGGAGCGAATCTGCTCCGCCTTCACGATCGCGATGTTCTCCGGTCCGACGAGCATCGAGCTCGGGGTCGTCGCCGCCTTGCTCGTGTCCGCGCCCTTGCAAGCCGCGAGTGTCGCCGCGGCGAGCAGCACCGCCGAGATTGTGGAACGGCGGCTTCGCGGCACAGTCATCCTCCAGGTCATGGCTGAATGCCCCCTCCAGTCATTCCGCCCGATCCGGCGGATGACGCTGATGTTCCGGGTCGCTGCTGCGTTTGTTGTTGTTGCTGTTGCTGCTGCGTCGCGCCTTGCGTGGATGCGCCGGCGCCAGTGCCCGTCTGGAGCGGCAGATCGCGCAGGAGTGCGAGCCGTACGCGCGCCACCGCGAGATTCCGCGCCGCCTGCGCGCGGTTGGCCAGCGCCTGCTCGAGGAGCAAGCGCGACTGCGCGAGATCGGTCTGCGTGGATATGCCTTCGCGAAAGCGGACCTGGTCGATCGCGTACGCCCGCTGCGCCTGGTCCGCAGTGCCCCGGCTCGCCTCCCAGCTCGACTGCGCTTCCTGGAGGGCGTTGAGCGCGACGCGCGTATCGAGCGCAGCGAATTGGCGCGTCTGCTCTCGCTGCGCCCGCGCCTGCCGGAGCCCGGCTTCGGCCACGAGCTGATCACCCTTGATTCGTCCGCCGTCCAGCACGGGGAAGTTCGTCGACACGCCGACCGTCCAGTTGTTCACGCCGTTGCTCAGTTGCGGGAACACGTTCGCCGGGAAGTACAGCCGCTGATAGTTCGACACGATCGACAGCGAGGGAATCCGCTCGGCGCGCGCAATGCGAACCTGCGCCTCCTGCGCGCGGATGGTCTCGTCCAACTGGCGCACTGGCGCGCGATCGCTCACCGCCGTATCGACGGTGGCGCTCGCGGCAATCGTCGGCAGGCTCGGCCCGCTCTGCTCCTCGATGCGCGTCGTGAGTTGCACCGAGTCGTCGAGCGAGAGATTGAGCAGTTGCTTGAGACGGAGATACGTCACCTGGCGATTGGCGCGCGCCTGGATCACCACTGGCAGCTGGTTGTCGTGCGTCACCTGCGCGCGAAGCAGCTCGTACTCGGACGTGTTGCCCACCTGCCGCGCGACCCGCGTCTGTGCGAGCACCGCCTCCGTCTGCGCCAGCGACGAGTCGGCGATCGCGACCAGTTGGTCGGCCAGCGCGGCATCGTAGTAGGCCGAGGTCACGTCGAGCGCGACCTGCGCGCGCTGCGCGGCGACTTCGATGTTCGCCGAGCGAAGCTGGGCATCGGCCGCCCGGTTCTGCGCGGTCAGGCGGCCCCCGGTGAAGACGTTCTGGGAGAACGTCAGTCCAAGTTGCCACTGATTCGTCGCGCCAAAGCTCGTCCGCTTGAGGTCGAACCCGCCGCCGCCGGACGATTGGCACGTGGCTGCCTGTGCCAGCGCGGCCGCGCGCTCCTCGGGCGTGGCGGTCGCCGGAATGTTCGGCGCGCACAACGACTGGAGCTTGGGGCCGGTGCTCGTATCCGGCGCGGTGCTCCCCGAGCTGAAGCTGGAGAATTGCGACTTGAGCGTTTTTGTATAGCCCGCCGTTCCGTTGAGTTGCGGCAAATACCCGCTCCGGGCCTGAAGGCGGAGCCCGCTCGCGCGCACGACGCCGGACCGCGCGACTTCGAGCGTCTGGCTCTGCGTCTGCGCGATGCGGAGCGCGTCATCCAGCGAGAGCGTGACGGTTGCGCCGACGCCAGCGGCGCCGGCGGCGGGCTGTTGAGCTCGTGCTGTCGCGGACAGGAGGCCGATGGTCGCGAACGCGGCGGCCGTCGCGCCGAGGGCGCGGTGGACGCGCGAGACATTGCGCGCGATGCGCGCGCGAACTCCGACGGATGTCATGGGAATCGGATGCTGAAGGTCATCGTGGTCGCCGGTAGTCAGTCGCCGGCGGCGGCGCGCGAGCCGGCCGACCGCTGCATCGCCGGTCGAACGCCGAGCGCGCGCATGAACACTCTTACGTACTTGGACGCCGCCTCTGATTCAGGCTGCGGGAAGGCGTTCGGCATCAGGTCGCGCGACACGGCGTCGCCGAACATCGAGCTCATGAGCATCGCGACGGCCGTCGGAATATCGCCGTCGGCGTCAGCCAGACCGAGCGTCTGCAAGCGAAGCAGATAGTCGGTGAGCAGCATCCCGGCGCAGTTCGGACCTTCGCACATCGAGACCGCGGCCTCGGGACGTTCTTCCATCTCGCCGAACGACGTGCGAATGAGCGAGCGGTTGTCGCGCATGTGCGCGAGGATCGCCGTGACCCAGGCGGTCATTTCGGCTTCGGGATCGATCGGATTGTCTGGGAGGAGCGGCAGCGGCGACTGAGCGACGTGATGCTGCATCAGCGCTTCGAACAACGCCGCCTTGGAGCCGAAGGTGCGGAAGAGCGTGACCTCGTTGACGCCCGCTTCGTTCGCGATGAGCCGCGTAGTGGCGCCACGGAAGCCGTGCAGTGCGTAGACGCGTTTCGCTGCGTCCAGAATTCGATCGCGGATGTCCATAGGGCCGCGAAGCCTATGGTGACTCGGTTCGAAAAGCAAGTACCTACTTGCTTGCGACATCCGTTTCTGATCATTCTGTAACCGCTAACCCATTGCACCGCAACAACAAGGGAAACCCCGACAAAGTTTCGGGCCTCAGACGACAGCTTCACCACAGCCGTCCGCACATCCTGACATCAAGATGCGAAACTCCCTTTCAACCGCGGTCGGCATGCTTCCATGAGTATGTCAAACACCGCGGACTACGCCGTGCGAGCCGTCGTGCTCCTCGGCCGGTCGTTCGGCGCGCGCGTGCTCCACGCCGACGAAATCGCTCGCGCGACCGGGACACCGCGCAACTACATGGCGAAGGTGCTGAACTCGCTCGCCAAGGCAGGCTTGGTGAACAGCGCGCGTGGACCCGCCGGAGGATTCGTCCTCTCATCGGCGCCCGAGACGATCACGCTCGCCCAGGTGATCGAGATCTTCGATCAGCCGCACCACCACACGCGCTGCCTGCTCGGCAACGGTCCGTGCTGCGAAACGAATCCCTGCACGGCGCATCGCACGTGGGACTCGGTCATGCTCCGCCGCCGCGAGCCGCTCCTCGGCACGAGAATCTCCGATCTCATCCAGGTCTGACGCACATGGATTGGTTCGTTCGCGCCTTCATCAAGGCGAGCGTCGCCTGGCTCGCGCTCGGTATCCTCGTCGGCGTCGCCATGGCCGTGCACCCGGTTTGGACCGTGTACCGAACCGCTCACATGCACATGATGCTGCTCGGCTTCGTGACGATGATGATCTACGGCGTCGCCTATCACGTGCTGCCGCGCTTCACGGGGAATCCGCTTCGCAACCGCACCGCCGCCGGCGTCCACTGGTGGGTCTCCAACGCCGGGCTCGCCCTCATGGTCATCGGGTTCGGTTTGCGCGCGAACGCCGCGTCGTTCGCGACGCTATCGCTCGGTGTCGGCGGCACGCTCGCCGCCGCCGGCGCCTACATCTTTGCGTACCTGGTGTGGCGAACCGTCGATGGATATCCGCGGCCGCGTTCGGCCAAACTCCGGCCGGCCGCAAGTGAAACGGACCGCTCACCGATAGTGCAGATCGCGTCGCGCTCCTGATGCTCTCGCAGCGGCTCTACTTTCGGCGCCGCGTTCGGCGCTCGAGTACGACTTCGTCCTGCAGGATCATGAACCGGATCACGCGCTCGCGCACTTCCGGAAACTCCTTGATCCGGTCGCGGAATCGATCGTTCGACACGATGCTGGCGTTCAGCTCGCGCGCGAACGACAGGATGAAATAGTCCGCGTCCGTGCCGGCAGGCGCCTGCCGGACGTGGCCTTGCTCCACGAGCTGCTCATACCGCTTCGAGTCGTCGATCTGATGACGCAACGCGGCGTCGGCGACGATGATCGGCTCGAGCCCTTCCTCGCACAGCTTGTCGCGGATCGCGAGGAGATTTGCCACGAGCGCCTGCTCGCCCTCCGTGGAGTGTGCGACATTGGAGCCGTCCACCAGAACGACGTTGCTCGTCTCATCGCGTCCCGGCTGTGAGGAACCGCTCATCGCCCGCTCGTTCGCTGGAGCCGCGCCGCCCGCCGGGCGGCGCGCTTCGCCGCCGAATCCGCCGCCGCCGAATCCTGCTTCGCGAACATCGTTCGCAGCTCGACCGCCCGCGCCGTTTGCGATCGGACGCTGTCCGCCGCCGTCGTGAGGACCTGCTGTAACGCGGGCCGCTCGGCCACCGCCGCGAGCCGCACGAGGTACTCGTACATGAGCCGGTGGCTCGCGATCTGTTGATCCAGGAAGGCCCGGTCGAAGGCGCGCCCGTCGTGCAGGTAGATCGAGTCGATCTGCCGCTGCATTCGAGTCTGCACGAGAGCGCCGAGCGCCGGAGCTACAGGCGCAATCTGCAGCGCGCTCGCGCTCGAATCGAGCGTACGGCGGATCGCCGAATGCTCGCGGGCCATCGCCGCGGCGAACGCGCGCACGGTGTCGACGTGCCAGGTGCTCAACTCGGCGTCGGCCGCGGCCAGCTGTTTGGAGTTCATCGCCGCGGCGATCGCCAGGACGTTTGCGTCACTGATCCATCGAACCGACGGCCGCGTCGAATCCCGAATGACTTCGCCACCGACCTCCACCGTCGCACGCGACGGCGCGGCTGCGGCACTGGCGGGGGGCGACCCCGGCGCACCGTCCGGTTCGCTCGAGCAGGCGCTGAACAGAACGAAAAGTGACGCGCTCGCGATGAGCGTGTATCGTGAATCGAAATCGAGGCGCATGAGCGTATCCCCGAGAGCGAAGCTGGCGCACCAAGCAGAATGCCCGGGCTCTCACCCGGGCATTCTTTTCAAGGACCGCGCCTGACTGATCGGTCTGCAAGACCGCGATCAGGGCTTTTTCGCAGCCGTGTCGGGCTTGCTCTTCTTGGCAGTCGTGTCGGCCTTGGCCGGCGCCATCGCGCTGCCGAGCTTGCTCTGGATGTCCTGCGCCTTGGTCAGGTGCGCCTGGATCAGCGGCTGAGCCTTCTGGATGAGCGCCTTCAGCGACGTATCCTGCGCCAAGGTCTGCGCGGACTGCAGGAGCGAAAGCACCGACTGGTGCACGGCGACCTCGTTGTCGATGTAGGCCTTGTCCCAGGCCGCGCCCTTCGCCATGGCCTTCATGCTGTCGAGCATCTTCTGCGCGGAGGTCTGAAGGGTGTCGTTCGACGGCGGCTGTGGCGTGAGGCTCTCTTTCTTGACGAGCTCCAGCCCCTGCTTGCGCAGCTCGTGGTGATCGCGGGCCATCTGGCGCCCGAACTCCTTGACCGACGCGCTCGTGCCTTTCGTCGCGGCGAGCTGCCCGGCGGCGCTGTCCGCCGCGTTCGCCTCGTCGACGAGCGCGACGATGTTGACGTCGGTGAGTTGTGGCGCGGTCGGCGTGGTCGGGGTGGCGGCCGCCGCTTTCGTCGTGTCAGTCATAGCGGCCGTCGTGTCAACTTTGTTCTCGGCCTTGGCGCATGCTATCCACAGCAAACTTGCGCCAAGCAGTGCGATGCCACGAGCAGGGCGGATCAACATACGTTCCTCCGAACAGGGATATACGTCCGGCTTCTCCGGGTTGGCTGGCACAGCGATGGCAATTTTTGTACGCGCGGTACGCTCGCGTCGGCTAACGTCGACGACGTGCGGAGCGTCACACGAAGTCCGGGGTAGAAAGCCTCGAGACTTCTCTCATTCCACCCGATGAACAAGAAGACGCTGCGAAACCTGGTTGCGCTCACCGCCGCGGCCGTGTCCGCCTCGCTCGAGGCGCCGCAACTCGCGCACAGCTCGCTCGCCCGGGCCACCGCCGAGTTGGCGGACGCGCCGGAAGCGATCAGTGGCGCGGTCAAACGCACCGTCGCGAACGTCACCGCGGGCCATCTGGGCTTCGACACCAACGTGTATCCTGGTGACGACGCGATGCGCGCCTGGAAGCACGACGGCGCGTACGAGTGGGTCGGGTACTATCTACCGGCGCCCTGTCACAAGGATGACTCCTGGGCGGGGCGACGCCAGCATCTGGTCGACAACGGCTGGGGGCTCGCCGTCATCTACGTCGGGCAGCAAACGTGGGGGAAGAATCCCAACGCATCGCGCACCACTACGCCCGCCAAGGCGAAGTCATCGCACCGGTCGAAGTCCAGGCATCACTCTTCGCCGCGCAAGATGACGCGGAAATCCACCAAGCCGGTCGCCACGAAGAGCGATCGCTGCTCAGCGTCGTACGTGGGCGCCGCGCAGGGCCAGCTCGATGCGCGCGACGCCATCGCCAAAGCCCAGCGCGAAGGCTTTCCGCGCGCGACGGTGATCTTCCTCGACGTCGAGCACATGAACAGCGTTCCGCAGCCGATGCGTGATTACTATCGCGCCTGGACGCAAATGGTGCTCACCGACGGCCGCTACCGTCCCGGCATCTACGCGCACACGAAGAACGCGAGCAAGATCTACGACGACGTGAGCGACGTGTACGCCGCGAGCGGGGTCGACGTCGATCCGCCGTTCTGGGTTGCCGGCGCGCGCGGATTTTCGCCGGACAGCAGCGCGCCGACCGACGTCGGCCACGAGTTCGCGTCCGTGTGGCAGGGCATGCTCGACGTTGTCCGCACGCACAACGGCGTGCGCCTGCCGATCGACATTTCGGTCGCGTCGGCCGCGTCGCCGAGCCTGGAAGAGTAGCCGTTCTTCCTAGTCGCCCGGCTCCGGCATCGGGGCGTGCGGTGATGGCGCCGCCACTCGTCGGCGGAACCTGGCGAGCAGCCCCTCACGCCACTCGTCGAGGATTTCATACACAGTCGGAATCACGACGAGTGTAAGAATCGTCGACGTGATCACGCCGCCGATGACGGCGCGGCCGAGCGGTGCGCGGAAATCGGCGCCTTCGCCAAGTCCGGACGCCACCGGCAGCATGCCGGCAATCAGCGCGAGCGTCGTCATCAGGATTGGACGCAGCCGGATGCGCCCCGCCTCGATCAACGCGTCGCGCCTCGTGAGGCCGCGGCCGGTGTGCGCCCACTTGGCGAAGTCGATCAACAGAATCGCGTTCTTGGCGACGATGCCCATGAGCAGGATCACGCCGATCAGGCTCATGAGGTTCAGCGTGTCGCGCGTGACGAGCAGCGCCAGGACGACCCCGATCAGCGACAGCGGAAGCGAGATCAGAATCGCCAGCGGATCCAGGAACGATCCGAACTGGACGACGAGGATGAGATACATCAGCATCACCGCCACGCCGAGCGCGATGAAGATGTTGCCGAACACCTCGTTCTGACTCTCCGTTTCTCCGCCTTGCGAGATGTGATAACCCGCCGGCAGCTGGATCTTTCGGACGTTGGCCATCACGGATTGCGAGACTTTGCCGAGTGACGCGCCCTCGATGTTGGCGCCGATCGTCACCACGCGTTCGCGCTGATAGTGGGCGATCTGTGACGGACCGAAGCTCGGCCTGATCTCGGCGATCTGACTCAGCGGAACGAACGCCGGCGCGCCGCCCGCGGTTGCCGGTGTGACCATCACCGGCAACTGGCCAAGGTCCGAGGCGTTTTCGCGGGCGGCCGGCACGAGACGGACGTGCACGTACCGCGATATGCCCGACGGGTCGACCCATGTGCCCGCGTCGACGCCGGCGAAGGCGAAACGCAGCGAGGTCGCCAGCTGGCTCATGCTCACGCCGAGCGTGCCGGCCAGCCCGCGGTTGGCGCGGACGTTGAATTCGGGCTTCTGCCCTTTGGTCGAGAGCCCGACGTCGACCGCCCCTGGCGTGGAGGCGACGATCTGCTGGATCCGGGCCGCGTAGTCGTTCAAGGTATTCTGATCGGGGCCCTGCAGTTGCAACTGAAGCTGTTTCTGGGCGCCGCCAAAGCCGGAAGCATACGTGTACGCCGTCGCGCCACCAACGTCGCGCATCTGCTTGCGCAGAATCTGGCCGATCTGGTCCTGGCTGAGCGAGCGCTGGCTTTTCGGCACGAGTCGCACGTAGATGCTCGCGTTGTCGACGGCCCCGGAGCCGGTGGCGCTGCCCACGGTCGTGTAGGTGTATTGCACCTCTGGCCGCGTGCGAATCATTCGCGCGATCTCTTCCGCCTTGAGCGTCGTGTAATCGAGGCTCGAGCCCGGCGGCGTCTCCACGGCGATATTCAACTCGCTCTGGTCGCTGACCGGCACGAACGCGAATCCGCCGGCTACGACCTGGAGCACGATCGCGAGCACGAAGGATCCGGCGGCGAGCGCGATCATTCGCCAACGATGGTCGAGTGCCCAGGCGATCAAGCCCTTGTAACGTTCGGCCTGGTGATCGAACCATTCGTTGAATCGGTCGAGCGCGCGAGCGATGGGGTTGCGCCGCTCGTGCGCCTCGAGTTGCGGATCGGGCCAGTAGGCCGACAGCATCGGATCGAGCGAGAACGAGACGAAGAGCGACACCAGCACCGCCGCGGCGATCGTGAGCGCGAACGGCTTGAACCACTGACCTGCAATCCCCGGCATGAAGCCAACCGGAACGAACACCGCGACGATCGAGAACGTCGTCGCCGCCACGGCGAGCCCGATCTCGTCGGTGCCCTCGTGCGCGGCGTGCATGTGATCGGCGCCAAGCTCCACGTGTCGCACGATGTTCTCGCGGACCACGATCGCGTCGTCGATGAGGATGCCGATCGCGAGCGACAGGCCGAGCAACGACATCGTGTTGAGCGTGAACCCGAAGGCCGCAAGCGGCACGAACGACGTGAGCACCGATACCGGCAGCGCGAGTCCGGTGATCACGGTCGAACGCCACGAATTCAGGAACAGGAACACCACCAGCACGGTGAGCGCGGCGCCCTCGACCAGCGCATCTTCCACGTTCCGCACCGAGTGACGCACTCGGGCGCCGGCGTCGCGCACGATCTCGATTCGCGTGCCCGGCGGCATCGTCGGTTGCAGCACGGCGATCCGCGCCTTCACGCGATCGGCCACGGCGGTCGTGCTGTACTCCCGCGATTTCACGATATCCAGACCGATCGCCTGGCGACCGTTGTACAACGCCGACGATTTTGGTTCGGCGGCGCCGGCTTCGACTTCCGCGATCTGGCCGAGGGTGACCAGTTGCCCGGCGCGTTGGCTGATGACCAGGTTGGCGAAATCCTCCGGGCGCTCGAACCGTCCCTCGAGGCGGATCGATCGCTGCTCGAGCGGACTGTTCACGTTGCCGACGGGTGCGGCGAGATTCTGGGCGCGCAGCGCGTTCACGACCTGGTCGATGCCGACGCCGAGGGCGGCGAGGGCGTTCGGTCGCACGTTGACGTTGAGCTGCGCGCTGTCGCCGCCCACGACGTTGACCTGCGCGACGCCGCCGATCGCCCGCAGCTCGCCGGCGATCTGCTGGTCGGCGATCTGTGTCAGTTGCGGCGCGCTCAACACGCTCGACGTGACGGCGAGCGAGACGATCGGCAGTTGGTTGGGATCGAACCGCTGAATGATCGGCTCGAGAATCTCGGCCGGAAGCTGCGAGCGTACGGCCGAGATCGCGTCGCGGATGTCCTGCGTCGCCTGATCGGCAGGCTTCGAAAAAACGAACTGGACGATGATCTGCGCGAAACCGTCGGTCGACGTCGAGTTGATCTTATCGACGCCGCTGATGCCCGAAATCTTGTCCTCGACCCGGCTCACCACTTCCCGCTCGACCACGTCCGGCGCGGCGCCGGGATAGGCGATCGCGAGGAAGACGATCGGCGCGTCGATCGCCGGGAACTCGTCGGTGTCCAGCCGCGTCAGCGACGCCAGCCCGAACACGACGAGCGCGATCATCGTGACGACGGTGATGATCGGGCGACGAATGGCAAAATCGGAGATGAACATTTCGCGCCCTCTGACCGCAACATGTCTGCCGCGAATCGACCGGCTGCGCCGTGCGGCTACGCGGTCGCCGCGGCGGCGATGCCGCCTCGACGGGCCCGCGGGTTGCACGGCGTCGCACGGTGACCGTTCCCTACCCCGGGCCCACCGACGAAGGCCCCAAGATCCTCCGCGCGCTGCGCAGCCGCAACTACCGACTGTTCTTCGGCGGGCAGACCGTGTCGCTGATCGGTACGTGGATTACGCGCATTGCCACCAGTTGGCTGGTCTACCGCCTCACCGGCTCTGCGTTCCTGCTCGGCGTGGTGAGCTTCTTCGGCCAGATCCCCACGCTGGTGCTCGCGCCGTTCGCCGGTGTCCTCGTCGACCGGCACGACCGGCATCGCATCCTCGTCATCACGCAGGCTCTATCGATGCTGCAGTCGCTGGCCCTCGCCATCCTCGCATTCACCGGCGTGATCACCGTGACGCACGTGGTGCTGCTGCAACTGGCGCAAGGGATGATCAACGCCTTCGACACGCCGGCTCGCCAGTCGTTCGTCGTCGACATGATCGAGGATCGGGCCCACCTCTCGAACGCCATCGCGCTCAACTCGACGATGGTCAACGGCAGCCGGATCATCGGCCCGTCGATCGGCGGCGTCCTCATCGCCGCGTTCGGCGAAGGTTGGTGCTTCATGATCGACGCCATCTCGTACGTCGCCGTCATCGGGTCGCTGCTCGCCATGCGGCTCGATCGACAGCGCGCCGCGCGGCCGGCGACGAGCGCCCTCGACGAGCTGCGCGACGGTTTCCGGTACGTTGCGAGCTCGCCTCCGATCTGGACCGCGCTGCTGCTGCTCGCCCTCGTCGCGACGATGGGGATGCCGTACACCGTCCTGATGCCGGCGATCGCGTCGCGCGTGCTCCACGGTGGTCCGCACACGCTCGGGTTTCTCATGACCGCCTCCGGCCTTGGCGCGCTCCTCGGCGCGCTGTACCTGGCGTCGCGCACGACCGTGCTCGGCCTCGGCCGCGTCATGGTGCTGGCCACGCTCACCTTCGGCGCGGCGCTGATCGCGTTCGCGCTGTCGCGCCGTCTGTGGCTCGCGCTCACCGTGCTGCCGCTCGTCGGCGGCGGGATGATGATCGAGATGGCGTCGACCAACACCGTGATTCAGACGATCGTCGACGAGCGCATGCGCGGCAGAGTCATGGCGTTCTACACGATGGCCTTCATGGGAACGGCGCCGATCGGCAGCCTGTTCGCCGGCGCGCTCGCCGCGCGCATCGGCGCGCCGTGGACGGTCTTCGTGGGCGGCTGCGCGTGCCTGGTCGCCGGAGTCTGGTTCGCGCGCCGTCTGCCCGCGCTGCGTGAGATCGTGCGGCCGATCTACGCGGAGAGGGGAATCATTTCGCCCGAATCGCCCGCGACCGTCATGTGAGACTGCGTGTGCTCACTGCCGCGCCGGCGTCGCCGTTTTCACGAAGACCAGGGCGTCGTAGTACGTAGGGAACACGATCGGCGTCACGAGCGCGCTTGCCAGCAGAGGCGAATAGAGCTCGCTGATGAGACGCATTGGACGCGGTCCGCGCAGCCACGCGCCGGCCGTGTCCGAGGGCAGCCCGCGCAGATCCAGCCAGTAGGCCGCGGGGGCGGCGCGAGACATGACGTCCTCGTATGAATCGGGCGCGGGCGGCGCCACACGAGTTGTCGAGAGTCCGGGCTCACCACCGCCACGCCCACCGCTCGAGGGCACGCGCGCCCTGATCACGCCGTCGCCGATGGCGAACGCAATCGACCGATATCGATCGCCGAGGCGCTGGCCCAGCGGCACCGCCGTTTGCACGGTGTTCGGCTGCAGCGTGAGCCGACCCATCTCGACGTCGCCGCCCCACAGCACGATCCTCGCATCGGCGCCGAGCGAGTTGGCCACGAACAGCACGTGTTCCGCGTTGGCATCGTGTCGCGTGAGGTGGCGCAAGCCGACGCTCACGTGATGTTGAACGAGTCGCGCCATCTGCGCCGCAAAGGCAACGTCCGAGGCCGCCCGAGACGACGCATTCACGCGTCGCAGGAGGGCCGCGACGCTGTCGGCGCCAGCGGTCGTCGCGGGTCCGCAGGCATTCCAGAACGTGCTGTCCGCCGCGCGTCCCTCGAGCCCCCAATGCGCGCTCTCGTCGATTCCCACACACGCGTACGTGCGTGCGAGCCACTGCTTGAGCGCAGCGCCCGTGACGGAATCCGGCAGGCTCGTGATGACGCGTACGGCGAGTTCCGCCGTGGGAATCTCGAACCCATAAATGCCGAGCTGGCGATCGGGGTGCGCGACATTCCACTGCCTGATGCCGGCGACGAAGGCGAGCATCTCGCGCGTCTCCCAACGCCAGGAGCCCAGGGCGTGCAGCAGTCGCCGCGGATCGCCGATTCCCGACCGGACGTAGCGATCGACCTCGAGCGCCTCGGGCATGGGAACCTGAAGCGCGATGCCGCGGAAACCGGAGTCGGCGAGCGTGACGAGCGAGCGCCGCACGATCTCGGGGAATTCGCCCGTGCCTTCGGTCAACTCGCTGAATCCAACGATCCGCGCCCCCGACGCGATCGTCGCGATACGGGTGCGTTCCTCGCTGCCTGGCGTCGAGTCCGCGAGCACGATCGGCGCGGTGTGCGATTGAACCCAGCGAAGCGCCGCCGCGGCGGAGTCGCCTAGCGCGCGCGGAGCAGGCGGGGCCGGGGGCGGCGCGCTGTGGCAGGCGAGCCAGAGGACGGCGATCGTAGGGGCCATGAGTGCGCGGCCGCGGCGCAACTGTCGCAAATCGAATCGATTGGTCATTGTCGTTCCACGAATCTATCGCGGCGGCGTTTCTGCGCCCGCATCGCCCGACGCGTCGGCTGACCCGCCATCGGCGCCGCGTTCGATGGCTTCGTCGTCGAGCAGCTGCTCGAGCTCCCTGGCAACGCCGCTCGGCTCACGATCACGCAGCTTGAGCTGCGTCAGCGTCCGACGAATGACGAAGTCCTCCACTTGGACCACCGCGATCTTTCCGAGCGCGATCTGGTCGGCCGCAGCCGCCCTGGATACGATGGCGATCCCCAAACCGGCAGCGACGCTCTGCTTGATGGCTTCGGTGCTCCCCACTCGCATGGTGTTGGTCAGGCGGATCCCGCGCCTGGCAAGCGCGCGCTGACTGACCACTCTCGTTCCGGAGCCGGGCTCTCGAACGAGGAATGGGTAATCCGGCAGCTCCTCCGCACGTGCCCGGCGGTGGACGAGGGCGTGGTCCGGGGGCGCGATGACGACCAATTCGTCCTGGATCCACGGCTTCACGTCGAGCCGAGCATGAGATACTGGTCCCTCGACGAGCGCGACATCTACACGCGACTCACGCAGCATTTTCACGACAGTTCGTGTATTCGCGCTCGACATCCTGATTTCGACACCCCTGTGTCGAACCCGAAATCGACCGAGTACCGGCGGCAGCATGTACGTGGCGATCGTCGTGCTCGCGGCCACGCGGAGTACGCCACGCTTGAGTCCTCTCAGCTCGCGC
>DATJHY010000147.1:0-26765 GCA_035493635.1 Gemmatimonadaceae bacterium | reverse complement strand
GGCGCGCTGTCCCAATCGCCCGATTCGTATTGCGCGGTGGCAAAGACGAACTCGCCGCTCATGGCAGGATCCCCCAGCGCGCGATCGAGTCACGCACCGTCGATGGTCCGGCCAGCGCACGGCGCGCGCGGCCAAGGACCGATGTGGCGTCGGCGCTTCTGCCACGCCGCAACGCATCGGTCGCGTCGCCGAGCGCGGCGGCGAACTGCGGCGACTCACCCAGTGCCTCGATGCGCAGGATGAGCAACGAGTCCACGGCGGCGCGTGCGTCTCGTGCCGTCAGCTCTACCGCACGAACGAATCGGTCGACGCGCGCCTGGAACGTGGAGTCCGAGACCGTCGCTGGCCGACGGTTGCTCGACGCGCCCTTGTCTTTCCCTTGCAGCCGCGCCTTGGCGATGTCGACCACGACTTGTGGCGGACGACCGCGCAGATAAATGCGTTCCGCCTGTCGCGCGCGCTGAATCGCCGCCAGCGCGCGACGCATGTGCGGCAGCGCGCGTCCCGGCTCGCCGACTTCCAGCTCCGTGCCGGCGTCCCACATCGCGTTGTACGCCTCGAGCAGCGGCTTGTTGACCGCGACGACGGGACTTTCGCCGCCGGCGAAGTCGATCGGTTCCACCGACCGATTCGTCGCCGAATCGGCTCGCGCCAGCATCTCTTCCATCGTGCGGGCGCGTGCGGGCGCCGCTTCGTCGGTCGTTTCCTCGCCGCTCGGCTGGCCGCCGATCCGCATGAAGACGATGTCTCCAACGGTCCGGCGCAGCCGCTTCTGGTCGACCGCGATCGCACGCGACTCCGTGACGATCGAATCGCGCTTCAGGACCTGACGTCGCTTCTCGAGTGCTTCCGCGAGCGTGATCAACATTCGCTCGCTGATCAAGCTCTTGTCCTCGTCGGACGGCGGCGCGGCGTCGACGGCCAGCGTGTCGTACTCGCCCGATCGCGCCACGCGAAAGGCGCGCGTCTCCGAGCTGCCGATTCCCGGCCCGGAGACGTCGTTGGCATCGCGCGCCACGGCGCGCACGTGCACGATGTCGCCGGGCTTGAGCGCGAGCGCATCGAGCGACAGCGTCGCCATGAGCGACACGCTCGCCGCGTTCGGTCGGACGGCGCCGAGCATTCCCGATTTGAAAGTGAAGTTCTCGCCCTCGCCCGAGCTCACGATGTACTCGAACCTCGCGCTGGCGACCGCGAAGTCGTCATGGGCCGTGGCAGCGAGCGGGATCTGTCCGCGCGCCACGCGCAGGACGCTGTCGTGCGCCGGCGCGTCGAGCGTGACCGTTGGCGCGGCATCGGCGATAGGCTCGATGGCGACGATTCGCTCGAAGCGCCGGTCGAGGAGTCGCATTGCTTCGGCTTTTACACCGACGCTGAACTCGATCGTCCATTCATCGCCGGACTGGCTCGCGCGCGCGGTGTCCAGATCGCGCACGGCGGCGATTCCCGTCGCCGCTCCTCGGCCGCGCAGCACGATCCTGCTCCCCGCAAGTGCGCGGATGTCCGTTGGTTCGTCCATCGCGGTCTCTGACAGGTGTGCGTATGCCGGGGGCCGAACTCGCGCCACGAGGGGCGACAGTCGATTGCGGCCGCCGTCTTTCGTTCGCGACGCGCTCAACGCATCGCCGGGATGCGGCGATCGAACGCGAGCAACCGCGCCCGGAGGCAGCAACACCAGCGCCGCGACGGCGAGCACCACGATACCGAGAGGCAGTGCCAGCGCGCGCGCGGCACGCTGCACTGCCGTACCTGGCCACGGTCGCGTGTCGGCGGATTGCACCAGACGCTCGTCGCGCATTTCTACGGCCGTGACGAGCGTGTAGGCCAACGAGGGATGGCGCTCCTCGATCCACAGCGCGACCCGGTCGAGCATCGCCGCCGCGCGGTCGCGCCACAGCAGCGCGATCGTCACCGCGAGTTGCGCGGCGACGGCAAGCGCCACCAACAGGTGACGCGTGCCGAGTTGCAGCGGGAATCTCGAATCCACGATCGCCGCGCCGATCAACAGCGAGAGGCCCGCCGCGACGCCCCATGCGATCGCGCGCACCACGACGCCCGTCACCAGCACGCCACGAACGACACGGAGCCGGGACAACGCGGTCATCACAGTTGCCCCACGGCGCGCCGAACCGCGAGCTCGACGAGCAGCAGCACGGCTCCAGCGACGAGAAGCCATGGCGTCCACGCCGAGAGCGAGCCGCCATTCGCGCGGAACGCGCTCACTGCTGCGAGTCTGCCCGAACCGGCCAGGCCCGCGAGCGTCGAGTCGTCCACCCGGCGGGCCGACCGCGCGCCGCCGCACGGCGCCAGCAGCGCGGAGGCGAAACGCCGGAACGGCGCGCGCAGTGTGATGTCGCTCGCCGGATCAACCAGTACGCTCACGTCGCGAATGCAGCCGCCGCCGGTCTGAACTTCGTTGGCGGCAATGTCACCGTCGGCCCAGCGCGCGATGGCGCGGCCGCCGAGGGTCCAGGCGCGCGGAAACCGGCCAACCAGCGTACCGGTCGCCGATGTCACGCCGCCGATGGCATCGATGGTCGCGCGTCGCGGCCAGTCGGCCGCACTGTCGGCGCCGGGCCATTGCACGAGTACGTGGCCGCTGTCGCGCGCCCACGCCGTATCGGCCGGCGTCGGCTTGTCGCGCGTGATCCGTACAGCTCTCCCTGCGTTGGACACATTCGCGAACGACAACCCAACAATCACCGGATCGTTCGCGTCGGCGATCGACTCGATGCGCGCCGCGTTGTCGACGGGAGCGGCGCCCTGTACGGATACGAGACGGATGCGCCCAGGCCACGACGCGCGGAGTGGCAGCGTCGCAGCGTCCAACTCGTCCTCGCCGAACGGCGAGACGATGACCATCTCGACCGAGTCAGTTTGCGTCGACAACACCGAAGCAGTTTGGATCGCCGAGGCTAGCGCGGCGGATATCGAACCACGCGAAGCCGCGAGCGAAAGCGAGTCGGCTGCCGTGGGGCCTACGGCTCGTGCCGCGCTGTCGAAGAAGACCACGTTCGCGACGTCGTCAAGCAGGCTACGCACGCTGTCGCGCACCTCGGCCACGCTCGCCACGTCCCGCGAGCGATCGACGACGAGAATGCGCGCGACGCGCCCGCGCGCGCTCGCGACGATCGGGGCGGCCACGGCGGCGCCAATCAGCAGAATCGCCGCCATTCTGACCACAAGCAGTAGCACGTCGGACAGCGCGAGCGATCGCGTCCGCGCATGGACCGCGCGCAGCGGTATGAAGCGCGCCGTCGGCAGCGCTTCGGCGACGGGGCGGCTGCGCGCGATCAGATGCAGGCCGATCGCGACGAGCGCCGCGACGCCGGCGATGGCGAGCGCCGAGGGCACGAGCCAGGTCATTAGTCCTTGCCCGCTGGTCGTGTGATCCTGCGAACCGCGCGCGCCGCGGGTTCGTCGGTCACGACTTCCGTATAGGCGCCGCCGCCGGCGCGGACCTGGCGCGCCACCTCGGCGCGCCACTCGCCGAACGCTTCCTCGTACGGGCGACGCGTGGCCTCGGTGAGCAGGCGCTCGAGCGACGGATCTTCCGGATCGGCGGCGAGTAGCGTGCGTCGTGGCAGGTCGAGCTCTTCGCGCGCGACGATGTGGATGACGTGCGCCTCGCCTCCGCCGGCGGCGTGCGCCCGAATCTCGCGCAACACGTCGTCCGAGTCGCCGAGCAGGTCGCTGATGATCGCGATGCGCGCGCTTCGGACGCCGCGAACGAGTGGCGCCAGCGGCGCGTCGCCGCCAACTTCAGCGTCCGCGACGACACGCGCTATCTCGTCGACCACGCTGCGACGCGTGCGCGGTGCGACCACGCGAGCCTCGCCACGACGGTCCGCGAGGACGATGCCGATCGGATCGCCGCCCGCCCGCGCGACGGCCGCGAGTCCAACCGCGATCTCTCGTGCGCGATGCCACTTGGCATGCGTCGCAGGCGGGAACGCCATCGACGCGGACGAGTCGAGCACGATGGTCGTGGGCAGCACCGCGCGATCGGTGGCGAGACGGATGTACGCGCGGTCCGATCGGGCGAGCAATCGCCAGTCGATGCGCCGCGGGTCGTCGCCCTGGCGGTACAGCCGGTACTCGGCGAACTCCGTCGACGTGCCGCGCATGCGGGAATGGTGCGTGCCGGCGAGTCCGCCGGACACGACGCGTCGCGCCGGCCACTGCACGCCTCGCACCGCGTCGAGGAGCGGCCCGTACGACGGCCCGCTCATATCACACGCGAATGTCGCTGCGCGGCGGCTCGACGCGCGCGAGCAGATCCTCGATGATCCGCTCCACGCCGACCCGCTCCGCTTCGGCGGCGAAGTTGGGGAGCACGCGATGACGCAGCACCGGCAGCGCGACTCGCCGGATGTCATCGGGCGACACGGCCAATCGTCCGCGCAGCAGCGCGTGCGCCTTGGCACCGAGAATGAGCGACTGGCCGGCGCGAGGACCGGCGCCCCACCGTACGTACTCGCGCACGAGCTCCGGCGCGCGCCCGTCGTCGGGACGCGTGGCACGCACCATCGAGGCCGCGTATCGGAGCACGGAATCGCCCGCCGCGATCTCGCGCGTGAAATGCTGCAGGTGAAGCAGTTCGGCGGCACCGAGGATGGACTCGAGCGTGTCGGCCGGAGCTCCCGTAGTGCTGCGCAGGATCGTCACTTCGTCGGCTTCGCTCGGGTAGCTCACGCGAATGTCGAACAGAAAGCGGTCGAGCTGCGCTTCGGGCAGCGGATACGTGCCTTCCTGCTCGATCGGATTCTGCGTCGCCAGGACGAAGAACGGTTCCGGGAGGCGCATCGTGTCACCGCTCGCCGTCACGCTATGCTCCTGCATCGCCTCGAGGAGCGCCGCCTGCGTGCGCGGCGGCGCGCGATTGATCTCGTCGGCGAGGACGATGTTGGCGAAGATGGGGCCGCGCACGAACCGAAAGCTGCGCGCGCCGGTGGCCGCGTCCTCTTCGAGGATCTCGGTGCCGGTGATGTCGCTCGGCACGAGATCGGGCGTGAACTGGATGCGGTGGAACTCGAGCCGCACGGCTTCGGCCAGCGAACGCACCATGAGCGTTTTGGCGAGGCCGGGCACGCCGACGAGCAGCGCGTGCCCGCCGGCGATGAGCGCCATCAGTATTTCGTCGAGGACGTTCTCTTGTCCGATGATCCGTCGCTGAACCTCGGCGCGCAACCGTGCGGCGGCGGAGACCAGCGCGTCGCGATCCGCCACGGCCGTGCTCAGCGAACTGGGCGACGGCGCCGATGCGTCAGCAGCAGGATCGAGCCATCGACGACGCCGGCCTCGCCAAGCGGCGCGCTCTCGTCGAGTATCTCCCACCCGCGCAGCTTGAGCACGAAATCCTCGTGCATCTCGGCTTCGGGAAAAAGAGCCTCGAGCGCGGCGACCTTCACGGCGAGCACGGGCTGCGTCGGTTCACAGGCGACGCGCACGACGTCCCACACCTCCGGCATCTCGACGCGGATCGTAATCGCCGGCACGCCCTCCGGCGCGAGACGGATCGTGCCGCGGCGGGCGCGAAGCCCGGTGACGAAGGGCGCGCTCACGCGACACCAGTCGGCGACAGGGTCGACAGAAAACGCGCAACCTGCATCTCGTAGAGATAGGTCGACGCGGTCACCTGCGTGCCGCCATTCGGCGCCGGCCGCGCCGCGATCACGATCTCTTCGCCTCCCTGTCCGCGGAACGAGCAGAAGCCCGGCCCTTCCTTGTCGAGAAACGCCGCGTACAGCGTGGGCCGCGTGGCAAAGAAGTACTTGGCATGCGCGAGCACCTGCTCCGGTGTCGCGTCGGTCACGGCCTCCTGCATGCTGCGGTCCGCCGAACTCATGAACGAATCCTCAATGGCAAGTCGAATCGGAACGTCGAGCCCACGCCCGGCGTTGACGTGAGTGAAATATCGCCGTGTACCAGCCGCGCGAGGCGCCGGGCCAGGGACAGGCCGAGTCCGGAGCCGCCGTAGCCGCGCGTCGTGCTGCCGTCCACCTGGCGGAACTCGTCGAAGATCATACGGTGTGCCTCGGCGGGAATGCCGATGCCGGTGTCCTCGATTGTGTAGGCCGCGTGCTCGCCGTGAATCGTGAGCAGCACGCGAATCTTGCCGTCGTGCGTGAACTTGTAGGCGTTGTCCAGCAAGGTCGTAACCGCGCGCACGATCGTGTGGCGATCGCTCTTCATTTGCGGCGGATCGTCGGGCTCGACCACCTCGAGCTCGACGTTCTCGCGACGGCCCTTTGCCGCGGCAAGCGCCTCGCGCAACGGTTCGCGTGGGTCGAACTCGGTGATGTCGAGCTCGACCAGGCCGCGCTTGAGCGCCGTGAGCTCGAGGAGGTCGGCGATGAGGGCGAGCAAGTGCTCGCTCGCGCCCTTCACCTGCTCGAGCGTCCGCTTCTGCTCGTCGCTCACGGGGCCGGCGATTCCTTCCTGCATCAGCGCGATGTACCCGATCACGGCGGTGAGCGGCGTGCGAAGCTCGTGCGAGATGTTGGCGAGGAACTCGTCCTTCATCCGCCGGGCCTCGAGCACATCCATGTATTGTCGCTCGAGCTGCGTGTTCGACGATTTGAGCGCCGTGTTCGCGCGCTGGAGATCCTGAATCAGCCGCGCCTTTTCCGCCGTCGCCGCCATTTGATCGGCGACGGTACGCATCAGGTGGCGCGTCTCGTCGCTGATCGAGTTCGCGACGGCAAAGTAGAACGTGACCGTGCCCAGGACGGCGGCGGGAGTCTGCAGCGGCAAGGCGACGAACGACCGGAAGCCGAGCTCGCTCGCGACCTCCTGCCAATCTTCCATTGATTCGTCGGCGAAGACGTCCGGCACCTCGATCATCTGCCGGTCGCGCGCAGCCTGCCCGCTTGGACCGAAGCCGATGCGCACGCGCATGTCGCCAAGGAATCGCGCGTAGCGATGCGGCCAGTTGTGGACGGCGGCGAGCCGCATGAGCTCGGAGCCCTCTTCGATCAAATAGACGCACGCCGTGCATGCGCCGACGAGCGGGCTCACCTTGTCGAGGGCGAACTGGAAGACGTCCTCGGGACGTTCGGCGGTGAGGAAGGCGTGGACGATTTCCCGCAACGCCATGAGCTCGCGCAACCCGTGGTCGGCTCGGTCGGCGAGGCCGGGCACCGGGACAATAGGGCCGGCGGCGGGAGTTGGAGCGGGGCTGGGTAATCTGTTGGGGACGCTTGACATCGTCATCTCGGGCTGAAGCTACGTTCGTGTTCGGAGCGGGGCCAGCCGTCAGATCAGTCCAACCTACGACTCATTTCTTCTTGGGAACCGTCAACGTACGCACTTCTACGCTATGCATCAGCACGGTCGGCGGCGTCGCGATCACCGCGGCAACCGTGTTCGCCACGTCCTCTGGCGCGAGCATCCAGTCGGCGTCGGACCGATCCGAGAAATGCGTCGCGACCGATCCCGGGTTGACGATGGACACTTTCACGCCCGAATCGCGAAGCTCGAGCATCAGCGATTCGGCAAAGCTGTTGGCCGCTGCCTTTGTGGCGGCATAGCAGGTGCCACCGACGAACGCGCTGCGGCCACTGATCGACCCGACGATAACGATGTGACCTGACTTTCGCGCGATCATCGACGGAACGACGGCGCGCGTGACGTCGAATAACGCGGTGAAATTCAGGTTTACCATCCGCGTCCATTCGTCACGGGTCAATTCCATGAATGGCTTGAGCCAGCCGACGCCCGCGTTGTTGACCAGCACCTGCGCGTCGATGTCGGCGAGCGCCGCATGGATGGCAGTCGGGTCGGTGAGGTCGACGACGCGCGGGCGGCAAGCGCCCCCGCGTGACTCAATTTCCTGCGCGAGGCTCTCCAACTCGTCGTCGGATCGGGCAACGGCAACGATCTCGAAATCGCCGGCGAGACGGAGTGCGACCGCGCGGCCGATTCCGCGCGATGCGCCTGTGACGACGGCGGTCGGTAATGTCATGCTGCAATGTAGCATACCGGACGCGAGCGTTCGACTGTCAATGCGCCCCGAGGCGCTCGGCCTGTATCCGGCGTCACAGCCGTAAGAGCGCAGATTCCGCCCCGCGCTTTGGCGGAGCGCGGCAAAAGGCGTTATCGTCGTGGCAATGAGCCTCGTGCGGAGCGCATCGAAATCGCCAGACGACCGCCCGCCGCGCATCTCGTGGCCGGTCGCCGCAGCGCTCTTTGGCGTGGCGACGGTGCTTCGCTTTGCCTACTTCTACCTGGACGATCTCACTCGCCGGATCCCGGGCACGTTCGTCCATCGGCTCATCGAGGAGACGACGGGCAACTTTGCGTCGCTGCTCTTCTTCCCCATCGCCGTGTTTGCCGAACGGCGGTTTCCGCTCGATGCTGGTCGGTGGCGAAGAAACTGGTGGGTTCACGCTGCGGGTTACGTCGCATACTCGACGCTCCATACGTCGTTCATGGCCGTCAGTCGCGCTGTGCTCTTCCCGGCACTCGGGCAGGGGCCGTACGACTACGGCATCATGTCTGTCCGGTACTTCATGGAGTCGGCGCAGGATCTCTTCAGCTACGCCGGGTTCATCGCCATTCTCACGCTGATGCGCGTACAGCAAAAGCTCCGCGATCGCGAGATCCGCGCGGTCGCGCTGGAACGCGATGCCGCGAGCGCGCGTCTCGACGCATTGAGTGCCCGGCTTCAGCCGCACTTCCTGTTCAACGCGCTCAATACCATCTCGTCGAAGGCGTACGAGGATCCCATCGTGGCCGATGAGCTCATCGGCCGACTCGGGGACCTGCTCCGCGAGTCGCTGCGCACGGGCGGCCGGCCGGAGATTCCGCTCGACGAGGAGCTGAAGGTGCTCGAGGCGTACCTCGCATTCGTCGACGCGCGTTTCGGCGACCGCGTACGCTGCACGATCGACGTCGATCCGGCGGCCTCCGGGCTCGCCGTGCCCGCGTTCATCCTGCAGCCGCTCGTCGAGAACGCGGTGCGCCACGGCAGCTCCGTCGAAGAGGGCGGCGCCGACATCCGCGTGGGCATCCGCCGTACATCACGCGGCCTGTCGCTGACTGTCGAAAACGAGTCGCCGCCCGATGCTTCGGAACCGGGCCGCATCGGCACCGGGCTCGGCGCAACGCGCGACCGGCTCGTGCTCCTCTACGGATCGGCCGCATCGCTTACGACGTCGGCGTCAGACGGACGATTCCGCGTCGAGATCGCGATCCCGGGCCGCGTCGTCGAGCCGAGCACCGACGAGGTCGAGAAGGAGCATGCGGGCGCTCATCGTTGATGACGAAGCGCCGGCGCGCTCCAAGCTCCGGCGCCTGCTATCAGCCGCCGAAGAGGTGGAGGTCGTCGGCGAGGCCAGGACTGGACGAGAAGCCGTTGCGGCCATCAAGCGCTCCCGCCCCGACGTCGTGTTCCTGGACATCCAGATGCCTGGTCTCGACGGCTTTGGCGTGCTCGAGACGATCGCCGACGATGCGCCATACGTCGTCTTCGTCACCGCCGACGATCGACACGCCATTCGCGCGTTCGAGGTCGGCGCCGTCGACTATCTGCTCAAGCCATACACGCCGCAGCGGTTCGACCAGGTGCTCGAGCGCGCGCGCGCGCGCATGTCGACCGCCACGAGATCGGATGATGAACCGCCAACGTCGACGCGCGCCCCGCTCCAACGACTGCTCGTGATCGAAGACGGCCGCGCCGTGTTCCTTGCCGTCGATCGAATCGATCGGATCGAAGCCGAGCGCAATTACGTCACGCTGGTGAGCGGACCGAACCGGTATCGCTTGCGCGCGACGCTTGGCGCCGTCGCCGATCGCCTCGACCGCGCGCACTTTCTGCGCATCAACCGTTCGACGCTCGTCCGCCTCGACGCGGTCAGGACGATGCACGAGTGGTCGCACGGTGATTTCCGCGTGGTCATGCACGACGGCGCGGAGCTCGTCTGGAGCCGTCGCTACCGCGCGGCCGCCGAGCGCGAGTTCGGGCTCGACGGCTGAGCCGTTCGTCCCCGTCCACTCCCGTTCGTCCACGCGATTCGCCGGTCGTCCCGGATCTCTCGGCACGCGCTGGTCGCGCGCCTAGACTGTCGCGTCGACTCCACCAAACGCTCATGCGCAATTTCAGATTCGTGATGGCTGCCGTGGTCTCCGTGCGCGCGGCGCCGGCGCAAGGAACCGCTGGCGAGTGGACCGCATACGGCCATGACGCACACGGCAGCCGGTACTCGCCGCTCACGCAGATCACGCGCGAGAACGTGAACGGTCTCGCCGTGGCCTGGACGTATCGAACGGGCGACACCGCGCACACGAGGCAAATGCTGAAGTTCGAGGCGACGCCGCTGATGGTCGACGGCACGCTCTACATCTCGACGCCGCTTGGACGCGTGGTCGCGCTCGACCCGTCAACCGGTCACGCGCGCTGGACCTTCGACTCGCACGTCGAACGCCAGGGCGACTGGGGTGACTTTGCGAACCGCGGCGTCTCCACCTGGCTCGACTCGCGCGCGGGCGCGACCGCGGCGTGCCGTCGCCGCATCTACCTCGGCACGATCGACGCGCGCATCATCGCGCTCGATGCCAGGACCGGCGCGTTGTGTCGCGATTTTGGCGACCACGGCACCGTCACGCTTCGCCGCGGCTTGCACAACACGCCGTATTACACCGAGGAGTACGAGCTCACCTCTCCGCCCGCGATCGTCAACGGACTCGTCGTCACCGGATCCGCCGTGGCCGACAACAATCGCACGAACGCGGCGAGCGGCGAGGTCCGCGCATTCGATGCGCGAACGGGAGCCCTTCGCTGGAGTTGGGATCCGGTGCCGCGCGATTCGACCGACCCGGCATGGAGCACGTGGCGCGGCGCGATGGCTCACGCGACGGGCGCGGCGAACGCCTGGTCGGTGATCGTGGCCGACTCGGCGCGCGACCTCGTCATCGTGCCCACGGGCAGCGCCAGTCCCGACTACTTCGGCGGCGAGCGGCTCGGCGACAACCGGTACGCGAACTCGGTCGTCGCGTTGCGCGCGTCCACCGGCAAGGTGGTGTGGCAATTCCAAACGGTGCATCACGACCTGTGGGACTACGACAACCCCGCGCCGCCGCTGCTCGCGACCATCGTGCACGAGGGCCGTCGCGTCGATGTCGTCCTGCAAGCCACCAAGAGCGGCCAACTCTTCGTGCTCGATCGCGACACGGGAAAGCCGGTGTTCCCCGTCGAAGAACGGCCGGTACCGCCAAGCCGGCTCCACGCCGAACGCGCGTCGCCGACGCAGCCATTCAACACGGTGATCCCGCCACTCAGTCCGCAGGGATTGTCGCTCGACAGCGTATGGGCAGCGACGCCTGAAGACCGAGAGACGTGCCTGACCCAGATTCGGCCGCTGCGCAACGAGGGCGCGTTCACGCCGCCGAGTCTCGAAGGCACGTTGCAGCGGCCGTCGAACGTGGGCGGCGCGCACTGGGGCGGCGGCGCATACGATCCCGTGCGGCACATCGCGCTCGTGCCGGTGAACACGATGGCGGCCTTCGTGCAGCTCATACCGGTCGACCAGCTCGATACGGCGGAGATGTCGCGCAACCGGAGCCGGCTCGGCGATCAGTACACGCGCATGCACGGAACGCCCTACTACATGCGCCGGCGGTTCCTCAGAGCGCCGAGCGGACTACCATGCACGCCACCGCCGTGGGGTGAGCTCGTCGCGATCAACCTCGAGACCGGCGCTCGCGCCTGGCAGGTTCCGCTCGGCGATCTGTCCACGCTCGAGCCCAAGCTCGCCGCGATCTCGAAGACGCCATTGGGAAGCCCCAACCTCGGCGGGCCGATCGTCACAGCGAGCGGCCTGGCCTTCATTGGCGCGACCTTCGACCACTTCATCCGTGCGTTCGATACCGAGACGGGGCGCGAGTTGTGGCGAGGCCCACTCCCCGGCGGTGCGCGCGCGACGCCGATGACGTACTCGGTGGGCGGCCGGCAGTACGTGGTGATATGCGTCGGTGGAGGCGACGAGTGGGGGCGCGGGGACTATGTGGTGGCGTTCGCGCTGAAGTGAGGCTGACGACGAGCGGTAAAAAGGGTCAGAGTCGAATTAGCGCTCCCGCTAATTCGACTCTGACCCTTTTTAGGGTCGAGGGGTGAGCAAAACCGGAGGGCATAGGCGGTGAGGTGCGAGTGCGGGAGCGGTGAGACACGGGCCGAGGTGGCTGATCCACGCCGGAAACGGCAAACGGCGGCAGGTAGTTCGCAGTCCGCGGCGCGACGGAGCCACCTCGGCCCGTCTCTCGGATCTCCCGCACGCACCATCTCACTCCTATGCCCTTGGGGTTCGCTCTTTGGTCCTCACTCCTCTGCCCTTGGGGTTCGTTCTTTGCCCCTCACTCCTATGCCCTTGCTGTCCGCCGTCCCGTTCCCCTACCCCAGCAACTTCTCGACCGCCCTCGCGATCGGCGCGAACGACAGCTCCTTACCCGCCACGCGCTGCGCCTGCTCGTGCGCCAGCTCGCGCTGGCCTTCGCCGAACAGCGCGGAGCACATCCACGGGCCCGCGCGCGGGTTGCGCCACCAGTCCGCGTCGTACCGCTCGACCAGCGTCTCGGTGAGGAGCGCCTGTAGCTGCCAGGCGCGGAGGTAGCGCGCGGCGTAGTAGCGCGGGTCTACGTCCACGAAGGCATCGGCGGGATCGTAGCGGAACGTCGTCGCGGCGGTGAGCTGCTCGACGTATTGCTGCGGCAGCGAGTCCCAGTTCACCTGTCCGCCGTACAGCGCGATCTCGTAGATCAGCTTTGCGCTGTACCGCCGCACCATGTGGAGCTCCTGGAAGCCGTGCGAGCGGAGAAACGCCGGCAGCGCCGATCCTCCGAGCTCCGTGTACCGCCTGAGCCACCCGGCATCCTGCATCAGGTGGTCGAAGAGCATCGCGTAGCCCTCGGTAATCGAGTTGTCGCCGAGCCAGCGATACTCGAACGCAAGGTCGGGACGCATGTACGCGAAGTGCAGCGCGTGTCCGAGCTCGTGCAGCAGCGTGTTCCAGTCGCTCTGTCCGCCGTGCGGCCGCAGCACCAGGTACACCTCGGCAGGCACACGAACCGGCGAGCAGAAGGCGCGCGAGCGCTTCCCTTCCCGTTCGCCCGTATCGAAGACGATGCGGCCGGCCGCGACCGGATCGACGCCCATCTCGCGCACTTGCCGCTTGATCGATTCTTCCATGCGAGACGCGGGAAAACCGCCGTCGAACTCGCGCGCGCGGAACAAGGCGAGCGCGTCGGCTCGTGTAACGGACGACGCGTCCACGCCGAGCACGCGCTTGGTGAACTGCGGGAGCGTCTCGTCCCACAGCGCCTGCGTGTCGCGGAGGAACTGCGCGCACTGCGCGGCGAGGTCGGAGAGCGAGATGCCGCTCAGCAGCTCGAAGGTCGCGTTGTAGCCGCTCGCCAATCCGAGCTGCTCGGTGATGTCACGCTCGCGCTGGAACCGCTCGCGCCGCATCGGCGCGAGCTCGCGCCCCACCAGCTTGGCGCGCGCCGCCTCGATCGCATGTCGCTCGGCGCGATTCGTCGTATTGGCCATCTCGATGGCGACGCGCTCGAACTCGATCTGACGCGTGTCGCCGACGCGCACGACTGCCGAGCCTTCCCACGCGATCTCGCGCTCGTCGAGCGGCGCGAGCTGTCGTGCGCTCTGTGACTCGGCCTGCCAGTCGGCCAGCAGTCGCGCCGAGCGTCGCTCCTCCGAGCCGTCGGCCGCAGCGCGGAGCGACTCGAGCGTGAGCTCGAGCGCATCCGGTCCCAGAATCTGTGCGTGGCGCGCATAGATCGGCTGCAGTTCGGCCGTGGCCTTTTGGCCCGAGTGCGCCAGATAGTATTCGCGCGAGATCTCCTGCATGAACGACTCGCCTTCGTCGCGAAGGCGAGCGAGCGTCACGTCGGTCATGCCGAGATCCGCTCCGTCACGATGCCAGCGACGTGATCGGCGGCGATACGCTCCTGCTGCAGCGTGTCGCGATCGCGCAGGGTCACCGTCCCATCTTCCATCGTCTGCCCGTCGATCGTGATGCAATACGGCGTGCCGACTTCGTCCTGGCGGCGATAGCGTCGGCCGATGGCGCCCGATTCGTCGTAGAAGACCGGAAAGTGCTTCCGCAAATCCGTCGCGAGCTTCTCGGCGAATTCAGGCATGCCGTCTTTCTTGACCAGCGGGAACACCCCCGCCTTGATCGGTGCGAGCGCAGGCGCGAGTCCGAGCACCGTGCGTCCTTCGGCCTCGCCCTCGACGGCTTCTTCACGATAGGCATTCACGAGCAGCGCCAGTGCGGTGCGATCGGCACCGACTGATGTCTCCACGACGAACGGCACGTAGCGCCGGTTGTTGGGCTGGTCGAAGTACTCGAGCTTTTTGCCCGAGTACTCCTGGTGCCGCGTGAGATCGAAGTCGCCGCGATTGTGCACGCCCTCGATCTCCTGAAAATCGAGCGTCCCGCCGAAGTCGAACTGGATGTCGAACGCCGCGCGCGCGTAGTGCGCCAACTCTTCCCTGGTGTGCTGGTGAAAGAGCAGCCGCGCCGGCTCGAGTCCGAGCGACTTGTGCCAGTTCATGCGCTGCTCCTTCCAGTACTCGAACCAGTGCATGTCCGTACCCGGCTCGACGAAGAACTGCATTTCCATCTGCTCGAACTCGCGCGTGCGGAAGATGAAGTTCCCCGGCGTGATCTCGTTGCGGAATGCCTTGCCGATCTGGGCGATCCCGAACGGAACCTTCTGCCGTGTCGACTGCTGGACGTTCAGAAAATTCACATAGATGCCCTGCGCTGTCTCCGGACGCAGGTACGCCACCGACGCGCTGTCCTCGACCGGTCCGATGAACGTCTTGAACATCAGATTGAACATGCGCGGCTCGGAGAGCGTACCCTTCATGCCGCAGGCCGGGCACTGCGCATCGGGCGTGCCGGGCGTCCCCTTGATCTTGGGATCGTCGGCGCGAAAGCGCTTCTTGCAGTTGCGGCAGTCGACGAGCGGATCGGTGAAGCCGGCGACGTGGCCGCTCGCCTCCCACACGCGCGGATGCATGAGAATGGCCGCGTCGAGCCCCTCGATGTCGTCGCGCGCGCGCACCATCGCGTGCCACCAGCGGTCCTTGAGGTTCTTCTTCAACTCGACGCCGAGCGGCCCGTAATCCCATACCGAACCGGCGCCGCCGTAGATCTCCGACGACTGGAAGATGAAACCGCGGCGCTTGCAGAGTGAGACGAGTTTTTCGAGGACGTCGGGATGAGGCATGGCTGGTTCGAGGTGTCTGATGGGCCGATAGGGACGGAAGTTAGCCGTTACGGTCCGCGATGGGAGCGGGCGGGCGCCCCGTGCCGGAAGCAGACTTCTCATCTGTCCGTCGTACATGTACATTGTACATGTACTCGGCCGGGAGCGCATACGATGCCAAAGAACCCAAAGCGGGTGCGTGAGCAGGCGGTGGTCTATCTCGGCCGCCGCGACCGGACGCTGCTGGACGATCTCACGACGCAGACCGGGCTCTCGCGCACGGAATTGTTCCGGCGCGGCCTGTGGGCATTGGCATCACAGCTTGGCGTTGGGCAGAAGCCCGGCTCCGCATTCGAGTACCTCATCGCGGCCGCGGATCAGTGGGACGCACCCGCCGATTTTGCCGAACGTTCCGACGAGTACCTCTACGGCGGGGGTCATACTGCACGGCACGTGAAAGAGGCGTCGACTACCGAGCCGGTCAAGCGTGGCGCCAAGAAGCGTGCGCGCGCTCGTTGACACGAGCGCGCTGCTCGCTCTCGCCAGCGGGCGGGATCAGTGGCATGCCCGTGCGGTCGAGATAGCGCAGCGCCACGAGGCCGTCGGGGGTCGGTACGTCGGCACGGTTGCCGTCCTCGCCGAGTTTCACGGGCGCGTGATGTATGTCCGCGGTCCCGGGCCCGCCCGCGAAGCAGTCGCCCAGCTACTCGCCGACCCGGTACACGAGTGGCTCGCCGTGACGCCGGACGTCGTCCACCACGCGCACATGGGGTGGCTCCTGAAGTATCCCGATCAGGACTTTTCGCTCATCGACGCAATCAGCTTCGAGACGATGCGCCGGTCGCGGGTGACACACGCGTTCGCGTTCGACCGGCATTTCGAGGTCGCGGGATTCAAGCTGATCGGCTGATAAAGGGTCAGACCCTATTGAGCGTACGCTCAGTAGGTTCTGACCACTTCGTCACCACTCCTACCGCTCCGGCATCTGCTTGCGCAGGGCCTCGAGCTGCGATTGCTGCTGCTGCGTGAGGCTGTTCTTCAACTTGACCATCAGGCTGAGTTGGGCGCGTTTGATGTCGCGCTCCGCGCCAAGGACCTTGTCCATCTCCTCGAGGACTTTCGCCTCGTCCGGCGTGCTGCTCCGCAAGAATGACTGCAGCTTCTCGACCTCGGCGTTCAGCTTGAACTGCTGGTCGAGGAGCTGCCTTTGCGTGTCGACCATCGAGGACTGGATCGTCTGACGCTGCTGCTCGGTGAGGTTGATCGCCTGCTGGTGCGACAGGACGAGGTCGGGCGGGAGAAGGAGTCTGGCGAGGGGGTCGTCACCTGATGGCGCTGTGCAGTTGCGGAGACCAGGCCCCGGTTTCGCATAGATGATGACGATCCCCTTCGCGGCGTCGGGGCCGTACTGGGCAGCCGCGGCCGCGCCCTTCACGACTTCCACTTTGACGACGCTGTCCATGTCGACACACATCGTCCCGTGTGGCGCCGCCGCCGCCCAATCCGGCCCCGCGCCTCGGCCCCCGCGGCCGCCTCCCTGGGCGTGAAGCGCGGCGCTCGAGCCGGCGAGCAGTGCGACTACGACGGCGCCGATTGCGTGTTTTCTCATATCAATCTCCCTTGAACGGAGTGGTTTGAATGGGCATCGCCACGCCGTCGAGAACCGACCCGAACAGCGCGCGCGTCTCCAGCGTGTGTCTCGCCGAGCGAAGCAGGCCGTCGGTCGGTGAGACGAAGCGCGTCACATCGATCAGCGTGTCGGGGCTCCACCACACCTCGGCCACGCGCGCGTTGGTGCGCGAGCGCTGAACGGCGAGGAATGCCAGCACGGCGCACGCCGCGGCCGCCGCGATGACGCCGATCGTCAACCAGCGCGGGGCACGATGCCGCGCGGTCGCGGCCAAACACTTCGCCCGCGCGAGCATGGCGCCAAACTCCGGCGCGTCCTTCTCGTCCGTCGCCCGAAGATCGGCGAACCGTCGTCCCAGCTCGGTGTCGAAGTCGCTCATCCCACGTCCACGTGGTTGAACTGTTCCGCCAGGGCCTTTTTGGCCCGGTGGTAGTGCGTGCGCGCCGAGCCGAGGGAGATGCGCATCACATCTGCCGCTTCCTCGATCGTCATGCCGTGGTAGAACACAAGCTGCAGCACCTCCCGCTGCCGTGCCGACAGCGCCCGCATCGCCGTCACGAGCGCGGCTGCACGCTCATTCTCCTCGACCGTCGCGTCGGCGCGCGGTGAAGGATCGGCCGCGTCGGCCACGCCAGCGTCGGCGACCCGGGCGCTCCACCGATTGCTTCGCCGCAATTCTTCCAGCGCCGTCATTCGAATCACGCCGAACAACCACGACCTGAATCGCGACCGTCCCTCGAAGCGCACGCGGCCGGACAGCACGCGGAGATACGCGTTCTGCAGCGCGTCCTCGGCCAGCGCGCGGTCGCGGCCCGTACAGGCCAACGCCCACCCCCACGAGTCGGCGTGCAGGCGCTCCAGCTCACGTTCGAGCTCCGTTCTGTCCATGGTCAGCGCGTGACTCGAACGTTGCGTCGCACGATATGAGTGGCCGGAGGGCGGCGAGCATATGACAGCGGGGAACGGCGAACCCCAAGGGCGCTCGGAACGGCGAACCCCAAGGGCATAGGCGGTGAGATGGTGAGTGCGGGAGATTGCGAGAGACGGGCCGAGGTGGCTCCGTCGCGCCGCGGACTGCGTACGACGTGCCGCCGTTTGCAGTTCCGGCGCACAACAGCCACCTCGGCCCGTGTCTCACGCCTCCCGCACTCTCACCTCACCACCTATGCCCTCCGGTTTTCTCACCTCTCGAGGCTCCCGCCGCCCTTACGTGTCCAGCTCCGCGCTCAACCTCGGCTCCGGCGGCGCCTTATTGCCCAGGATCCGCGCCACGATCTTGTCGCCGTGGTAGCGGCCGTTTTCGATGAACACCTTGTTCGCATCGAACCCCGCGACGACGACCCCCGCAATGAACAGGTTCGGCACGCTCGTCTCGAGCGTCTCGGGGTCATGCCGCGGAATACCCGTCACAGGGTCGATCGGCACGCCGGCCGCCTTCAACAGATCCGTATTCGGCGCGAACCCGGTCATGACGTACACCAGGTCTGCCTTCAACCGCTCCTCGCCGCGCGGCGAGGTGATCACGACAACATCGCGCTCGATCGCCTTGACCCGACTCTCCCACTTCGCCGCAATGCTGCCTTCCTTTTCGCGATTCACAAAGTCCGGCAGTACCCACGGCTTGATCTTCTTGTCGAACGTCGGGCCAAAGTGCACGAGCGTCACGCGCGCGGCCGAGCGCCACAGGTCCAGCGCTGCCTCGGCCGCCGAGTTACCTCCTCCCACGACGACGACGTCCTGGTCGAACGCTTCGTGCCCCTCGCTGTAAATGTGCGTGACGTGCGGCAAGTCTTCGCCTGGCACGTGGATGTAATTGGGCGATCCGAAATATCCTGTAGCCACCACGACGGCGTTTGCCCGCGTGCGCCGCTCGCCCTCCGACCGTGAATCCGAGCGTACGACGAATCGCTCACCGTCGCGCTCGATCGCGGTCACCCGCTCGTACTGGCGCAGCGGAATGCGGAAATGGCGCACGACTGCGCGGTAGTATGCGAGCGCATCGCGCCGCGTCGGCTTCTCCGTGGCGATGATGAACGGCAGATCACCGAGCGACAGCTTTTCCGCGGTGGAGAAGAAGCGGACGTACGTCGGATAGTGCGTGATCGTGCTGACGACGGAGTTCGCCTCGATCACCAGCGGCACGAGCCCCGCGCGCTGCGCCGAGATCGCCGCGGCGAGGCCGCACGGGCCGCCGCCGACGATCAGGATGTCGACGTCATCGCTCATCGGCCTACAAGCCGATGATCTGGTCGCGGCGCGTGCCAACGCTCACGTACGTCACCCGCGTCTCGATCAACTCCTGTATGCGATCGAGATAGCGACGCGCCTCCACCGGCAAGTCTGCCAGCCGTCGCCCGTCGCCCGTCGGCCGTCGCCACCCCTCGAGCCACTCGTAGCGCGGCGTGATCCGGTCGAGCGTGGCGACGTCGCCCGGGAACTCGGTGTGCAGATCGCCCTCGTACTCGTAACCCGTGCAGATCGCGAGTCGGTCGAGCGTGTCGAGCACGTCGAGCTTGGTGACGGCGACGTCGGTCAATCCATTGATGCGCGCCGCGTAGCGCACGACGATCGCGTCGAACCAGCCGCAGCGGCGTGGTCGGCCCGTCGTGGCCCCGAACTCGTTGCCGAGCGAGCGCACACGCTCCTCCATCGCGTCGTCCATCTCGGTGGGCAGCGGTCCGGCGCCGACACGCGTCGTGTACGCCTTCACCACGCCGAGCACCGCGTCGATGGCAGTGGGGGCGAGCCCGGCGCCGATCGCTGCGCCACCAGAGGTCGTGCTGCTCGACGTCACGAACGGATACGTGCCGTGATCGACGTCGAGCAGCGAGCCTTGCGCGCCCTCGAGCAGGATCGCGGCGCCGCTTTTCACGGCGCGATACACCATCACGCCCACGTCTTCGGCGAGCGGGAGCAACCGCTCGGCGAGTCGCGTGAGCAGGTCGATCGTCTGCTGCACGTCGGCTCGTTTGGCGCTTCCGTAGTTCGCGAGTTGCGCGTTGGCGTGCTCGACGCCGAGCTCCACCTGCCCGCGCAGCCGATCCATGTGCCGAAGGTCGAGGACGCGGATGCCGCGTCGCGCCACCTTGTCCTCGTAGGCCGGGCCGATCCCCCGCCCGGTCGTGCCGATCGACTGAGAGTGCGAGCTCTCGGCGTCGAGCAACTTGTGGTACGGCAGTACGAGGTGCGCGCGGTCGCTCACATAGAGCCGCCCCTCGACGTCGATCCCGTCGCCGACGAGTCCGTCGATCTCGGTGAACAGTGTATCGGGATCGAGCACGACGCCGTTCCCGATCACGCAGCGCACGCCCTCGTGCAGAATGCCGCTCGGGATCTGGTGCAGCACGAACGAGTGCTTGCCCAGGTCGACCGTATGTCCCGCGTTCGCTCCGCCCTGGTAGCGCACCACCCAGTCGGCGCGCTCGGCGAGCACGTCGACGAGCTTGCCCTTGCCTTCATCGCCCCACTGCGCGCCAACGACGACGACGGTGCGATTCTGCTGGGTGAACATGGATGCGGGATCTTGGGAGGACGGGCAAAAAAATACGCCCCGACGAGGCGCGGGGCGTTGTTTGAATCTACCGGCGGGCGATTAGGAGTCAACGTGAGCCATCCTGCGCGCAGTGACGCAAAAAGTCTCCGGAGCTCACTTCAGAAGCACCATCCCGATCATCCACACCGCCATCGCGAAGCCGATCGCGACCTTTACGGCCGCGGCAGTCACTCGGCCAAGCAGCGCACCCCATGCCACGCGCGTGGCCACACCGGTGCCACTGCCACGCGTCCACTCCCCTACAAAGGCACCGACGAACGCGCCGACGAACGCGCCCACGATCGAGCCGACGATCGGCACGGGGACGCCCACGAACGCGCCGATCATCGCGCCGATGATCGCACCCCACCCTGCGCGCTTCGAGCCGCCAAAGCGACGCGTGAAGCGGCCGGTGAGAATCCACTCGAGGCCTTCGGCCACCAGCATGAGCGCCCCCACGCCGATCACCGTGAACAAGCCGATTCCACCGCCCGGCACGAGCAGGTAGTAGCAGAGCGCGGCGGCGAACATCACGAGGGTCCCCGGGAACCCGAACGGGATCATGACGAGCCCGAGAACGATCGCGGCGATGAGAAGCAGGACTTGCATTCAGCTCAACTCCGTGGCCGCCCCAGCCAGCACCCGCGCGGCGCCGGCGATTCCGGTGCCGCGCATGCCGGCGAGCGTGTCACGTGCGGTGTGGATCCTTTGCAGCGTACGGATCGTGCCACGGCTGAGTGTCACCGACTGCCATCCGGCGTCGGCCAACGCCACGCTGTCGGTAAGGATGCCCGGGATGAGGCGCAAAGTGCGGAGCGGCTCACCGGCGCTCACGGCTGCGGCCCCGAGCGCTTGCGTGAGACGCGCCGGCTTTGTTCGCGTGTACATGACGACGAGCGATCCGGCGTCGTCCACACTGTCGCAGTTGAGTGCGATCGCCGGCGCACTGGACCGAGCCCAGGCGCGGGCGCCGGCCAACGCCAGCTCTTCGGCGTCGGCGATCAATACGCCGAGTGGAAGGTCCGGTGCGAGCAGCGAGACTGCCTCGAGCACCGCCGCCACGCCGCTGGCGTTGTCGAGCGTGCCATCGTTCGCGTCGCCAACCACTGACAGCACCAGTGGAATCGCGCCAACGCCGATCAGCCCGAGCGCAAGCGGCGCGGCGTTGGGCCAAACGGCCGCGGTGATCGCAAGGGCGACCAGTCCGACGCCGAGCGTCAGCACGCCGGCGACGCGGGTGATCATCGACACCGGCTGCCACTTGGAATCGAGGTGCGCCACCAGCCAGACCCGCGGCCTCTCGCTCCCGCGGACGGCCGCGAGGTTCACGCCCGTTCGTCGCATGAGCGGCCCATCGAGCACCGCCCACGATCCGGTGAAGCGGATCAGCAGCCAGATCGCGACGATCGCGATCGCGACCGCGATCCACGCGAACGGCGTGTGCCGCGTGGCGAAGCTGAGGGTCGCGAGCGTTGGAATGGCCAACCCGAACGCCGGCGCCGCATACGCACCCGGGAATGCCGAATACTCGAATGAGTGTTCGCGAACGGAGAACCCGAGCCCGCGCAACGTGGCGGCGCAGTACGCGCGCGCGTCGGCGACCGCGGCCCCGCCGGTCGGCCGCGAACGCGCGCCGAGTCGGGCGAGGTGCGCCGACGCCGTGTCCACTATGCCGCGACGAGCTCCGCGGCCGAAATGAGCTCGGCGACCGTGGCTCGTTGGGCGTCGTCGAGCGGCAGGAGCGGTGAGCGGACCGGGCCGCCGACAAGTCCGACGCGATCCATTGCCGCCTTGACGCCGGCCACGCCCATCTCGCCAATGATCTTGCTGCCGAGTGGCGTGAGACGCGCCTGCGCCGCTGCCGCGGCGTCGTGATCACCGCGCCGTTCGGCCTCGTAGACCTCCATCGCGAGCCCCGTGGCGAACAGCGCCACCGCGAGGATTCCCCCGCGCGATCCAACCGTGAGCGCGTGATGCCACATCTGCGCGTTGCCGGTGAGCACGGAGAACGTGGGCGACTGCGCCGGCATGTACGTGGCGAACAGCTCGCGATTGCCCGAGCTGTCCTTGATGCCGATCACGTTCTCGTGTTGCGCCAGCTCGGCGACGAGCGAGGCCGGGATCGCGAAGTGCATGTACTTGGGAATGCTGTACAGCATCACCGGGATCGGGCTCCCGTCGGCGACGGCGCGGTAGTGGTTCGACAGCGCCGCCTCGGTCATCGCCGCGCCGTAGTAGTGCGGCGCCACGACCAGGACCGCGTCGGCGCCGCGTGCCGCGGCGTCGCGCGTGAGCTTGAGGCAGGCGCGGGTGGATTCGGCGCCTGTGCCCACGATGAGCCTGCGGTCGGGCGGCACCATCTCGCGCGCGGTGTCGACGAGGGCCGCGCGCTCGTCGAGGTCCAACAGCGCCGCCTCGCCGGTCGAGCCGGTGACGACGACGCCCTGCATGCCGGCGGCGAGATGCGCACGAATGTTCGCGGCAAACGACGCCAGATCGACGTCGCCGCTCTCGGAATAGAAGGTTGTGACGACTGGGGCAAAGACCCCGCTCGGTGGCTTCATCATCAGATGAAATCGAGCGTGCCGGACTGCAGCCCGTCAAGCTCCCCAACCCCCGCCGCGGGTGTGGACGGGGCCGCGGCCTCCTCATCGGTGACCGTCTGCGAGAACATCCGCATCTGCAGCTCGAAGTCAGACGGATTGCTCGCTGCCGCCTTGGCCGTGTCGAAGGTGACTTCCCCGGACTTCACGAGATCGGCGAGACACTGATCGAACGTCTGCATCCCGTACTGCTCGCGCCCCGTCGCGATGAAGTCGCGGATCTCGCCGATTCGCGTTCCCTCGAGAATGAGATCCTTGATCGACGGCGTATTGATCATGATCTCGGCCGCCACAGCGCGCCCCTTCCCCGACTTCCGCGGCAACAATCGCTGCGAGATGACGGCGTAGAGCGACTCGGCGAGACGAATGCGGATGATGTCCTGCTCCTCCGGCGGGAACATCGCCACGATGCGCAGGATGGTGCTTTGCGCGTCCGGCGTGTGGAGCGTCGACATGAGCAGGTGCCCGGTTTCGGCGGCCTTGATCGCCGTGTCGACCGTTTCGGCGTCGCGCATCTCGCCGATCATGATCACGTCGGGATCCTGACGCAGCGCCGCACGTAGTCCCATCTTGAAATCCGACGTGTCGGAGCCGACCTCACGCTGCGTGACCGACGACTTGGAGTCACGGTGGAGGAACTCGATCGGGTTCTCGAGCGTGAGGATGTGCCGGCTCTCTCGTTCGTTGATGTACTTGATGAGCGCCGCCATCGTGCTCGATTTGCCCGACCCGGTGACGCCGGTGACGAGGATCATCCCGCGCTCGGCTGACGCGATGCGCGAGAGGACCGGCGGCAGGCCGAGCTGATCGAAGTTCGGCACGTCCCAGGGAATCACGCGCATGATGATCGAGAACGAGCCGCGCTGTTTCATGATGTTCACGCGGAACCGTCCGATCCCCGGCGCGGCCCACGAGCAGTCGTAGTCGAGGATCTGGTCGATCCTCGTCTTGTCGTCCTCGTTGCTCATCAGGTGCAGCGCGATCGCCTTGGTCTGTTCGGGCGTGAGCGACTGCTTCGTGAGCGCGACGAGCTCTCCGTGGATTCGGGCGCGGAACACGTCGCCCGCCTTGATGTGGAGGTCCGAGGCGCCGCGATCGACCGCGGCCTTGATGATCTTTTCCATCATTCAGTAGCCAGCCTGTTTGTCCACCAGGTTGCGCAGTGGCATTCCCGTCGTGTAACGGCGCCAGTTGTCGAGGAACAGATCGAGCTGGCGCGGCCAGAATCGGCCGGGTGAGACGGGAGACACGTGCGGGGTCAGAAGAACCTGCGGGAGCTTCCAGAGCGCGCTGGTCTCCGCCAGCGGCTCCTCGCGAAAGACGTCGAGCACAGCGCCGCGCAACCGACCGTCTCGCAGACGAACGACGAGCGCCTCCTCATCCAGCAACGCGCCCCGCGCGACATTGACGATGATTCCTGTCTGAGGCAGCAGATCCAGTCGTTCGGCGGTGAGTAATCCAGCCGTTTCGCCGGTTAGCGGCGCCGCGAGCACCACGACGTCGTGCGACGGAAGCTCGTCATCGATCCTATTGAGGCCAATCACGCGCTCGAAGCCGGGCGGCGCTCCCAGGGAAACGCGACGTCGAACCCCGGTGCACCGCGCGCCCAACGCCGCGAGCCGCTCCGCGACGGCGGTACCGATTCCACCGGCGCCAACGATCAGCGCGCGCACGCTGTCCATCTCCCGCACCACTGAATCGAGCCGCACGAACGGAGCCTTGTTCCACTCCTCGCGCCGTTGCTGGTCGATCGAGAAATCGAATCCGCGCAGCAAATGCAGGATGCCGCCCACCACGTATTCGGCGATCGGGATCGCGTGGACGCCGGCCGAATTGGTGAAGAGCACCTCGCTCTGGGCCATTTCTGGATACAATGCGCTGCCCACCCCGGCCGCCGCGGAGTGCACCCAGCGCAGCCGCCTGGCCTCGAGAAAGAGCACGCGCGGGATGCCGAAGCCGAAGTACGCTTCGGCGTCGCGGATTGCGGCCACCACTTCGTCGCTCGGCCGCGGCGGGCCATCGCCGTCGGAGCTCGTGGGCGACTGGACGACGTGCACCTGCCAGCCGGGCGGCGATTCTTCGATCAGACGACGCTCGCCTTCCGGAGTGAGGGCCCAGTTCTTGGACGTGGCGGCCAGGTCGACCACGAGCCTGTGTTCGGAGACGGCCTCAGTTGCCATGGATGCTGAGCACGTCTCCGCGGGCCATCAGCCGATCGGTGATTCCCTCGAACTGGATCGCGGGACCGATCAGCCGAAGCTCGAAGGTGCGATCGTCCGCGTGGTCGTACGTGTCGCACGAGACGACCGAGATCCCCTGCGCCGCGAGCGTGTCGCGCAGATCAGCGAACGTCGTCCCCGGCTTGGTTCGCAGCGTGTACTGCACGACGCGCCGAATCCGCCGAAGCCGATGCTCGAGCCGTCCGAGCCATGCGAGGACGAATGTCACGAGGATGCCAGCACCCATGGCTTCAACGTAGAATCCCGCGCCGATCGCAATGCCGAGGGCCGCGACGACCCAAATCGTCGCGGCGGAAGTGAGGCCGGTGACCATACCACCGCCTTGCATGATCGTCCCCGCGCCGATGAAGCCGATGCCGGAGACGATCTGGGCGGCCAGGCGCGCGGGATCGCCGACGCGCGGCGGTCCATCGATCATGCCGATGCGGACCGAGACGTCGGTCAGCAGCGCGGCGCCGACGCAAATGAGAATGTTCGTCCGGAGGCCCGCGGGCTTGGCCTTGATCTCGCGCTCGAGCCCGATCGCGCCGCCGAGGATGACGGCGAGCGCGAGCTTCGCGAGCAGATCGAGCCGGAGGACGTTGTTGACATCGCGCAGCGAGGGCATATCGCCGGCGCGTGCGGCAATCTCCGAAAGGAGGGGGAGGGCGGCGGTCATGCGCGACGGGCTCGTCGCGCCAGGACCGAGCTAGCGGGAGTCGAGGTCGCGCACGTCGCCGGGAGCGGTGTCGGGCGACGAGTCGCCGAAACTGATGCTGCGGGCTTGCTCCTCGAGTTGGGCGATCGAGGCTTCATCGGGCTCGGTGGGAGTGGCGAAGGTCCGGAACACGGTGCCGCCGCACTTTTCGCAAGTCACGGCGCTGGGTACCGATTTGTCGTACGACTTCTCGTTGCCGCAGGTCAAGCATACCAGCGTCACCAGACCGCGCGGTCCACTGTCGTGTGCCATGAATTCGCTCGCGTGTAGTATGCGAGGGAACTCTGCAAGAGGCATGCGGCGTGTGAAGGCGGGCTGGGCTGAAAGTTGGCCTGCGGAGAGGGGAGATGCTAGCGGGTGACGGCGGGACGACCTCGGGCTGGCTTGGTCTCGGCCGGCTGCCTTCAGGGCGGCACCCGACGACGGACGGCAGACATCCGACTTCCGACATCAGAGAAGGGCGTTGGGCGGTACCGCCCTAAAAAGGGTCAGAGTCGAATTAGCGCTCGTGCTAATTCGACTCTGACCCTTTTTGCGGTTTTTCGGTTCAGTCTGAAGTCGGATGTCAGATATCGGCCGTCTGTCGTCGGGCCCGGCTTGACCCGTCCACTGCAACAAATTGCTAATTGGGGTCAGACTCGATTTTCAGTTCCCTAAATCGAGTCTGACCCCAATTCACGCGAACCGTCACTACGGGCGAGTCTGCCCGCTACGCTTCTGCGCGCATTCCTCGCAGAGCGTCGCGCTCGTCTCGAGTCGTGCGCCGCAGCACCCGCACAGGCTGAAGACCCTCACCCCGTGCGGCGTCACGTCGCGGTGAATCGTCGGCGAGTAA